>JAYTOF010000161.1:0-11845 GCA_043747955.1 Chitinophagaceae bacterium
GGCACTTTTGATTATCCGCAAAGTGCAGCACATGCACCTTTTAATCTTTCATTGCGTTGCAATTTTGTTGATGGTACCAGCGGCACTACCTATTTAAAATTAGTAGGCAGTGAGGGGTCGATGGATATTACCTGGGATAGTGTTACGCTGAAAAGAAATAAGACGGTTGAATCAGATGACCCTTTTTATATTGAACAAATGAAAAAAGCCGGAACACCTGTTTCGGACCGTAAGAGAATCTTACCACCCGTGGAATATACTTTTGCTGCCGAAAAAGATTATAAGGGCGGACCATATGATCATTTTGTAAATTTTTTTAATGCCATAAGGAACAGAAGTAAAGTAGCAGAGGACGCTGTGTTTGGTTACAGGGCTGCGGCACCTGCCCTGCTGTGCAATGATAGTTACAACCAGGATACAGCTATATTATGGAACCCGGAAAATATGCAGTTAATAAAAAAATAAATCAGTATTATGAAAAAATATCTTTTAAAAACTCCGGGTATTGCATTACTTGTTATTGCCTGTACCTCTTTTATTATTTTAAACAATAAAAAGGAAATCGGCCCCGGAAAATGGATAAGCCTGTTTGACGGTAAAACATTAAACAACTGGCATGGCTTTAATAAAACCGGGACCATAAAGAACTGGGCCATTGAAGAGGGCGCAATGGTTTGCCTGGGCGCTGCCGCTGATGCACATGGGGGGGATATTGTGTCTGATGCTGCTTATGAAAATTTTGAATTAAAATGGGAATGGAAAATTTCCAAAGAAGGCAACAGTGGTGTAATGTACCATGTAGTGGAGGGAGAAAAATATTCAGCTCCATACCAAACCGGACCGGAATACCAGTTGATAGATGATATTGGCTTTCCGCAAAAACTCGAAGAATGGCAAAAATCCGGGGCGGATTATGCCATGTATATCCCTAACGGTAAGAAAAAGCTGAAGCCGGTGGGTGAATGGAATTCCAGTAAGATTGTGTTCAATAAAGGCCATGTGGAGCATTGGTTAAATGGTAAAAAGATCGTTGAGTTCCAGGCATGGGATGAGGCATGGACTAATAAAAAAGTAACAGGAAAATGGAAAGATTTCCCGGATTATGGTACTGCCAAAACAGGCCTGATCGCATTACAGGACCATGGACAGAAAGCTTACTTTAAAAATATAATGATCAGGATATTGTAAGGCATTCATAAACTATTGAAGTTTTTAAATGACCGGATCCCTACGGAACGGCAAATATGTTTTATACCCGGCAAACACCCCTTTTATAATGAAAAGGGGTTCTATTTATACAATAATTGCCAGTCACTGTCGTTTCAATCATAACAAAGTGATTTCTATGAATAAAACCGACAATCCAACCCAAACCACCTATGTGGTAATACAGATCATTAAAAACTTTATAAGCAAGATCAGGCAAAATCCGGACATTTATCCTATCAGGTATTATAAAAAGAACAAGCGTTTTAAACGTAATTATGACAGTCCTGCCGTAAAATAACTAAAAACATTTTCGGAAATTACCGGGCTTAAAAATCAGGAAAAATGCTATTGACAAACCATATAAAATTTTTGTATTTTTATAGTTCAAAATCCGATTTATGAAAAACTATACCCCAACACACCGCAGTACATTCAGTACGCTTTTAAAATTTGTAACTGAAGCCTTCAAAAATTTATTTCAGTCAAGCCACAACAAGGAATTTAAAAGGTTAAAAGATTTTATTACGCCCTAAGTAATATTGCTGTTGATCAACGCAGGTTGAATACCGGCATTAAAAGTATTCAGAAATTAGCTGAATAAATACTCTACATCTGATTTAGAAAGGGCTTTTACAAAGCTGGCATCATCTGCAATCAACTCACTGGCTAATTTACGTTTTCGTTCCTGCAACTGCAGTATCTTATCTTCAATCGTATCAATACAGATCATACGATAAGCAAAAATATTTTTAGTTTGGCCTATCCGGTGAGTACGGTCAATGGCCTGTTGTTCAACTGCGGGGTTCCACCAGGGGTCAACAATATATACATAATCTGCAGCAGTCAGGTTTAAACCTACGCCACCTGCTTTTAAGGAAATAAGAAATACCCTGCACTCTTCATTATTTTGAAAATTCTGAATGGCTTTTTCCCTGTCGGGTGCTGAGGTGCTTCCATCAAAATATTCAAACGGAATGTTATCTTTTATTAATTTCTTTTTTATCAATCCAAGCATGCCCAAAAACTGGGAAAATATCAATGCTTTATGGTCACCAATATTTTCTTCAATTTCCCTTGCCAGCTCTTCCAGCTTGATAGAATGATTGGGGTACTTTTCTTCTTCATTTAATATAGCAGGGCTATCGCAGATCTGGCGTAGTTTCATCAGTCCCTGTAAAATGGTCAATTGCGATTTTCCGATACCCTGATCATCAATGGTACCCAGGATTTTTTCCCGGTAACTGTTACGGTAAGCTTCATAAATCTTACGCTGCTCTTTTTCCATTTCACAAAACAGGATGGTTTCTGTTTTATCAGGCAGGTCTTTAGCTACCTGTTCTTTTGTTCTGCGTAAAATAAAAGGGAACAGTAGTTTTCGTAAATGTTCTTTTTGCTCCTGCTCTCCGAATTTATCAATGGGTGTCGCGAATTCATTTCTGAAAAATTCCATATTACCCAACAGGCCCGGATTCAGAAAATTCATTTGTGCAAAAATATCAAATGTATTATTCTGTAAAGGGGTACCACTCATACACAACCTGTTTTTAGCATTTAATAAACAGGAAGCCCGCGTAACTTTTGAAGCCGGGTTTTTTATAGCCTGACTTTCATCCAGTATTACATAATCAAAATTAATTTTAAGCAATAACTGTATATCGCTTCTTAAAGTACCATAGGTGGTGATAATGATATTGTGTTTCTGTAATTCTTCTGTGTTCCGGCTACGGGTACTTCCATGGTGTATATGCCACCCTAACGATGGTGTAAATTTATCTACTTCATTTTTCCAGTTATAAATAAGTGTGGTCGGGCAAACCACAATTGCTTTTAATGAACCATTGATCTCTTTATAATGGTGTAACATGCTTAAAGCCTGAACGGTCTTTCCCAAACCCATATCATCGGCTAAAATACCACCCCATCCAACATCATTTAAATAATTTAACCATTGAAAACCCGATGTTTGATAAGGACGCAGAATAGTTTGTAAATGCTGTGGTGCCGGGGTTTCAGGAATTTTTTTAAATTCTTTCAGGCGTTCATATTTTTCATCCAGCTCAAAACTCAATTCAGTTTCATCCCTGTTTTCATACAGCTCATCAATCACACTCATGTGATATTTTGATAACCGTAACTGGTTGCTGCGGCCATCGCCTACTTTAAATAAAAGTGAATATCTTTTCAGCCATTCATCAGGCAGTATACCCAAAGTACCATCACCTAACTGTACAAATGATTGCTTATTGACCAATGCATTTTTTATATCATCAATTCCAACACGTTGTTCACCAAATTCTATTTCCACTTTGGCATCAAACCAATCCAGTCCGCTGCTTACATGTATATGTGTATTGGGCCGGGCTGTATTAAAACGGAAATTACGGAGTGCTTCAAAACCAAATACCTGGATTTTCATTTCCTGCATGGCATCAACAAATAAAAAGAACCAGTTATTACGTAATACATCGAGTCCTTTTAACACCAGGTTATTTTTATTATCGTCGGGCCTGACAAACAGGGAATGAAGGTTCTCCAGTTTTTTTATAAAATTTTCTTCTGCTTCCTTATTCCTTTCTATCACCAGTATTTTATCGCCATCCGGAATGATAATACTTTCTTTATCTGATGCCTTTGTTTCAAAACCCTTGTAGCTGAATATGGGTTGAAAAACAAGGTAGTCGCCTTTTTCCTGTAATTGTAATTTTACCTCAGGCTCCCCGCTCTTAATTTCCTTTATCAAACTCTTATCAAACTCTACCTGGTATTCCCTGGTTAATGGCAGAATTACTTTCTGCATTTTTTCAGCCCAGTTATCTTTACTCAATTTAATATTTCCTTCCTTCAAAAATTTTTCAGCCTGCAAAACATCTTCAGGTTTTTGCCAGAGGTACAATACCCGGTCACTTAAGAAAACCAGGCTGCTGGTACATTCGTTTTCTGTAAAAGGAACAGCTTCTCCCTGCATTTTTACCGTACATGCAATTTCATAATGATTATTTTTTGCCAGTACTTTAAAAACCGGTGCAATAAAATGATCGCTTATTTCTATCCCCAGAAGATTAGCGGTGGTAAAAGTTTTTGACGGCGGCAGGCAGAAAATAAAATTATTTTTTGCCTGTTCCTCAAATATTTTTTTCAGTTTGGGTTGCAGGTATTCTGCAATGAGTGCTTTTGTATCTTCCGGCAGATCATCACCATCAGTATGAATAATATTTTCCCAAATTCCACTGAAGGGAGAATTGCGGTCCAGGTATTTATTTATTTCGGAGCCTTGCAGTTTTCGGATCTGTTGTAAAAGCTGTTTGTCTTCCTCACTAAACATTTCGGTATCCACAAACTTTGTAAGATCAAGTTTTTCAACTTTACCCACATACTTTATTTGTTCTTCATCTGCTTCCCCCTGTATGGCAGCTACTTCAAAACAGGGATAAACAGCCGCATTAAAGTTAAAAACTATTCCCAGTTTTTTTGCCGGCGGTTCTGCTAATACTACTTCTTCCTTAGGCATATCGGGCACGATAAAAACCTCTGCCGGTTTGGCTGTCAGAACACCTGGTGCCACTCTTTTTATTGAGCTATCCAGCACTTTTAAAAAAGGTTTACCGTCTTTATAAGTGAATTCAAACTTATTGGCGAGGTCGTCATCCAGGGAGTAGCCATAAATCTGCAGGAGTTTATTTTTTTCCTTATCCCAGTTTCGGATTGAATCAAAATAATTGGGGCCATACGAATCCAGCAATTGCAGAAATAATAATGTCTTATGTTCGCAGAGCGGATGTTCGCTTTCGCCGCATTTGCAGGAAGTATCAAAGTTCCTTTCATCATTCTTTTGTATAACCAATGGAAAAGTTTCGCCGTCAATAGTTAATTCTGCTTCCACACGTTCATCGGCAGCTTTTAAAATATTTGCCCGGGTACTTCTTAAAATATTTTCAGCTTCGGCATAAATACCCGGCGAAGAAAATAACTTGATCATCTTTAATTCAATGTGCTTCATTTTTGCCACTGTATGCCGCTGGTTGTATTGTATACTGGTATTGCCCAGCATATTCTTATCAACCATATCCTGCAAACGAATTAATGCAGCAGCTTCGTGCCGGCAGATATCTCCGATATTATAAGGGCAACTGCAGCGGACGGAAATAGATTTTTCATCGTTATACTTTTGTACATATACCTTATAAAATGTACTGTAACTGTCATCTTTTACCCTGAACACAACCCCACCCATAAGCTGGTCGTGCTCTACCAGTTCCACAAAACCCATCGAATGAATTTTTTTTCCGCGCCGGATAACTTCGTCGGAGCCATTATTGTAAACATATTTAATAAGGTGCGGTAATGCCATTCGAATTTTTAAATTGCCAATTTATGATTTCAGAGTTGAATGGATATTTACGTGTTTATCAGTTTCTGAAAAGGGCAATTTGCAAAGTTAACGAAAAAATGGCGAGGGAGGTGTTGTTCAGAGAAGTTTACTGAAAATTATTTGCCAGGGGTAAATGCTGTTCCTCCGGCATTATTTAGCGATCAGCTTTCCTTCTTCATATATAACGGAAATGTTGGCAACATCTTCAGTTAAACAATATCGGATATCTTTTTCCAGCCCAAATCCTGAAAGCCGCTGATAATGCGAAGCATTTTTTGATTTCATAAATTCGTACAGATCAGGGGATGCTTCAACATACATAGAAGTTGCCATTTGGGAAGAGTCGCAATTTATATTAAAATGTTTTCCTGTTTTATGAATAACAGCTCCTGCAAAAAGCGTATCTTCTATATTCACCCTGTTCTTCCAGGCAGCACAACCTAATATCACATTTTGTTTTTGTGCAACTATAAAATCACAAACTGCTGAAAGGTTTGGAAATGATCCAGTGATAATAGCTTTTGCGTTTTTATCCAGTGCCATCTGTAATAATTTAGTGCCATTGGTTGTAGTTAACACCAGGGTTTTTCCGCCGATGAATTCTTTGGGGTATTCGAAGGGCGAATTACCGTTTTCCAATCCCTCGGCTATTTTACCATCACGTTCTCCTGCAGTAATGCATTCAATCTGTTTGCCGAGGCGGATACATTCTGCAACGCTGTCAACCGGTATGATGGATTTTGCTCCATTGTACAAAGCGGTGGCTATGGTGGAAGTGGCCCTCAAAACATCAATAATTACAACAATGCTTTTATCAACTTCATACAAATTTAATAGAGAAGGAGAAAGACAGGTAAATAATTCAGGCTTGTTATTTTGCATTGCTTAAATTTAGATCAATATGGCTTTCCATTTTTGTGTTTCGGCATATTCCTTAATAACCGCATTTCTTTTTATTAAAAATTTTTGAATGTAGGATTTAAGAAAAATGCTGTTGACTATTTTTCCGGCAAAACCATAAGGGCTTTCAAACACAATAATATCAATGACTATGGTTCCGTTGTCGGCAGGTTTAAAATGATGCTCATGTCGAAAACTTTTAAAATCCCCTTTTGTCATCTCATCTATAAAAAAAACCGGTCTTTTCATTTCTGTAATTTTAGAAGTGAATTGCCTTGTTTTAAATAGGTGCCTTGCCTGCCAGGTTACGGTTTCGTTCTCATTTATTAAACCAGAGAGTATACCTGCAACAGCTTTTTCATTGGTTGAAGCAACAGAAATTTTATGCAGATTTATACTGCGGCTTAAATCAAAAATTCTTTCAACCGGGGCATTAATAAAAGATGTTAAATGAATTTTAGGCATAGTTTATTAAGGATAAAGCATAATTTGTTAAACACGGATATCCTTTTTTAAACAGAAGACCCTGTAAGATAAAAAAATCATCAATTATACAAAAGGCATCTTTACCACTTTGGCTTTTATTAAAGTATTGCGTACGCTTATATAAATTTCACTATTAACTGCTGTAAATTCAGTTGCCACATACCCCATACCTATTGCTTTGCCCAATGTGGGAGATTGTGTACCCGAAGTTACTTTACCAATAATATTACCTTCAAAATCCCTGATCTCGTAATCGTGCCTGGCAATACCTTTTTCCAGCATTTCAAATCCAACTAATTTTTTGGTAAGACCCTCTGCCTTTTGTTTTTCAAAATACATACTGTTGGTAAATGCTTTGCTGAATTTTGTTATCCATCCCAAACCGGCTTCCAGCGGAGAGGTGGTATCATTAATATCATTGCCATATAAACAATAGCCCATTTCAAGCCGCAGGGTATCTCTTGCGCCCAGGCCTATTGGTTTAATATCAGCTTTTTTTCCGGCTTCGAAAATTGCCTCCCAAATTTTTTCAGCATCACCGTTTTTATTTTCAAAATAAATCTCAACGCCGCCTGCCCCGGTATAGCCCGTTGCACTTACCAAAACATTTTCAACGCCGGCAAATGTTCCTTTGCTGAAAGTATAGTATTTTAAATTCATGATATCCATTTCGGTAAGTGGTTGTAATATTTTTGTTGCATTCGGACCCTGAATAGCAAGCAGACAGGTTTTGTCAGATATATTATACATCTCTACATTTTTATCGTTAAACTGCACGATCCAGTTCCAGTCTTTTTCAATATTGCCGGCATTTACCACCAGCATATAGGCTTTATTTTCTTCAAGGCAATAAACGATCAGATCATCAACAATACCACCATCATTATTCGGCAGGCAGCTGTACTGTGCTTTACCTGCTGTTAATTTTGAGGCATCATTACTGGTCATTCTCTGTATAAGATCCAATGCATTTTCTCCTTTTAAAACAAACTCACCCATATGGCTGACATCAAACACCCCCACCGAATTACGCACCGCTGCATGCTCATCATTAATACCTGAATAACTGATGGGCATATTATACCCGGCAAACTCAGCCATTTTTGCACCTAAAGCAATATGTTTTTGAGTAAAAGGAGTTGATTTCATTAAAATGTTTTTGTAATGCGAAGTTAGGAAGCATTGCGGTATTAAAATTCAAAGTTTTACCGGCTTTCAGGATAAAATAAAAACAATCAAATTGCATTTTGATTGCCGGTGTATCTGAATAATTGTTTTAATAATTATAATTTCATGAATTTTTTGGAGAAAGGCATATTGTTTTCATGCCTGTTTTAATTACCAGGCTTTTTTACACTTAGGATGTAAAACCTTAAAACGTATATTAAATGCGTTTATCAAAAAAAAATTCCACCCTTTGCAGGGTGGAACCTTGTTTGCTTCAACTTCAACTCAACTATTGAAACGCTCTTTTATGAAATTACATTATTCATCATTTTGACCCTCTGCCAACCGCTGCTTTATTTCTTCACACAGCTCCTTTACTTCATTGTAGGCATCTTCAGAGTTTTCTTTTTTATCAAATTTTATTTTCAGCCTCCCCGGATAAGAGGTTATATGGAAAGTTGATCCTTCATCAAGTGTTATTTCCCTGTCTATTAATGTTTTTTTAAACGACACCGAATGATTAAGGCCCAACCGGTCATTAAGTAAGCGGTTAACGGCTCTATTTTTATGCCTGTTAAATTTTGCACTCATCCGGTAAACATCTTCAGTATCCGAAATGGAAACAGAAATATCATGATCTCTGAAACAGGAGGCAAATACAGTCAGCAAAAAAAAGACCCCCGCAAATAAAATAAAATACTTTTTCATATTGTCATTTTAAAGTACCCTGGAAAAAGCCTGTTTATTAATTAATGTTCATCATCGGGTTATAAACCGGCATTTGTGCACTTAAGGGCATTGGCTCATCATTAGTATTTATTTTTTCCAGTTGCTGTTCAATCTTTTGTTTTGCTTTTTCTAAAGAGTCTTTTATCCGCAGCTGTTCTTTTTCCAGTTTAACCTTCATGGAGTCTAACTTATTTATTGGCTCACTGTTATTGTACCTGTAATTATCATCCGGGTTATCGGTTATAACTTCTACACCATTGCTGTTAACGGTAACTTTTGTTCTGTTTGATCTGCCAGCCCGTTTTCCATCTAAATTATATAAACGGCCATCGGCTTTCATGATATATTCTTCGCCGGTTTTCCAGTCGTTTAAATCATCATCCGAATCATAATACCAGTCATTGTTGTTCCACTCACTGCCAATATGTACATTATTAAACCAACTGATACTTTTATTAATTTTAATTCTTTTACCCACCGGTACATAGATCGTTAATATAATCCTCTGGTTACGGAACTTGTCTGTTTTGTTGATGGCAATGCCTTTATCCATTTGTAAAATACTGTCTGCCTGTACGCCGGTGTATTGGATCAGTGCTGCATTGTTTTCAGCAATATTTCTGGATCTGCCGGTTGCCATTTTAATAACGGTAACTTTAAAACTGTCGGTCGTTGATTTTACTATACGCACATCAACATTATTAACAAAGGCGGTATCTTCCTGTATGCCTTCAAAAGGTTGAAACTTCAGGAACCTGCTGCGTCTGTACTTTTCTAACGGTGAATTGGCAGTTACTTCCAGTTTATCAATTCCGGGATTCGTTAATACCAGTTCATGTTCGGTAAGACTCTTACTGTTATAACTAAAATCTCTGCTGATAGATGAAATTAAAAGGATAAAACAAGCCCAGCCAATTACCCACAGTGCCCCAAATGACCAGCCTAAGATTTTGCTGTTGCTTTTTGAGCGGGCAATTTTACGGATGATCCAGGTTATTATTCCGATGATCGGTACTGCGATAAAGAAAAATAATGTACCCCAGGCAAACAGGTTTTGATAATCGTTATGAATAATAAAATCCTTTAAAGGGAACAGGCCAATTGATAACACAGCAAGTGCAAATAAGCCCATTACTAAAGCAAAGCCCACACATCCAATAATAAAGTAAGCGAATATTTTTATAATCATGGCTATCACATTACCTAATCCGCCACGGCTGCGTTTGGTAAAACTTTTTACATCACCCGCCACTTCACTTGCTTTTTCAGATATCACAGCCGATGCTTCTTTACCAAATTTTTCTGCTTTTTTACCTACACCCTTCATTTCTCCCATTACCGAATTCTTAATACTGTTCATGTCCACTTTCTCACCTTTCATTTCTAATTTTTCAGATGTGGTTAAGGCTTCCGGTATTACAATCCATAAAATAATATAGACAATCAATGAGGTAGGGCTGAAAGTAAACCGTATTATATCACCAAAATCCCAAAAGCCACCCCAATTTCCCCAGCGGGAAAGAAAAGAAAGAAAGGGTAACAGGAATAATACTCTTGGTATCCATGGATTGATGCCGAAATAATTTCCTATGCCACTGCAAACGCCGGCTATCATTTTTTCATCCGGGTTTCTGAATAATTTTTTCCTGCTGCCACCAATTTGTTGGGTAGAACTGCTGGGGACAGCTATCCACATAATGATATAGGTTAAAAACCCGATACCTGAAAATAACAGGACCACAAAAATTATCCTGGCAATTACCACATCTATATTAAAATAGTTTGCCAGTCCGCTGCACACACCACCTAATACTTTATCGTTCTCATTTCTGAATAGCCTTTTATTACCGGTTGCTGTTGTGCTACCCGTTGATTGTTGCTCAGAAGAAGACGAATCAGCTGAAGCCTTTTGAGTGTCATCCATTGCTTCAAACTCTTCCGGCCTGCCCATACTTTTTATAATGGCATTCACATCATCATCTGTAATACAGGTGGCACCTTTGGTTATCCTTTGCTGAAACAGCTCACCAATACGGCTTTCAATGTCGTTGATGATCTCTTCTTTACCTTCTTCATTGGCAAAGTGCCTGTTCAGGCTTTCGGTATAATTTTTCAGCAGTTCAAATGCTGATACTTCTATCGGAACTACCCGTCCCTGGAAGTTGATATTTATTACTTGTTTCATGGCTTTAGTTTTTTCGTTTCGTTAGTTGATTTGGTTCCAACAAAAAATCATGGCTATACTTTTTGTTACCTGCCTGCCGTCAGGCAGGTTGTGAGTTGTTGAAGTTGTTGTTATCAATAATTTCTGTTTCGGTTCGGGTTAATGCCCTTACGGCATTAGCCAGTTCAAACCAGGTCGATTCAAGTTCCTTGTAAAATCCTGCCCCTTTTTCAGTCAGGGTAAAATATTTACGTGGGGGTCCGCTGGTACTTTCTTCCCAACGATACGATAAAAGTTCTGCATTTTTAAGCCTGGTCAGCAGGGGGTATAAAGTTCCCTCCAGGATGTTCAGGTTGGCCGCCTTCATTTTTTCAATGATATCCGAAGGGTAGGCTTCACCCTCTTTTATGATAGAGAGGATACAAAACTCCAGAACTCCCTTACGCATTTGGCTGGCTGTGTTATCAATGTTCATGGCTTCAATTTTTAACCTCACCCCGGCCCTCTCCTTTTGGAGAGGGTGAAGCGAAGATCATTTCGGGAAATATTTTTTTCATGACTATACTTTTTTAGAAAATGACAGTTGAGATTTAATTGGGCGCATTTACCGGTTTTCACCCTCTTATTACCTGTTACTTTCAATTTCTGATACAAAGATAATAGAATTTTAGTACTATGCAACACATAATACCATATTTTTTACAGTAGCTGGCGCTGAATATTAGTGATTTTTTTATTAAAACCTTAACTGTATTGAGTTTGAAGGGAAATTAATATTTTCTAATTTATCTTCGATTTTGATGAACGGTAGAATTATAGGG
>JAYTOF010000162.1:0-9836 GCA_043747955.1 Chitinophagaceae bacterium
AGATTATCAGCAAGACCATTCAATAACATTTCAATTTGACCTGCCCGGTTATAATGGTTTTCATAAGTTTTACCTGACGGAGTTAGAAAGTAACAAAACAGAACTTTCTCATATTATTGATATGACAACAACTGGTTCAGCAACAATAAAATGGGCTTTGGCAATCCGGTGGTTGCACAATGCTTATATTGAAGACGTATTTGACAAAATGGAAAATCATTTTTCAGTGAACAAAAAAAGCAGTGACTGGACCTGGTGGGTCAAGACATTAAGAAAGATAATGAAACCTATAAAGAAATAAAAACGAACGCACAACATGAACTGTACTGCCGTGTTGTCATTTATTCTTACCCAACACTATATTCCAGGTATAAAGGGCTTTTAAAAAAAGCAATTTTCAAAAAGGCTGCATCAATTTTAAAGACCAGGAAGAAATATATTTGAAAAGTGTAAGAGAACTGATGCTGATAGTTTAAAAATTAATCTGTTTGTAATACAGGATAACTGTTTTAAATCCAAATCCAAAAAAAGTAATACCCTTCTCCCGCACCAACATCTGATTGGTATGCAAGGGCAGATGGAAGGATCCCAGGCATTATTGCCAGTTTGTACTGATCCTTTTTTATATGGATTCAGAATACAGCCGTAAAACTTCCGGCAATTCAAGTTAGGAAAGTAAACATTATTGCTGTAAATTTATTCAGATGATCCGCTCTATACGCTATATTATTTTTTTACTTTTGGTTGTAACCACTACCTGTTTACCTGCACAGAATATTACAGGTACCTGGGAAGGTGATCTTGGCGATGACCAGTTCCTCCAAATGAACATCATGCAGAAAGGGGATAAATTATGCGGATATACCTGGGATTATGTAAAGAGAGATAAAAGAAGTTATTGCAAAGCTTATTTCCAGGGACGCTATGATAAAAAGAACGATGAATGGCTGTTCCAGGGCATGTCTTTTATTGAAAGCAGCGAAGCACATTTCCTGATGCGGTTAAGATTGTCGAAACGTTTTGTTAACGGTGAAGTTGTTTTGGAAGGTATTTCAGTTGTAAAATCTATATTAATTTCATTACTTACCGGTGGCGGGGAGGATTCCGTTCACTTAAAAAAGATCAGCAGCAGGCCCCAGCAGGTTCTTCCGGATATGTATGATTGTTTTCCGGAAGTAAAAAAATCAAAAGATACAGTTGCGGATGCTCCCATTCCTGAAAATAATAAGGACAGTATAGTAACCGTAAAACAGCCGGATGTAAAAGAAATAAAAGATACGGCTTCGATAACAACCATCCCTGAAAAAAAGACAGACAGTATTGCAGCTTTACTTCCGGCTTTTTTAAATAACGCGGATAGTATAAAAATTCCGCGTGAACTGGCTAAACGAAAAAATAAGGAGCAGAGCCACCTGGAAGTGAATTTTAAAACGATAACACTTAATGTTTACGATAATGCCTTAATTGACGGTGATACCGTAAGTATCTTTTATAACAACAGGTTATTGCTAAGCCACCAGCGGCTTTCAGAAAAACCAATTGTGATAACCCTGGAACTGGATGAAAAACAAACCCGGCACGAGATCATTTTATTTGCCGAAAACCTGGGCAGCATACCTCCTAATACCGCCCTGATCGTTATTTATGCAGGCAAAAAACGGTATGAATTATTTTCCAGCGCCAGCCTGGAAGAAAATGCCGTATTAGTTTTTGATTATGTGCCAAAGTGATTAACATTAGCAGTGCCATTAAATAATAAAATTCCAGCCATGTTCATCTGTGTCAATTCCCAAACGAATCTGTTCTAATTTATTCTTTAATTTATACAAGAGCCTGGACTCATCATATTTTGGTAAACTAAAATCAATGCCATTGATATGAATGGTTTTAACAGGGGCCACAACGGCTGCTGTACCTGCACCAAAAGCCTCTGTTATGGTTCCGGATTTAAAAGCCTGCTCCAGTTCTGCAATTGCTATCGACCGCACTTCGGTTTTATACCCAAGATTATTTGCCAGCGTTAATAATGAATCTCTGGTTACACCATCCAGTATTGAATCGGATAAAGGAGCGGTAACCAATGTGCCGTTAATTACAAACATCACATTCATCATTCCGGATTCTTCAATATACTTATGCTCCAATGCATCTGTCCATATAACCTGGTCATAGCCTTCGTGCCTTGCCTTTTGTGTAGGCAGAAATGAAGCCCCGTAATTTCCGCCACATTTTGCAAAACCTGTTCCCCCTTTTGCAGCCCGTATATATTGTGTTTCTACTTTTACTTTTATGGGATCTGCATATAATGAAGGTACAGGACCGGTAAAAATTATAAAGCGGTACTCTTCAGATACTTTTACGCCAAACCTTGCTTCACTGGCAAAAATAAAAGGGCGCAGGTATAATGCATTCCCGGCTTTGGCAGGAACCCAAGCCTTATCCAATGAGATCAACTGTGTTAAGCCTTCCATAAAAATATCTTTTGGAACAACAGCCATACACATTCTTTCCAAAGACCTTACAAAACGGTCATAGTGCTTTTCAATCCTGAAAATATTGATGCGGCCATCATGCATTCTGAAAGCTTTCATTCCCTCAAAAACAGTTTGCCCGTAATGCAGGGCCAAAGCAGAAGGGCTTAAAGAAAGATTGGCGTAAGGAACTATCTGGGGCTGTTTCCATCCGCCATGGGCAAAATCGCATACCAGCATATGGTCAGCAATATATTTCCCAAATTCAAGTTCATTAAAATCCACTTCATGTATCCGGGAATGATTTATTTTACGTACGGGGATGCCTGCAATCGTTTCCATAATGTAAAGTTTAAAGGTTAAATTTTAAAAGTTAAATGGTTTAAAGACCTTCGGTTTTTTAGTTTTCTTTAAGCAATCACAATTTCCATCTTCACATCTGACCGTTTATATTCACCAATGCCTATAGGCACCTGTGTAAATCCAAGCTTTTTATACAAATGAATGGCAGGTGTTAAAATACTGTTCGAAAAGAGAATAACTTTAACAGCACCCAGTTCCTTTGCTTTTTCAAAACTGGCATAACTTAATGCTTCCGCTATTCCCTTTCGCTGAAATTTATGATCAACTGCCATCTTGGTAAATTCATACGTGGTATCATCAACTTTTCGCAACGCAACGGTGCCTGCAACCTCTCCGTCATATTCAGCCATTAATACAGCGCCACCCGTTTTTAACAATGCTTCTTCAGGATTTGTAAGAACATACTCATCAACCGGTTCCATCACAAAATATTTCTCTATCCAGTTCCGGTTAAATTTTTCGAAGTATGGCTGATGATCCGGTTTAAAGTTTACAATTTTTAATGGGCTCATCTTTATTTATTAAAAGTAAATATTTGCTAAAACTGAAATGCCCCCGGGCCCGGCAATTTGGCGAATTCATTGTAACAGCACAAAATTTGTACATTTTTTTTGTAAAAAACAGATGTAGATTTAGTATTTTTGACTATATCAGATTTAACCGTTATGAAAAAAACATTCAATTCAGACGATCATTTGTATATACAGGTTGCAGATGGTTTGGAAAAAATGATCGCGGAAGAAGTACTGCGTATAGGCGACAAGCTGCCCTCAGTAAGGGTTTTAAGCGATGAGTATGGGATCAGTATGGGTACGGCATTCCAGGCTTATTATCATCTGGAAGGCAGGGGACTTATAGAGTCGAGGCCAAAGTCGGGCTATTATGTACGTTTCAATCACCACCGTTTTCCCGAACTGCCTAACCACATCAAGCCCGAGGCTTTATCACACGAGGTAAGTATTAAAGAAATGATCGCTTCTATTTACACGGATATAGCCACAACCGGAGTAACTAATTTTGCTTTGGCTGTGCCTGATGCTTCTTTATTACCGGCAGCCAAACTCAACAAATCAGCCATATATGCGCTGCGTAATACCCGCAATCATTGTATGGATTATGAGCACACCCAGGGCAATGTTGAACTCCGTAAACAAATAGCAAAACTTGCTTTTAACTGGGGCGTTAACATAAAACCCGATGATGTTATCGTTACATCAGGTTGTTTGGAAGCCATAAGTTTATGTTTAAAAGCAATAACCGGATTTGGGGATACGGTTGCCGTTGAATGCCCTACTTATTTTGGAATTAACCAGCTTATTGAAAGCCTGGGATTAAAAGTTGTTGAGATATCTACAGACCCGGTAACGGGTGTTGACCTGGATGATCTGCAAAAAGCCATAAAAAAGTTTTCCATTAAGGCCTGTGTGTTTATACCTAATTTTAATAATCCGCTTGGAAGTTGCATAACTGATGAAAATAAAAAAAAGCTGGTTGAACTGATTACCCGTTACAACATTCCTTTAATTGAAGATGATATTTATGGTGAGCTTTATTTTGGAAAAGTAAGACCGAGAAATTGCAAATATTATGATACCAAAGGATTGGTTATGTACTGTTCTTCCCTTTCTAAATCACTTACGCCCGGATACCGTATCGGCTGGGTAATACCCGGTAAATTTTTTGATGCCGTTAAACAATTAAAAAGAATTCAAAACATCAGCAGCCCTACCCTTACCCAGGCTGCCATTGCCCATTATTTAAAACATGGCCGTTATGAATTTCATTTAAAAAACCTGCGTAAAGCCTTACACACACAAAGCTTACGGTATGTTCAGGCAATCATTACATACTTTCCGGCCGATACAAAAGTATCCAGGCCGCATGGTGGATTTATACTCTGGCTGGAGCTTAATAAAAAAGTAAATGCCTTTAAGCTGCGAACTGAAGCCATGAAACATCATATATCCATTGTACCGGGCAAAATTTTTTCGGCAGGTAATAATTTTTCAAACTGCATCCGCATCAGCTTTGGCAAACCCTGGAATGATGATACAGATTATGGACTGATGATGCTGGGAAAGCTGATCAAAAAAATGATATGAAAAGATCCTGCCAAAGCAGGATCCTGTTTTTAAGTAAATTGATTTTGGTGTGAATATCCTGGTTCTCTAAAACTGGAAATAAATAAACGAACTGCTGCTTTCCTGGCTCCAGATCAGCAATAATAATATGACTGCCCATAAAATGCCCAGCAACCACCAGGGCATTTTTTCAGTCACTGTCAGTACCTTGGTGTTTCGCATCATCCAGTGAAAGGCAACTAGGCCGGTCACAATCACCATCACTTTTATGATGCTCAATGTGGTGAGGTAGGCTTCTGCCTTGGGTACACTGGAAAACATAGAACTGAGTAAGTGCCATGCCGAAGTAAAATCCGGTGAACGAAAGAATACCCAGGTTACATTAATAAAGAAGAAAGTGATCATGGCATAAATGAAATTTCGAAAAGTCTTTTCTTTGAATTCTTTGGGGATGGTTCCCAACACACCCACTTCAGCAGAAGGCACACCCTCCATGGGTATGATGACAGGCTTTTTACGAAAGTCCTGTATTATTTTTTCACCCCATAAATATCCCCCGTGCAAAGCGCCCCAAACCACAAAGGTCCAGTTGGCGCCATGCCATAAGCCTCCCAGCAGCATGGTGATCATTAAATTGATATAGGTCCTGTATTTCCCATGCCGGTTACCACCCAGCGGGATGTATAAATAATCCCTGAGCCAGGCCGATAAAGTGATATGCCATCTTCGCCAGAAATCGGAAAACCCGATAGCTGCATAGGGATATAAAAAGTTATGCGGCAATACGAAACCCAAACATAATGCTACGCCAATGGCACAAGTTGAGTATCCGGCAAAGTCGCAGAATATCTGTCCAGAAAAAGCGAGCACACCCGTCCATGCATCCAGTGTTTTTAAGGGGCCACCGGGGCCAAAAATATTATTGGCAGTTGGGGCCAGCATACTGTCGGCCAGCACCACTTTCATAAATAAGCCCAGAGAAATCAATAATAAACCCTGCATTAATTGTAACTGTGAAGCTTTGCGTTCTGTTTCAAACTGCGGTACCAGTTGCGGAGGACGAACAATGGGACCTGCCACCAGGTGAGGAAAGAAAGTAACGAACAATGAAAAATCAAGCATTGATTTTACCGGCTCACTTTTCTTTTTATACATATCAATGGTATAACACAAAGTGGTGAACGTATAAAAAGAAATACCGGCAGGTAAAATAATATTTGGTTTAGCAGGGTGAAAATCCATGCCTAGTAAATTAACCAGGTGCGTAAAATTTTCTAATAAAAAAGTGCCATACTTAAAGAAACAAAGCATACCCAGGTTACCGATCAGGCTTACCACCAGCAATACTTTCCGTTTGTGTTTATTTTCCTGTGTATATAATGCCCGTCCTACAAAAAAGTCAACCACGGTTGAAAGCCATAATAATAAAATGAAAGGCGGGTTCCAGGCTGCATAAAAAACATAACTGGCCAGCAAGAGGTTTACCTTTTTTACTTTCCATGTAAAAGGAAGGTTATGCAAAATGAGCATAATGATAAAAAAGGCGATGAAGGTGTAAGAGTTAAATACCATAAAGCAGTAAGGTTAATGGTTGAAAATTATTTTAAGGTTGTATTCATTTTTGGAAACGTCCACCCTTTTTCTTCTGTTAAAATTTTAATGAAATTTTTTGTAAACACAATTGCATCAGACTGGCTTAAGTGCGAAAATTCGGGACAAACAAAATGATCTATTGCCGGGTAATCGGCAAAATGAATACCGGGGCAGCCCGTCAAAGAGAGTATCGGTTCCCAGTATTTTTCTTTTGGGAAGACCTTACTTTCACCCATATGATAGTAAGGGCCGCTGGATGGTGTACGTACAAACAATACCTGTCCGCCCCTGGCCTTGATCTTATCAACAGCTATTTTTACCCCGTATAGAATGGAATCCATTTTAGTACCACTTGCCGGAGGCTCTTTACTCATTTTTATGAAAATACCCCAAATGGCTTTTACTTTATTTTGCAAAACAGTATCTGCTGAAAATTTATCGGTCATGTATTCCTGCCGGTTAAATTTGACCCTGCCAAAATCGGATGGGAACCCTTTAAAATTATATACCCCCTTACGGTCGGGAATATCCAGGTTATCTAATTGTGCACCCATCGAAAGCCATTCTTTATTTAAAAAAACCAACTTCGATTCCAGTAAATGATTAATATGGAAACTGGCCTGCTGTGCGGGTGTACATTCCCTGAAATATTTCATATTATCTTTCGGCCTTTTTACATTTCCCGGAGCCGTGGAAAAAAATAATCCCTCGGTCACATCCACCACTAATTTTCCTTTAAAATTTTCATCATTGGCAAGATCTTCCAGAATGGGAATAGGATTACTGCCTACGCAGGCTAACTGAATAGCGTGATCTCCGGTAATGCTCTCCCAGGTATTGATGTCAAGATCGAATTTAATACGGGATGAGCCGATGAAGACGGTTGCCTTACCGGCAGGTTCATACACCATTTTTCTTTTATCCGACCAAAGCGCCGGATCATCATCAAAGGAGGCATCAAAACCTTTATTGCGGACGTAAAGTTCCCAGCTTATTATTGATACCGATACCAATACCAATGAGAGTATCCCTGCTTTTAGTAAAGAAGATGCATTCATTTTTTTATAAATTAATGAACAAATAATTATTGCCTATGGAATAAGAAAAATAAAGCGATGTTAGTTATATTGTTTCAAGCCTGTTTCTGTTTTTCGGATAAAAGGTCACGAATGATCTTTCTGCCATGCTAAAGATATATTTTAGATTTTGAAAATCATAACAATTTAAAAATAAAAATTCGGAAACAGGATCATTATACCGGTATAGCAGAACCGATAGCTGCCGGTTAAAACTGAAATCAGCCAACGCTTTTGGACCGGCTATCATCAATTAAAATGCCGCCTGGTGGCCGGCATCTGGTACAGTATAAGAAAATACATTTATATAACTCAAATTAATGGTTCCTTATATGAGCAAAGAATTATTATACTTTATTTCAATTTACCCTGGTAAAAATCAAGCACCTTGGTACGCAAAACATATTCATATCGTGCTATCGTTAAATTAACAGAAGCCCTGTCGAGATTATTTTTTACAATTAAATATTCCACACTGTTTAAAGCACCCAGGTTAAAACGTATTTCTGCAGCACGAAATGATTCCTGATAAGCTGTAACCTGGTTTTGCAATGCTGCATACTTATCATAAGCAGTGGTCATATTTAAATGAGCTTTTTCTATTGCCTGCCGCAATTGCATCCTGGTATCTTCAGCAATATACCCAGTTCTTTTTTCTTCTGTCCTGGCCAGCTTTAGATTTGTCCTTGACCGAAAAGAAGAAAAGATGGGAACGCTTAAGTTAAGGCCGATATACGTACCCCGGTTATTATTATACTGATTGAAAAAATTAATTTTCTAGCTTGTATAATTTGTTTGTTTGGTTATAACCGGAAGATTATTTCCGTTAACAAGTACGTAGTCACTGGTTGCCACATCCATACTTCCTGTTGCAGTTAAAGTTGTGGCGGCGCTTGAATAATTAGTACCCAGCTGACCGAAAACAGATAGTGTTGGATAAAAATCTGCTGCCGCAACTTTTTTTGCTTTAGATGCGGCTTTTGTTCTCAGATCAGTGGCTTTTACAATGGCGAAGTTTTGTAATGCAGTACTGTAAATATTTTCAACAGTCCCATCATACAATAACATTGCCGCATCAAAACCATCCCGGTCGATCTGCATAGCTTTATTATAAGGCACGTTCATGAACTGCGCCAGGCTTAATTTTGCCATTTCAAGTGATCTGGATGAATTAATTATTGACAGCTGATCCGCTGCATATTGCCCCTTCATATCAAATAATACCGCAGGTGCGATAGCCCCTTCCCTATTAAGTAACTCCAGCCGCTCCAATTGCTTTTGTGTTACTATAGTTTGCTCTTTTGTAACCGCCAATACATCTTCATCATTCATCAGCTGCAAAAAAGAAAGGATCACATTAAGGGTCAGGTTATCTTTTTCCTGCTGTAATTCCAATGTTGATGCCTGGTAAGAAAATGAAGCCTGCTGAACAGCATGTTGAATCTGAAATCCCCGGAATACAGGGACTGATGCAGACAGGCCGGCACTGGATGAAGATAGTTGCTGATTGTTATAACTGTTGGTGAACGGATCAATACTGCGGCCACTGTTTATTCCATAACCGGCACTACCCTCAATATTGGGAAGCCGGTTGTATTTTGACTGGATTAAATTTATTTTAGCAGCCTGCGCCCGCAATTCATTTTGTTTCAGGGTAATATTATTTGCCATAGCAATATCCAGGCAGTTTTGCAATGTTAATTTTGAACTGTTGTTTTGTGCCTGAACACCGGTACAGGTTATTAATATTGATACACAAAACATCCATACATTTTTTATTTTCATCTTTGTTACTTTTTGTTATTTATTATTAAAGCTCAACCCGGCCATCTAAGAGGTTAATTATTCTTGACCCATACGCTGCATTTTTTTCTGAATGTGTTACCTGTATGATCGTAACCCCTTCCCCATTTAATTCACGGAATAAATTCATTATTTCTTCACCTTGTTTTGAATTGAGGTTCCCGGTAGGTTCATCTGCCAGTAAAAGTTTTGGTTTCGCTATCAGTGCCCTGGCAATACCAACCAGCTGTTGTTGTCCTCCGGAAAGTTGCGTGGGGAACAGGTCTTTTTTACCAACAATGTTAAAGCGGTCAAGTATATCTGCCACCATTGCCTTTCTTTCGGAAGATTTAATATCCTGGTATATTAAAGGTGTTTCAATATTTTCATACACGGTTAATTCATCAATTAAATGATATTGCTGAAATACAAAGCCGATATATTGTTTGTACAATTGTGCCCTTTGTTTT
>JAYTOF010000163.1:0-1667 GCA_043747955.1 Chitinophagaceae bacterium
TCGTTATTAATATCACATAATGCAACACCTGCTCCATTGAACATGTATTCAAAATCCAGCACGGTAAGAGAATCTGTATAGTTGAGTTTATTATTAAAATCAATACCACTTTCAGAGGAACTGATTTCCCTGAAAACTGTATTGTTTTTTTTACAGGCAGAAACAGAAAAAAGTATTACAAACAGACAAGCTATTTTAACTCTGAAATACATAGGAAATTTTAATTTACCAATTGCATAAATCATTTTATACCGGATAGGCATTACAACGATATTGTCATCCTGATGAAGGAATGATATGTTAAGCAATGCATCATTTATCTGCAGGTGGCTCCTTCATTGACAGGGCTTTTGCTATGAGATTGTTTTAATGTCGAATTGTTTTTACCCTTTAAAGTTCGTAAATAATCCGGTTCCATTTAAAAGCAACAGGCAGATTTCAATCTGCCTGTTGCTTTTAAAAAACAATTGCTTGCTATCCAAAAAAATGTAAGTCTAATCCAGAATATTCGCTCTGCTATTGGTTTTGCACCAACCCTCCACGGTTTCTGTCAATTTCAGCCTGCGGGAAAGGGAAAATTTTTGCCCCACCGATACTCCAACGAATCATGTCAAAATACCGGGCCGGTTCAAAACAAAGCTCTTTTTGTTTTTCTTTTTGAAGTTGCGTTAACGTAGCTCCGGACAAATTACTTAATCCGGCCCTGTTCCTTGTTTTGTTTATACAGGCATCCGCAGTTTGATAAACACTTATGCCCTTAGGCGCGCCACCATTTAATAAAGCTTCGGCGTGTAATAATAATACTTCGGGATACCTGAGAAAGCGTTCATTGTTAAACGTAACACCATTTCTATAAAATGCCGGATCGGTGTTTTTACTGCCCATATATTTTTTAATGGCAAGGCCAGTAGGTGATTGTGATGTAGGGGCAGGCGGAAGGGCCGTAGTAAATACGCCTGGCGTTACGCCTCCGCCATCATAGGCGGTAAAGTCTTCGCCCTCCTTATAATACAAAGCTGCATCCAACCTTTTGTCACCCGGCTCTTCATCAAACAAAGCTTTCAATTTTTTGGTGGGTACATACCAGCGCACCCCGCCGCCATTTATACGTGCATTAAAGAACCAGATACGAGCGGTACCCTGGGTAGATTTAAAGTCTTCATTTCCGTTATCGTCCAATATCCAGCTGTTATCGTCTGAATAAGGTCCGCCAAACTGAACTTCAAAAATTGATTCCTTATTATTTTCCTTTGCTGAAGCAAATACATCTTCATAGTCGGGTAATAAATCGTATGCTCCATTTTTTTCAACATCTTCAAAAGCAGCAACAGCCTCATTCCATTTTTTCATCCATACATTTACTTTTCCTTCGTATGCCCGTGCTGTCCATTTGGTAGCCCGGCCGGTATTGGCGTCATCCCATGATGATGGCAAATCAATAGCCGCAGCCTTGAAATCATCCAAACAAGCCTGCAAAAGAGCTGCTGGATCGCTATTCTTATAAGTCTGTTGAAGCGTTTTTGCTGTTTCTGTTACCAGTGGGGCTGTTTTCCACATTTGGGCAGCCAAAAAATGAAAGAAACCTCTTAAGAATTTAGCCTCTGCAACGACGGCCTTCTTTTCGGCATCGGTAAGATCGTTTTTGCCGTTTTCAACCGCCTCCAACA
>JAYTOF010000164.1:0-33849 GCA_043747955.1 Chitinophagaceae bacterium
CCGGCCAAAATACTCGGAAGAATATAAGTCTTTGACTCGTCAGGAGGAAGCACCGAGATGGTGGGTTTTGCATCGGGTTTAGCAGGGATTTTAATATTCATAGCCTCTTCAACAAGATCAATAGGCGAAACAATTCCATGCAGCCTGGGAAAAAGTGGGTGTGCTTTTGTTTGATGAAGTAAAGTTGGTTCGCCAGGAATGTGGAGCCTGTCTCTTTTGATGCCCCATAGTAAACCGATCACGCGGTTTTGTTCGGTTAAAACTACGGATCCGGAATCACCGAAATCTGCGAATTTTTCAAAACCTTCTGCCGGCTCAATAAGGATCTGCTGGTCATCAAAAGCCACATCTTTTACAATACCTTCAGTGTATCCTGTACCTGCTCCTCTTTTTTTTACCTTAGTACCGTTGACCGGGATCTGTTTCCCATCGATCTTGCCAATCCCGAGGATCTCCGCTAAAGTGCCACCACTCTGTATGCCGTTCAAAATATCATCATGAAACTCAATGATGGCACAATCTACCTTTGAATCTTTTTTTGAATTCAGTACCTGCCCGATGATATTTTTTTCGCAACAGCAACAGCAAATATGTTTAAAGGGTTGAGCTATTTTATTTATGAGCACAGGATCATTGTCTTCAGTATTCATGGCAGTGACATGCTGGTTGGTCAGCCCCACAATCTTCCCGGAACCATCATTCAGAATAGCCAGGCACCCCAATGTTCCGCCACCTCTTATCCTTTCATCTTCTTTCTTTTCCTGGTTATAGTTGCTATTCTTTATCTGGATGCCTCCTATTAAAGGACGGATGGGTTTAAGATCCACAGCCTCTTCTACTATTCCATGAGAAAGTACATCGGTAACGAAGCCATCAAAAACTGCAGGGATATTTTCATGCGCTTTCAACAGTTCAGCCGGTTTTTTTTCATTAACATACACACGGTAACAAAGAACATCGGTGAGTTTATCATTGACCTCTTTTAATCCTACACCCACACTAACCACATTCGGATATTTTTTCATTTCTGATAATACCCTTTCCCTGTTTTGTAAAAGCATGCTTTGTTTTTCCAATACCGAGATTTCCATTGAAGAATTTTTATTTATGGAATTTTTATAACTATTCCTTTACGTTTAATACTGCAGTTTATTCATGGGACGTGATCATTTAACAGGATAATGAAAGTAGATCAGGTAAAACTCAGTCTTTAGTATTCAGGAGCCCGAAAAAGCATGAATTAAATTAATTATGATCATCAAATGAGGCACCATTTAATAAATGTATAAAACAATTATAAATACTGCAATACCACAAACCGGTTATTTTTCGCAATTTCTATTCCTGCTATATAAATACATTTGGAAAAAAGTCAAACGCTGTAATATTTAAAAAAACAGTTTTTTCTGTAAGTGTCTATTATTGGAACAATAATAAATTATAGATTAAATTTACTCAAAAAATATATTCGAATTAAAATATATTTTTTATCGGGCTCATTCCTCATAATAAACCCGTTTTACCCGTTGGGAGATACCGGTTAAAATCTCATAGGGGATGCTTTGGGCCAGGATTGCCAATTCACTGACCGGCAATGCTGCTCCAAAAACAATTACATCATCACCTTCCTGTACCTCAACACCGGTTATATCGAGCATAGTCATATCCATACAAATATTGCCTATTACCGGTAATGATTTTCCGTTTGCCATCATTTTGCCGATGCCATTGCTTAATAAACGGGGATAGCCATCTGCATAACCAATCCTAACAGTTGCAATCACAGAATCTTTAGTTGCCACTCCTTTGCGGCTGTACCCGATACTTTCCCCTTCTTTTATTTTTTTTATTTGAGAGATGGTGGTTTTTAATGTGGTAACATTTTTTAATTGTTGCTGAATAGCAGGATCCGCATCAACTCCGTATAAACCAATGCCCAGCCTGATCATATCCAATTGCAGGTTTTTATGCCGGTGAATGGCTGATGTGTTGGCAATATGACGGATAAAGCTATAGTTGGTTATTTTTTTAATTTGTTCACATCCCAGTAAAAAAGCTTTGGCCTGTGCATTTGTAAATTCATCATGCAAAACAGAATCGCTGGCCGCCAGGTGAGAAAAGACTGACTGTATCTTAAATACGGATGTAGCTTTTAACAGGTCGCATAATGCCGGAATATCCTTCAGTTCAAAACCTAAACGCCGCATACCGGTATCCAGTTTAATATGCACGGGGTAATTATTAATACCCCCCTGTTTTAAATAGCTATCAAAGGAAGTGAGGATAGCGAATGAAAACAATTCAGGTTCCAGGTTGTACTGTACCAGTACATCAAAAGTTACTTCTTCTGCATTCATTACCATGATGGGCAACGTTATACCGGCCTTACGCAACTCAACCCCCTCATCGGCATAAGCAACAGCCAGGTAATCTACATGATGAAACTGCAGCAGGTTGGCTATTTCAAAACTGCCACTGCCATAGCTGAAAGCCTTTACCATTGCCATTAATTTAACCCCCGGATTCAATAACCGCTGGTAAGTATTTAAATTATAGGTAATAGCATTCAGGTTAATTTCCAAAACAGTCTGATGAATTTTTTCTTCCAGCAAATGGCTGATCTGTTCAAACTCAAAAACCCTGGCTCCTTTTAATAAGATGGTTTCATTGTAAAAATGCTGGCTGTGGAATTGCTGTCTGAATTCGGCAGAAGAAGAAAAGAAAACGGTTTCTTCAATATTTTTAAATGCATTTTTCTGTTTACTAATTTCCGGCCCGATACCAATAAAACGGTTTATTTTTTTTTGCTCTAAAATTGCAGCAACACCGGCATATAATTCCCCGCTGCTTTTACCGGACTGCAAAATATCACTCAGTATCAAGGTACGCCTAGCATGTTGTTGCTGTTGTTGTAAAAAATCGAGGGCGATTGTTAAGGAATTGATATCGGCACTGTAGCTGTCGTTTATTAAAGAGCAATTGTTTATTCCCTGTTTTAATTCTAACCTCATTTCCACGGGCCTTAATTGCAACATCCGCTCTGCAATAATCTTTACATCAATACCCAGGTACAATAAAACACAGCAGCAGGTAATTGCATTCTCAACAGCTGCAACATCAATAAAAGGAATACTGAAATTTACAGCATTATTTTTCCATTGGGCCGAAATGGAAGTTTGCAAACCTGTTGTTTCAACAGCTAGTATCTGCAGGGTTGCCGTTTCTTTTTTACTCCAGCTGAATAGTTCAAAGTCATCTCCTGACCGAACATTATTTTTAAAAGTGCTTACCGCTTCATTCAGATCCGGATCATCGGCACCATAAACCAACAAACCGCACTTTATAAAAAGTTTAAGTTTTTCATTTATTTTTTGCCGGATATTTAAAAACCCTTCGCCGTGTGCTTCACCAATGGATGTAATAATACCAATGGTTGGTACAATTATTTTTGCCAGCTTGTGCATTTCATCCGGTTGTGATATACCGGCTTCAAAAATACCCAGCGTATGATCGGGTTTCATTTGCCATACACTTAAAGGAACACCAATTTGCGAATTGTAACTTTTAGGACTGCGTACAATATTATAATCATGCTGGAGTAACTGGTACAGCCATTCTTTAACAATGGTTTTTCCATTACTGCCGGTTATACCAATTACAGGAATGGCAAACTGCTGGCGATGAAAGGCTATTAGCAAATGCAATGCCTGCAATACATCTGTTACCTGCAAAAATGCTGCTTTCGGAAATTTCAGTAATTCCTCCTCACCGAAAAATTCATCAACAACAAAACAGCGGACCCCTTTATTATAGAGTTCTTCCACATATAAATTACCCTTGCGCCTTGGGCCGCTTAATGCAAAAAATACAGAAGTGGAAGGGAATAATAATTTCCGGCTATCAAGCAGGATATGCTCAATATGATCCTCAACATTTTTTGCAAATATTTGGGCTTTAATGGCAGTTGCTATTTCCGAAATTGTATACAAATCAAATAATATTAGTCGTTAATTACTATCAATATCTTCCGGAACACCTTTTCGTTTATGGTAAATAGAATAAAAAATTGAACCGGAGATACAAACTATGATCACCAGTAAGGATACCCAAACCGGAATATGAATCCATTCTGTTATCAGCATTTTTATACCTATAAATAACAATACAATGGCAATACCCTGTTGCAGAAAATCAAATTTACTGGCTGCGCCCCTTAATAAAAAGAAAAGACTCCGCAAGCCAAGGACAGCAAAAATATTGGATGAGTAGATGAGTAATTTTTTATTGGGATCGGGAATAATTGAAAAAACAGCAGGAATAGAATCTACTGCAAAAACAATATCAATTAATCCGAGCATAATAACCACTACCGACAATGTTGTAAAATATGCTTTTTTATTATGCGTGATGATAAACCGGCCGTCGGGTTCTACATTGGTGATCCGCATATACTTTTTCATGAAACGGTACGACCAGTTATTTTCGGGGTTAAATTCTGCTTCCTGTTTACTGCTGTACATTTTAATACCGGTGTATAAAAGGAAAACACCGAAAATATACATTACCCATTCAAACCTGGCTACCAATTCACTGCCTAAAGCAATAAAAATGATCCTGAAAACAATGGCCATTAAAATACCCAGCAACAATACCCTGGAATAATTTTTAGGTTCTACTTTAAAAAATGAAAAGATGATGATGAAAACAAAAATATTATCAATGGAAAGTGACCATTCCAATAAATAAGCCGAGAAATAAGAAATAGCATCTTCCTTACCATTACCCCCATCGTTTTCGTACCAGATAAATGTACAAAATGCAACGGAGAGAGCAACCCAGAAAATAGTTTGTACCAGGGCCGCCTTTAAACTTACCACCTGGTTTTTTTTACTGAGCAGGCCAAGGTCAAATATTAAAGCAACGATTATCACTGCACTGAAAACGATATATATCAATTGTGTTTTATCCATTTTAATTAACTGTGTATTTTCGCTTTCTTATAAACTGATAAACCATGGCAAACAGCAAAACCAGCAAAACAGGTACCACAATATTTATGATCTGCCAGGTGGTTTTTTCTGAATCTACTTTTTTCTTATCCAGCAATCGCAATGTATAATCTTTTGCTTTTGCTTCGGAAAGGCCGGAGGAGTTGATGAGGTAGTCAAGGCAGTTTTGTAAAAAATCCTTATTGGAAAATGTAAATTCACGCTGAGATCCGAAAGTAAAGGGATTCATTCCCATAGGTATGGCCTGGTTTCCTTTCACTACAGAATTTAAGAGGATATCTCCATCTGAAACAACGATCATCTTATTACCGGTAATACATTGTGGCAAAAATACGGTGCCGCTGTTTTGTAAAGTATCATTCATGGCCCCGGATAACCGGTTGGAGAAAAGTGACCCGAATTTCCCTTCCAGTAAAACAGCAACAGGAACATTTGATTTCCTGAATTTTTCATGGTCGGCAGCATCAATATTTTCTTTAACACTTATTAAAGCAGGTGTACCAATAGTTCTTGCATTTGATGAAGAGCTTAACAGCACCGTTTTTTTAATACCCTCTGCTTCAACGGTATCTATAGAATTTACAAACCTGCCACTAACAAAACCTAAGTTTTTATTTATTACATGATTTGATTTTGATTGAAAAACCGGGAAATAATTCCAGGGTAACAGATCAAACTGGCCATTGCCACTTACATCAAAAGGAAGAAAATCGCATTGCAGGTCCATGATCAGGTCAGGATTTACCCTAACCCCGTATTTGAATAACATATCATTCAGCTCCAGACCCCTGTCATAGGCTACTACTTCTCCTTTTTTAGTTTGGAGGCTGTCAAGTTCAGCATTTAAATTATCAATAAAGAATAAAATTTTTCCGCCATGCATTATATACTGGTCAAGTTTTAGTTTGGCCACATCAGAAAAGGGTTGGGTTGGCTTAACAATAAACAGTACATTAAATTCCTGCGGTATGGCGGGTTGTATATTGGGATTAATCGTATAAAACTGATACTCCTGTTGCAGCGTATTTCTTACCAGGTCCTCCACATTATAACCGGTTGGTTCGCCATTACCTGTTAAGTAACCAACTACAGGTTTGTTCTTTTGTAACAGTTTATCAATAGCACTGATAAAATTAAACTCCATCAATGCTTCTGCACTGTTTATTTCAGGATAAGTTATGGCTTTTGTTTTTCCCTGGTAAAGTATTACCGGCATTACTTCATCTTTATAATGTACAAATGCAACAGGATAAATATTTTGTTGCTGTTGCCCTGCCTTAACCTGAGAGGTTAAGTTGATCGGATAAAATCCAAGTGCAGAAAGTGAATCTGACCATTTTACATTGGTTCCTTCCACATTTTCTTCCGGACTGATAAACCTATACAGTAATTTAGAGCCTGCTGTTTCTTTAAATTCCTGTAAAACCTCGCCGGTGCTGTTGGCTAATTTTTTAAACCCGCTGGGGAAATCGCCTTTCAAAAAAACATCTATCCGGATAACATCATCCGGTTTTTTTAATATCTTTTTTGTTGGCGGTGAAAGTGTAAATCTTTTTTCATTGGTAAAATCTATCCGGGTATGAACCCGGGATGCCAGCCAGTTAACCGAAACCAACAGCATCATGGTTATTAATAACCAAAATTTACTTTTCCATATTTTACTAAAAATCGTTTTCATTTTCGCTTTGTTCTTTGCAACACCTCTCCCCCTTACAGGGAAGGGGTAAGGCCTATTTTTTATGCAGGTTTTTAACGGTGATTAATAAAAATATAAATATTACACTGATAAAATAAACGAGGTCCCGGCTGTCCAATACGCCCCGGCTCATACTGCGGTAATGAAAATCAATACCCAGCATTTCAATATAGTAATCGTAGCCATTGGCAAAAAACGGCAATTTGCTTAATGCATTAAATCCAAAATATAAAATCAGGCAGCAAAAAGTACTTATCAGAAAAGCAACTGCAGCATTACCGGTAAACCCGCTGCAACACAATCCAATGGCAGCAAATACGGCGGCCAAAAAAAACAAACCGATATAACTTCCTAAAATACCACCCCCATCAATTCCACCTGCTGCACTTAATGATTTAATGGTAATGATATAAATAATAGTAGGGACTATTACAAACAGCAAAACGATGAGTATAGAAATATATTTACCCAAAACAATTTTCCATTTTGTTAATGGTATGGTTTGCAGAATTTCAAATGTGCCTGCCTTAAATTCATCTGCAAGGGTACGCATGGTAATGGCAGGTACCAGGAAAAGAAGTATCCAGGGGGCCAATTCAAAAAATTTATCCAGGGAAGCATACCCATAATCAAAAATATTGCTGTCATTAAGTATAAATAGAAAGATACCATTTACCAATAAAAACAAGATAATAGTGATATAACCTGTCAGGTTACTGAAAAACTGTTGTAGTTCTTTTTTACAAATGCTCCACATATACTTTTAAAATTGATGCAATTTAATACTTAACAGCTTCTTATAGTACTGGTATGTCTATTTTCCCGGACATGATTAAATTTTTTTAAGTATGACCCAAACCTGCTTATATAAACTTATCCTCTTTATGCAGCAATTTCATTAAGATGGTTGTCCTGAGCCGGGGCTGGTTGTTAAACAACTGACAATCACAAATCAGCAACTTCTATTATGCAAAGTTGTTTACCCAAAACTAACTGCTACAGGTCCTGTCATTTTTTTTGACAGGGCTTTTTTTATGGAATTTTGTGGCCCCTGTATCTCAGTAAAAAACTTAATTATGAAAAAACTGCTGATCATGCTCATTGTGTGTACCATTTCGGTACATGTAGTGGCACAAAAAACAAAATCGAATAAACCGGTGCCGCCATCACCACCTAAAGAACTAAAAGTAATTGCTCCATTACCCCCAGACCCTCCGCAACCGGCAGAGGTAATTGAAAAGGTAATGGAACTACCTGTTCCACCACCTCCTCCTCCTGCACAACCGGCTCCTCCACTACCACCGGAACCTGCTGTAATAGTAATTCCGCCAATACCGCCGCCACAACCCGCAGCGCCCATTAAAAATGAGCATTAACATTTATAAAAAAATGCCCCCGGAAAATCAGGAGGCATTTTTTTTATTTTGGGTATTTCAGAGATTAAACCGCAAAACTTTCACCACATCCGCAGCTTCGGCTGGCGTTGGGGTTATTGAAATAAAATCCTTTGCCGTTTAATCCATCACTAAATTCCAACTCAGTATTAACGAGGTATAAAAAACTCTTCAGGTCACAAACAATTTTTATTCCCTTGTCTTCAAAAACCTGGTCCATTGGTTTCACTTCGTTATCAAAATCCATCTTATAACTCAACCCGCTGCAACCGCCCCCAACAACACCAACTCTTAAAAAATGAGAAGCATCGCTGGTCACTCCGGCCTCTTCCATCAGTTTAATGACTTTGGTTTTTGCTTTCTCGCTTATAAATATGCTGTTTTCTGATGCTACCATTTCTAAAAAGTTTTAAGTATTAAGTTATAGGTTTTAAGTCATGTGTTCCACTTATAACTTATCACTCATCACTTATGACTGATTTAGTGTACCACACTCTCCTCAAACTTAATTTCTTCCAAACCGTTTTTAACACGATAGTCATTGATGGCTGATTTTATGGCATCTTCGGCCAGTACACTGCAATGTATTTTTACCGGCGGAAGGTTTAATTCTTCCACGATATCCATATTATCGATCTTCAATGCATCATCTACACTTTTTCCTTTTAACCACTCGGTAGCTAATGAAGAAGAAGCGATAGCAGATCCGCATCCAAAGGTTTTAAATTTGGCATCGGTTATCATACCTGCATCATCTACTTCAATTTGCAGCCGCATAACATCACCACACTCAGGTGCACCAACTAAACCTGTACCAACATTTTTTGCGCTTTTATCCAACGTACCAACATTTTTTGGATTTTGGTAGTGGCTGATTACTTTTTCTGAATATGACATGATGATTATTTTAGATTTTTGATTGTATATTTTAGATTTATTAAAACAAATGCCTCATAATTTTAGAAGTCTTTAAGCCCAATTAATTACAACTGTAAAAGAGTGCGACGCCAATGAAGTTGAAAAAAGTTTAAATGTTCGGCCAAAAAAACAAAAAACACAATCTACTCTTTGATCTTCTACATTTCCTCTCCCTTCGGGGGAGATAGAGGGGGTCTTTAGTGTGCTGCCCATTCAATCGTACTCAAATCAATTCCATCTTTGTACATTTCCCAAAGCGGGCTCATTTCCCTCAACTTTAAAACTGTTTCACTGATTGCTTTGATGGTATATTCAATTTGTTCATCTGTCGTATATCTTCCCAGTCCGAAACGAAGCGAAGAGTGTGCCAGATCATCTCCCAGTCCCAATGCTTTTAAAACATAGCTGGGTTCTAATGAGGCAGAGGTACAGGCCGATCCGCTGCTTAAAGCAATATTTTTATTAAAGCCCATCAGCAAACCTTCGCCTTCAACATGTTTAAATGATATATTTGCAACATGCGGTAAACGGTGTTCACGGCTGCCGTTAACATAGGCCTCTTCCAGTTTTAGTAATTCTGTTTCAAGATGATCACGCATTTTACTGATGCGCTTACTGTCTTCTTCCATATCCAGCATACAAATTTCGCAGGCTTTGCCAAAACCAACAATACCCGGTACATTTAAAGTTCCGCTGCGCATACCCCGTTCGTGGCCACCACCATCCATTTGGGCCGTAACTTTTACCCTTGGATTTTTACGGCGTACATATAATGCGCCAACTCCTTTTGGCCCGTACATTTTATGTGCAGTAAAAGCCATCAGGTCAATGCCGTCCTTATTTACATCAACCGGAATTTTTCCAACAGCCTGTGTGCCATCGGTAAATAATAAAACCCCATGTTTTCGTGCAATGGCACTGATCTCTTTTATCGGCATTACCACACCAATTTCGTTATTGGCATACATGATGGCAATTAATATGGTTGTTGGTCTGATAGCTGCTTCCAGTTCTTTCAGATCAAGTAATCCTTCAGCATTAACCTGCAGGTAAGTTACCTCGCCACCCGATTTTTCAATATGCTTACAGGTATCTAAAACTGCTTTATGCTCAGTTGTTGCTGTGATGATGTGGTTACCTTTGGTTGCATACATTTCATATACCCCTTTTATAGCCAGGTTATCGCCTTCGGTGGCACCCGATGTAAAAATTATTTCTTTAGGCTCGGCGCCTATCAGTTTAGCCACCTGCTCCCGTGCATAATCTACCGCCTCTTCAGCTTCCCAGCCAAAAGGATGGTTACGGCTGGCAGCATTACCAAAATGCTCTAAAAAATAGGGGGTCATTGCTTCCAGCACCCTGGGATCCATGGCAGTGGTCGCATTGTTATCTAAATAAATAGGCAATTTCAACATAAAATCGATCTGTTTAGTTTCTGTTCTTAATAACACAAATTTACTGTAAAAGGTTCTATTTTAGCTTTTCATAGAAAGGTTTAGCTGTCAATTTTCCGAATTCGTAAACGCTGCAAATATAAATTACAAGAAAATGCAAAAAATAGAACATATTGGTATAGCCGTAAAAGAACTTTCCATATCAGTTCCCTTGTTTGAAAAACTGCTGGACAGCCTGTGCTATAAAACAGAAATGGTTGAAAGTGAAAAGGTAAACACGGCTTTTTTTAAGAAAGGGAAAACCAAGATCGAGTTGTTGGAAAGCACCGACCCCAACGGCGTTATAGCCAGATTTATTGAACGCAAAGGCGAAGGCCTGCACCATATTGCTTTTGAAGTGGAAGATATCGAATCAGAGATGGAGAGATTGAAAAAGGAAGGATTTACTTTACTAAGTGATTACCCAAAATCCGGTGCCGATAATAAATTAATATGTTTCCTGCATCCAAAAAATACGAACGGTGTGTTAATAGAATTATGCCAGGAAAGAAGATAATGAGTTTTTGTATAATGATGAAATAATGTACCATGATATGCCGGTGTTAACAGAAAATATTGTCTTTATTTTTTTTACGGGTTGCCTTTTTATGGCGCTTTTATATCATTTTGTTTTATCAATCATCCAGCGAAACAAGCTCCTTCTTTATTACAGTTCGTATTTATTTGCAGCCACTGCATTCCTTGCTGAAAGAACAGCTGTGGATTTTTTTTATAGCACAGATGAAGCATTACAGGAGAGTTTATATTTTAACCTTTTAGATGAACCAGTTCAAATGCTCATGTATTTTACATATATGCTATTTGCCGCAAAGGCGATTGATATTTTCAGCATTACAGATAAAAAATACATTACTTTTTACAAGATCGTTTTGTTTGTAACCCTGTTTTATGCGCTCATCCATATTTTGGGTATCAGTTTTCATTGGTTTGATAAAAGGACGGTGATCGCTTTTATTGGTATTCGCATTATATTGATGACCAGTCTTGTTTATTTGCTTATTGCTGTTTCAAAATATATTCACGGGCTTTTTTTTAAGATCATAATAGTAGGTTCTGTCATTATGTTTTTGGGTAACCTGGTTGCTTTGATCTCTTCTATTACGGAAAAATACATCCTGGGTATATATGGGGTTATGTGGACCTGTGTAGCCCTGGTGCTGGATGTGACCTGCTTTTCGGCAGCACTTGGATATAAAGCCCGCAGGGACCTGCTTGAAAAACAAGCTGCACTTAAAGAAGTGCTGGTAAAAGAAAAACAATTGCAGCACCAGGAACTGGATAAAATGAATGCCATATATGCAGCCCGTGATGTTGACCGCAGCCGTATTGCCCGTGACCTGCACGATGAGATCGGCAGTACACTCAGCAGCATTCATATTTACAGTTCGGTCGCAGAAAAAATGATGGAGTCTGATCCGGAAAGAACTAAACAGGTTTTGAACCAGATAAACATAAATACAAGGACCGTAATGGAAAATATGAATGATATTGTATGGGCGATGAAGACAGGCGATCAGCAGAGCATCCTTTTGAGTAATAAAATAAAGAACCTTGGATATGAATTATTAGATGCGAAAAATATAAACTGCCGCTATGACATTGAAGATGCAGCAGACAAGGCAAATCTGGATATTGACCTGCGCAGGAATATTTTACTGATCATAAAAGAAAGCCTGAACAACATTGTAAAATACAGCCAGGCAGCCGAAGTGATCTTAAAAATAAATATTACAGGAAATACAATTCATCTTTCCATAAAAGATAACGGAAAAGGATTTGATATAGAAACAATACAAAAAGGAAATGGGATCCAGAATATTCGATTCAGGGTAAACCAATGCGGGGGAAACATAGATATGCATTCTGCACCCGATAGAGGAACTTCGATCACCTGTAATTTTCCTGTCGCTACTATTAGTGATGCGGGTTAATTTTTAAGATGCTTAATTTTCACAAATGATAAGTATAGTAATATATGATGATAATAAACAACGGAGAGATAGCCTGGAAGCACTTGTTTACTTAACGGAGAATATGCAATGCACCGGTTCATTCCCCGATTGCAATAATGTGCTGGAAGATATTAGAAATGCAAAACCCGATGTGGTATTAATGGATATTGAAATGCCCAATACGGATGGCATCAGCGGGGTAAAGATCATCAAAACCAATTTTCCGCATGTCCGTATCATTATGCAAACCGTATTTGAAGATGAAGAAAAAATATTTGCTTCCCTCCAGGCGGGAGCCGAAGGTTATATTTTAAAAAATGCCAGTGCCGGAAAAATTACACAATGTATTGAAGAAGTTTATCTGGGCGGGGCTTACATGACCCCTTCAGTAGCATTAAGGGTTACAAAGTTTTTTAACCATGCCAATGATAAAACAACTTTATTACAGGATTATAATCTGACGCTGAAAGAAACGGAAGTGTTAAAATTATTATCAGACGGCAACAGTTATAAAATGGTTGCAGACAATATGGGCATCAGTTATTTCACAGTCAACTCCCACATAAAAAAAGTATACGAAAAACTACACGTACATTCTCTCGGCGAAGCGGTATCGCTTGCCTTCAAAAATAAGATCGTTTAACATTTATATTCTTACAGATAAATGCTGATTAACCTGTTTCGTTTACAAATTTTTATTTACAAACATTATTTATCAGCTTACCCCTGATCAGTTATCCCTTCACTACATTTAGTGATTGTTTACAAATTATTTTTTTACAAATCTTGCGGGATAAAATTTTTAATCATGAAAATATTATCCCTGCTTTCAATTTTATTGATATCGCTGTTTGCTAATGCAACCATCCGTACAGTCAGCAATCTGCCTTCAACACTGGCACAGTTTAATACCATACAGGCTGCCATTGATGCCAGCATCAGTGGTGACACGGTGTATGTACATGGAAGCCCGGTTGCATATACCGCTTTCACTATTACCAATAAACAATTGGTTATTATCGGGCCGGGATGGAGCCCCAATAAAAACCTGCCTTTTACTGCAGTTGTACCGGGCTTAACGATTACCGGTGCTGCCAGCAGTAATACCGAACTACAGGGCCTTGTAATTAACAGTACTGTCTCCATAAACTCCAATCATCCGGATAACCTTCGATTTATACGCAACCAATTTCAAACCCTTACATTAAGTATAAACCAGGGATCTACTACCTACATCGGGTATTTATTTGAAGGCAATTTTTTTGACAATGCACAGGTAGCTGGTACTCCTTCCACTACCTATCAGAATTTCCTTTTTCAAAACAATGATTTTTACGAAAGTGGAATTGCCGTAAATGCAAATATTGGAGGGTTTACAAATTCCTTAAACGTTTTGTTCAACCACAATTTATGGTATGGCCCCGCCGCTGCCAGCAGGGATTGCTTTTCCTCCAATTGCCAGTTTTTATTAATCACCAATAATATATTTGTTCGCCGCAATGCCGCCACTTCAAACAGCACCAGCACTTTTAATAATAATATCACATTTAATGCAGTTAATAATACCCCATGGGCCAGCAATGGCAATACTGATGCCGGAGGAAATGTTGCCAACCTGGACCCACAGATGGTTGCACAGGCTTCTGTAAATGCCGGTACCAATAATCCATTACTGGATTTTACAATAGCTGCAGGCCCGGCCAATAATAGCGGTAGCGACGGAAAAGATATGGGCTTATTATATGACGTTATTGGCAGCCTTAACTGGACAACCAGCCGAAGCAGCCGTCTGCCATTTATTTTCAGCATGAATATTACCAATCCCACTATTCCTGTAAATGGTACTTTAAATGTAGTAGTGGAAGCAAGAAAGAATAATTAACCCCTCTTTAAATCCACTAACAAAGTGGCGTTAAAATTTTTTTATCATGAAAAGGTTATTCTTTTTATTCATTGCTTTCTTACTGGTACAGTTTGCCATTGGGCAGGGCTTTAATAGAGCGGAATATTTTTTTGATACTGATCCGGGTGTTAATAACGGTACGCAGATAACATTAACCGGAACAAACGATACTATAAATTTTTCAACAGCTATTTCAACAGCTTCGCTGGCTTCCGGCTTTCATTTTTTAGGATTGAGGGTGAGGCACAATACCGGCACCTGGGGCCTGTTTGAAAAAAGAGGGTTTTACATTTCATCCGCCACGGCGGATGCAGCTAATATAACAGCAGCAGAATATTTCTTTGATACCGACCCGGGTACAGGCAATGGTACAGCCACATCGGTGGGTGCCAGTGGAGCGGTAGTTAATTTTACAGCAGTAATACCAACATCGTTGCCTGCAGGTTTTCATTTTTTATCTATCCGCGTTAAAGATGCAAATGGACTTTGGGGCCTGTTTGAAAAAAGAGGATTCTATATTTCATCCGCCACGGCGGATGCAGCTAATATAACTGCAGCAGAATATTTCTTTGATGCTGATCCGGGTGTGGGTAATGCTACGGCTACATCCGTTGGCACTTCAGGAGCCGTAGTTAATTTTACAGCAGTAATACCAACATCGTTAGCTTCAGGTTTTCATTTTTTATCTATCCGCGTTAAAGATGCAAGTGGACTTTGGGGCCTGTTTGAAAAAAGAGGATTCTATATTTCATCATCAACTGCTGATGCAGCTAATATAACAGCAGCAGAATATTTCTTTGATGCTGATCCGGGTGTGGGTAATGCTACGGCTACATCCGTTGGCACTTCAGGAGCCGTAGTTAATTTTACAGCAGTTATCCCTACATCTTTACCTGCAGGTTTTCATTTTTTATCTATCCGTGTTAAAGATGCAGGTGGACTTTGGGGTCTGTTTGAAAAAAGAGGATTCTATATCTCATCATCAACAACAGATGCAGCTAATATAACAGCAGCAGAATATTTCTTTGATGCTGACCCGGGTGTGGGTAATGGAACTGCAACATCCGTTGGCACTTCAGGAGCCGTAGTTAATTTTACAGCAGTAATACCAACATCGTTACCTGCAGGTTTTCATTTTTTGGCCATAAGAACTAAAGGTGCAGACGGGGTTTGGGGTTTGTTTGAAAAAAGAGGATTCTATATTTCAGCATCAACTGCTGATGCTGCTAATATAACAGCATCAGAATATTTCTTTGATACTGATCCGGGTGTGGGTAATGGAACTGCAACATCCGTTGGCACTTCAGGAGCGGTAGTTAATTTTACAGCAGTTATCCCTACATCTTTACCTGCAGGTTTTCATTTTTTGGCCATAAGAACTAAAGGTGCAGACGGGGTTTGGGGTTTGTTTGAAAAAAGAGGATTCTATATTTCAACTTCTACTGCCGATGCTCCAATTATTACCGCCGCAGAATATTTCTTTGATACCGATGCCGGAGTTGGTAATGGAACTCCATTAACTGTTACTACACCAGGTAATATCGTGACACAAACATTTGATATACCGTCAGGTGCGCTTGCATTAGGTTCACATTTTTTGGCTATTCGTGTTAAAGGTCTTGACGGTAAATGGGGATTATATGAACACCGTTCTTTTACAATCGGTAACTCAACCATTACCTGTCCTGCCAATACAACCATAACTGCGGGTGCAGGTCTATGTTCTGCCGTTGTAAATGGTATTGATCCTGTAGTTACACCAGCCCAGGCATTTACTTATACACTTACAGGAGTTACAACAGGAAGTGGAAACGGTACTGCAAGCGGACAAACATTTAATTCGGGAGTAACCAATGTTGCTTATGTACTTACCGGTTCCCCTACTGTCAATTGTTCATTTACGGTTACCGTTAATACAAATGTTGTTTCATCTGTTAGTATAGCAGCAACAGCTACTACTATCTGTTCGGGTACTAATGTAATATTTACAGCAACGCCAACTAATGGAGGTACTCCTACCTATCAGTGGAAACTGAATGGTACTAATGTGGGTACTAACAGTGCAACCTACCAGAACGCAGGACTGGTAAATAATGATGTGGTAACGGTAGTGATGACCTCTTCAATTACCTGTGCGAGTCCGGCCAGTGCTACTTCCAATGCGGTCACGATGACCGTAACTTCAATAGTTACACCAACTGTGAGTATTACAGCTTCCGCTACAACGATCTGTTCAGGAACCAATGTGATTTTTACGGCAACACCTATTAACGGAGGTACTCCCGCTTACCAGTGGAAACTGAATGGCAATAATGTGGGTACCAACAGTACAATATACCAGAATGCAGGATTGATAAATAATGATATGGTAACCGTGGTGATGACCTCTTCCCTTACCTGTGTAACACAGCCAACCGCAACATCCAATGCGATCATCATGACAGTAAATCCAACAGTCACGCCAACTGTAAGTATTGGGGCTACAGCCACAGCGATCTGTTCAGGAACCAATGTAATTTTTACGGCAACCCCTGTTAACGGAGGCACTCCTTCCTATCAGTGGAAACTGAATGGTAATAATGTGGGTACTAACAGTGCAACCTACCAAAACTCAGGACTGGTAAATAATGATGTGGTAACGGTTGTGATGACCTCATCAGTTACCTGTGCAAACCCGGCTTCTGTAACATCTAATGCGATCACTATGACAGTAACTACAACAGTTACACCATCTGTGAGTATTGGAGCAACAGCAACTACGATCTGTTCAGGAACCAATGTGATCTTTACGGCAACACCCACCAATGGAGGCACTCCTTCCTATCAGTGGAAACTGAATGGCAATAATGTAGGTACAAACAGCGCAACATATCAAAATGCAGGTCTGATAAATAATGATGTGGTAACGGTGGTGATGACCTCTTCCCTCGCCTGTGTAACCCAGCCTACGGCAACTTCCAATGCGATCATCATAACAGTAACTGCAACAGTTACCCCTTTAGTGAGTATTGCAGCAACAGCAACAACTATCTGTTCAGGAACCAATGTGATCTTTACGGCAACACCAACCAATGGAGGCACTCCTTCTTATCAATGGAAACTGAATGGCAATAATGTAGGTACAAATAGTGCAACCTACCAGAATGCAGGACTGATAAATAATGATGTGGTAACGGTTGTCATGACCTCTTCCCTGGCCTGTGCAAACCCGGCTAATGCAACATCCAATGCAATCACTATGACAGTGACCACAACAGTTACGCCTGCTGTGAGTATTGTAGCTACGGCAACAACGATCTGTTCAGGAACCAATGTAATCTTTACGGCTACTCCAACCAATGGAGGCACCCCAACCTATCAGTGGAAACTGAACGGTACCAATGTTGGAACAAATAGTTCAATATACCAGAATGCAGGATTGGTAAATAATGATGTGGTAACAGTTGATATGACTTCTTCCCTGGCCTGTGTTACTCAGTCAACGGTAACATCCAATGCGATCACCATGACGGTAACTTCACCCGTTACCCCATCTGTAAGTATTGGGGCTACAGCCACTACAATCTGTTTTGGAACCAATGTAATTTTTACAGCAACACCCATCAATGGAGGTACTCCCGCTTACCAATGGAAACTTAACGGCAATAATGTGGGTACAAACAGTGCAACCTACCAGAATGCCGGTCTTATAAATAATGATATGGTAACGGTAGTGATGACCTCTTCCCTTACCTGTGTAACCCAGCCAACGGCAACATCCAATGCGATTACCATGACGGTTACTTCTCCCGTTACTCCATCTGTTAGTATTGGTGCAACTGCAACAACGATCTGTTCCGGAACCAATGTAATTTTTACGGCAACACCTACCAATGGAGGCGCAGCTTCCTATCAATGGAAACTGAATGGCAATAATGTGGGTATTAACAGTGCAACATATCAGAATGCAGCACTTGTAAATAATGATGTGGTAACGGTTGTCATGACCTCTTCCCTTACCTGTGTAACACAACCAACAGCTACTTCCAATACAATTACTATGACAGTAACTTCTCCTGTTACTCCATCTGTAAGTATTACATCAACCGCAACAACCATCTGTTCCGGTACCAATGTAATTTTTACCGCTACGCCAACTAATGGCGGCACTCCTTCCTATCAGTGGAAACTGAATGGCAATAATGTGGGAACAAACAGTGCAACATATCAGAATGCAACATTTGTAAATAATGATGTGGTAACAGTTGTCATGACCTCTTCATTAACCTGTTTAACGCAAACAACGGCAATTTCCAATGCCATAATTATTACAATAATTCCTGCACAAACCTGGATTGGTATTACAAGTACAGACTGGAATACTTTAACAAACTGGTGCGGCGGAATTCCCACTTCCACAACTGATGTAATTATTCCTTCATCTGCTCCAAATATGCCTAACCTGAGCGGAGGAAGCGGAACAGCAAGAAATATCAGTATTAACAGTGGTGGAAGCCTCACGATTGGTGCAAACGGAATACTTGTTCTTTTTGGAAATGTAACCAATAACGGAACATTTGATGCAGCAGCCGGTAATATTACTTTTAGTGGAACGGGCAGCCAGTTGATGCCGGCTTTTACCACAACTAATGTTATTATGAATGGAAGCGGTGGTATGGTATTAAATGCAAATGCGGCTATCAATGGAACATTGACTTTGAACAATGGCAATATAACTTTGGGAACAAATAACCTGAGTCTTGCAGCCACCAGTACAGGTTCGGTTGCATCTCATATCATTACCAATGGTAGTGGCAAAGTGATTATTAAAGCTTTGGCAGCATTAAATACCCGGACCGTACCGGTTGCAGTTAATGCCGGCAGTTATAACCCTGTTACGATAGCGGCAAATGCAACACATACTACAGATGATCTAACCGTTCGTGTTTTGCAGGGCGTATTTATTAATGGAAGCAGCGGTGTTTTGTTTACTGATAAAATAGTTGACAAAACATGGATCATTGAAGAAGCCGTTACAGGTGGCAGTAATGTGGCTGTTACTATGCAATGGATAGCTACACAGGAACTAACTGGTTTTGACAGAACCAAATGTTATATTACTCAGAATTTGGGTGGTTCATGGATAACAGCTACTGCAACCGCAGCCGGCGGCAGTGATCCGTTTACCCAAACTAAAACAGATATTATCAGCTTCTCCCCATTTGCTGTGCAAACCCAACCGATCCCGAGGCCGTCAACTGGTATTTATCCTAACCCGGTATCAACAATACTGAATATTGTGATTGAATTGCCAAACACTGAGCAAGTCACCATTTCGGTTTATGATGCGATCGGAAGACTGGTGAAAGAGGATATAAGAACCCTGGGCAGTGGACTCAGCCTTACAAGTATTAATGTGGAGAAACTCAGCGGAGGTACTTATATCCTGAAAGTTTCTGCTGGAAAAAACCAGAAATTACTGATCGCTAAGTTTGTGAAACACTAAATTTACAGGAGAGGTTCTATTTATTGTTTATATAAGAAAACCTCTTTAACTGGTTAATTGGTTCACTTTATACAAATCTGTTTAATAAATTGAATATTTTAAATTAACCCTGTACATAGAAATTAGGGGTTAGCATTTAAAGAGCGCTCAGTATATCAGTTATTTTATAACCTTTCAGATCAAAATACTGTTCGTCGGCTGTTTTTTTAAATTCCTTAAGATCACGTTGCGAAACCGGGCTTCCTTTTTTATCATATAAAACAGTTCGCACCATAACCCCGCCTTTCATTTCTTTGTTATTGGAGTTAGCAGGAAATTTATAGGCATTTAACCTGGCCCCAAACATATAATTATCGCCCAGGTTTAAACTGATATCATTTGTAAGCCACATATCCATGGTTGAATACTTTTTATTATCGGCATACGTGTAAATGTATCTTGTACAATTGTAGCCATTAATGTTTTGCTTTTCACCGGTGGCTTTATAAGAACTGTGATTATCCGTTGTATTTTTTTCTGCTTCTGCATTTGCGCCTGCCTCAGCCATTTTTTGCATATTGATCAACGGCATTTTTATGGCAGTTTTCTGTTTTACATTCACCATATAATTGGCCTTATCAGCATAATTATAGATCATCCAGCTTTCATTCTTATCGCCTTCATTCATAACAATACATTCGCCGGTTTTACCAAATACTATTTTTTGTACCATCGTTTTTTTTACTTCCCCCTTTTTATTAAGCTCCTTATCCTCAAAAGATATGGTAGCCTGCACTTTGTTAACAGGGTCTTTATAGCGTTTGTCATTTTCATAAGTTATTTTTTCCAGCTCCATTTTACCCTTTACCCGCTGCGAATCGGCATATTTTTTTTCCATATCTTTTTTAACCTGTTGCCTTATTATACTCCGCTGGGCATTGGCGGCAAGCGGATACAAACAGCTGATCGCAACTGACAACAAAAACATGGCAGAAAATTTTATTGATTTCATAGTTGTTAATTTACTGTGTGTTCAATTATCATTATGATATGCAACAATACCGTATGGTAAAATACTTAAATAAAATTTAAGAAAGAAATCCCGCATATCCCCATCCGGGTCAGAAAAGGATGCCCTGGATTTAAGTTGTTAACTCAACTTAAAAATGGATTATACTTTTTCTCTTCACCGATGGTAGTTTCGGGGCCATGCCCGCTGTATACAACCGTTTCACCGGGCAATACAAATAATTTTTCCCTTATATTCCTGATCAAACCCTGATGATCACCGCCTGGCAGGTCTGTTCGGCCAATGCTCCGGTTAAACAATACATCTCCGCTGATGATGAAATGCTGTTTAGCGCAATAAAAGCAGATATGGCCCGGAGAATGCCCCGGGGCTTCTATCACCAGTAATTCATCTGATCCCATTTTAAGGATATCGCCCTCTTTTAAATAAATATACGCCCCGGAATAATTATCAAAAGGCATATCATACAGTAAACCGGAGGTGGGTGCATAGTCCAGCAGCCTTTTCTCTTTTTGATGCAGATGAAGTGTCAGATCATATTTTTCAGCTATAAACTTATTCCCAAAAACATGATCCAAATGACAGTGGGTATTAAGCAGCATCCGGGGTTTTAATGCGCTCTGTGTAATAAAGGCAGCAAGCTCATTCTTTTCGTATGAAAAGTAGCATCCGGGGTCAATTATTATACAATCATTAAACTCATTATAGAGTAAATACGTATTTTCCTGTATCGGACTAAAAATAAAGGATTTTATTTTTAACATTGCTGCTATAATTTTGGATTGGATAATTTATTACAAAACAACTAATTTTAAGGTATAATTGACATCTATGCAAAGTAAGAAGACTTACCCAAAACACCTCACTTTAAAAACGGGGCAAATTCCTTGTCTTTTACCGAAAGTATAGTTAAACAGATACTGTTAATAACAAAAATATGAAATTACCTATGATGGATACAATAAAGCTAATGATGATCAATGCAGAAAAAGGTTATTCAGTAAGGGCGTGCCGCATCAGTGCGATCACCAGCCTGAAAGATACCTGTGGGCCGGCAAAGATGTTTAAAGCCATTAAAAAAACCGGTATCAACATTCTTCTTTTATTATTGATTGCCTGCTGCTTACTGTCTGTAGCTGCTTCTGCACAGGTAAGCGCAGTAGAGTTTGGAAAGAACCGGGTACAGTTTAAAAAATTTAAATGGAAATATTATCAAACCAGAAATTTCAATATTTACTATAATCAAAACGGAGAAGAACTGGCAAAGTTTGTTGCCCAGAGTGCCGAAAAAGAATTATTACAAATTGAAACGGCTGCTGAATATAGTTTACAAAGACGTGCCAATATTATTTTATATAATCAATACTCCGATATGCAGCAAAGCAATATCGGGTTGGGTATAGATTGGCAAAATACGGGAGGTGGCACCAAGCTGGTAAACAATAAAATGGTAGTTTATTTTGAATCTGATCATCAAAAATTAAGAAACCAGATTCGATCGGGCATTGCCCAGGTTTTAACCGAAAACCGTTTGTTTGGAGATGATCTTGGTGAATTTGCGGGGAACCAGGCATTGCTGGATTTACCCAAATGGCTAACCAATGGATACATTTCTTACCTGGCCGAAAACTGGAGCACAGATCTGGATGATGAATTAAAAAGTGAGATGCTTAGTGGAAATTACAGCAAGTTTTCCAAGTTTGCATTTGAAAAACCTGCTATTGCCGGCCACGCCTTCTGGTATTTTATAGAAGAGCGATACAAAAAAGAAAATGTTACTTACCTACTTTACCTGGCAACGATCTATAAAAATTTAAATAAGGCCTGCCTTCAGGTTTGCAAAAAGAAATTTAAAGATGTACTGGCTGAGTTTATGGAATACCAGGATGATAAATATTATAAAGACATCGCTAAAAGAAAACCATATCCAAAAGGAAATTATATTGAAGGTTTTAATATAAACAGCCGTCTGGACTATTTCAGATTTAATGTAAATCCAAATAAACGTAACAACTCATATGTTGTAACCCAGTTTAAAAAAGGGATTGTTAGGGTTATTTACTATGATGATTTTGTAAACAAAACTTTATTGAAATATGGGATACGGAGTTATAAAAATGAAATGGATCCTAATTACCCGATGATGGCCTGGGATCCCAAAGGAACCAGGATCTCGGTATTATATGTTAAAGAAGGGAAATTAAATTTATTTGTTTATGATATTGTAACGCGGATAAAACAATATAAGATCGACCTTACCAAACAGTTTGACCAGGTACAGGACATGAAATACATGATAAACAGCAATACCCTTTTATTAACTGCTGTAAAAAATGGCCATACCGATATCTTTACGCTGGAACTTCAAAATGAAAAAATAAAACAAATTACCAATGATGTGTATGATGACCTTGATGCATCTTTTGTAGCTTTTCCTAATAAAACCGGAATCATCTTTTCCAGTAACCGGCCCAACCCTGCTGCAAAAAGCGGTGATACCATTTTACCAAGCGATCATAAGTACAACATTTTCTTAATTACCGATTTTGGCAACAAACCGGAACTTAACCAGATCACCCAGTTATCCGGTTTAAAATATGGTAATGCCCGTTACCCTATGCAATATAATGATAATCATTTTACGTTTGTAAGTGATGAGAATGGTGTTGGCAACCGTTATGCAGGATTTTTCACTACCAAAAAAGCCGGGCTTGATACCCTTGTTTTAATTGGCGATGCGATTTTAAGAAATCCATCGGAAAAGGAAGTGGACAGCATGTTAAAAGTATTTAAAAAAACAGATATCGATTCTATAGCGGTAGTCTCTGTTTCCAATGATTCGGCATATACCTTTCCGCTAACCAATTATCAAAGCACATTGGGCGAAACGCGTATCGCAGGCGAAAATAACCAGGTAAGTGAAGTAACCAGGCAGAGTGATGAAAAAGTTTTATACAAATTAAAAATTGATGAAAATACACTTCGCCGCAGAAATATTACAGCCCAACCCACTGCCTTTATGAAAAAGGTTATGGCCGAATATAAAGATTCAAATGCATTAAAAAATTTGCCGCTGTTTGTGGACACTGCAAAAAAACAGGATGATTTTTTTCAATCAGAATTTGACAATAAAAAGACTGACAGCAATGCAACAGGTAAAATAAAAACACTTGATGATTCGAAAAATGATGTTTTAAAAACAATAAAGAAATACACTTATAAACCACCCAAGTTTTCTGTTGATTACGGTTCGGCAGGTTTTTCCAGTGGCAGCAACGTTTTAATTAACCGCTACCAGGCTTATGGTGGAGGATCGGGGCCAATAATGCTTAACTCAGGTACACCGCTCAACGGCCTTATCAGGTTGGGCACATCAGAATTATTAGAAGACGTAAAAATAACCGGAGGGTTTAGAATTTCAACCAACCTGAAAGACAATGAGTGGCTGATAAGCTATCAGAATTATAAAAGAAGAATTGACTGGGGTACCACCTATTACAGAAATGCACAACAGGCCGGTGCAAACATTGTTGATAATAACGGCAATATCATAATTCAATATCCGGGAAGAATATTTACCAACTTATACCAGGTAAATGTCAGTTATCCTTTTGATGTTTCCAGAAGTATAAGATTCAGTACCGGTATCCGTTCCGACAAATTTGTAATTTCATCGGTAGATGGATTAAGCAATTCACTGGAGGGCCAAAATGATCAGTATTCAGTTAACCATCTTGAATATGTATATGACAATACTTTAAACCCAACTGAAAATATTTGGAACGGTTTAAGGTATAAATTTTTTATAGACTGGAACAGGCAGGTGAGTAAAGTAAAGTCTACCGACGGGCCCAACACTTTTAATTTTGGTTTTGATGGCCGGTATTACTACCCCATCCTCCGCAATTTTATATGGGCAGGCAGGGCCGCAGGTGACTTTAGCTGGGGCAATCAAAAAATGATCTATTTTTTAGGCGGCGTTGGTGGCTGGCTGATGTTTAGGGAAAACCAAAAATTTGATGCCAACAATGTATTTGTAAAAAACAGGTATTTTAATACGGATAATCCACCAGCCGCTGATCAGGATTATGCATTCCAAAGTCTTGCTCTCAATATGAGGGGCCATATACAAAATGTTGCAAACGGAAATAATGCTATTGTGATCAACAGTGAGTTCAGGTTTCCGGTATTTTCAACCATCTTTAACAGGCCTATCAATAATGCTTTCCTGCGTAATTTTCAGATCATTCAATTCTTCGATTTTGGAACGGCATGGAATGGAGCCTATAACAAAATAAAAAGGCCTGATGTATCTTATACTGACCCGGTAAATAATGTGACCGTAAGAGTTAAAGCCGGTGGTCTGGGCCCCTTTGCCGGCGGCTATGGCTTTGGCGCAAGAAGTACCCTGCTGGGATATTTTGTAAAATTTGATGCAGGATGGCCCATGACCGGGTTCTTTAATGATAAACCAATTCTGTATGTTTCATTGGGCCTTGATTTTTAAAAAACTGAAACAATAATTTTTTAATGATTTGCCTGGCTGATCTAGCCGGGCATTTTTTTTACAGCATAGTATAACAGGTAAAACAGGACTGTAAATATTAAAGTGATGCCCCAGGTTTGCAAATGATCAAATGGATAAATTATCCGATGCCCGATGGACAGCCCTAATTGAAATGGATTGCTGATGATATCCCAACTGTTCCAGCGAAGAAACCTGCCCATGTAAACACCAAAAGATCCCAGGAACAATATCAACATAACAAATACGGTTACTACCCTTTTACTAACTACCTGATGCAGGAATTTTTCAACCCGGTATAAAGAGATAAAGGCCATTATTAATCCCAGCACCGCAGCTGAAAATAACAGCACCGCATCAAACCATTTAGGGATATTGCTTTCCAGTTCAAGATGTACCAGGTCTGTAACGATATATAATGCGTTGGGGAAAAAGATCAGCCAGCTACAAAATAAAATAAACCGTTTCCACTTATCGGTATTCTTCAGGCTTTTAAAGAAGCCGCTGATGATAAAGGGTATCCAGGCCAGAAATATATTCCATACCAGGAATAAATAGTCCCATTCGCCTGAATACAGGATCCGCAGACAGATCAACAGGCCGATAAATGCAAAAAATGCAATTAATATTTTTTGAAATGATAATGACATTTTCACTTATACAGATTTAATGAACATAATTATTTTAGGCAGAAAAATTATCAGCCCGGTTATAAAACTGCCGGCTGCAGCGGCCATAACTGCTCCGGCAGCAATATCTTTTATATTTTTAATGGCCAGATGAGTTTCTTTCCGGACAACATTACATAATTGCTCAATGGCAGTATTCATCATTTCCATTGCGATAACAAAAGCAATAAAAAAAATTATAAACCCCCATTCTGCTTTAGAGACGTTTAATATAAAGCCAAGCAATACAGCAATGCTGCCCAGTAAGACATGGATCCTGAAATTAGTTTCAGCGGTAAAACAAATTTTTAACCCCTGCCAGGCAAAGGCAATTGATTTAATTACTTTCATAATCGTTCTTTTATAAGGATGTTTTCTCTGCCACCCATTTCCACCAGAATGCAGTGCAGGTTGCGTACAAAAAAAATTCATACAGTTCGTCTGTAACAGAATGTGCATTCCGGTCAATTGCTATCACTATGGGTACCATAAAAACTATCGCCAGCAGGGTTACAAAAAAACCAAATGGATGAATGGGTATGTAAAACCATCCTGTATGTTTAAACCAGATCTGTTTCATACTTTTTGTTTTAATGATTTAATAATATTAATTCAATGGTCATTTATTTGCAGCTTAAGTAATGCTGTCGGCTGGTCTAAAATTTCAAACCAGTTACAGTTTGAAATAGCAGCACTCTGTTTACCCCTGCGGTATGCCTGTGTAAAGGCATTCCAGTATTCGGGCATGGTTACAAATCCATAAAATACAGTTGCTGTAACCGGAAAAGATACATGTCCGTTTCCCAGCATGAAACATTGCAGGCATCCCTCCCCTTCATCTGTGGTATCATAGTCCAACAAAATATGTTTGATATCGTGCCGGGCATAATAGGGTAACAGGTCTAATTTTTTTAATTCCAAAAAATTAAAAAGGTCTTTCCCCAGAGTTTTGTCAGGAAAATTTTTTAACTCTTCCCGTGTAAAAGGAAATATTTCGGGCTTGCGTATAACACGTAAAACGGGTAAAGCCATACGGTGTGTCAGGTACACCAGCAACGCTGATCTCCGTTTTTTTATTTGCTTATACATTTTCATGCTGCATTTGTTTTACGTTCCATCCCATACCAGTCAATTTTGCGGCTGAGGTACATGGCTGTGGCCAATAATACAAACAATCCTATACTGCCAAAGAGCAATGCATTGTCCACCATTTGTATGAGGACATAAATAAAGAGATATAATACAGAAAGAAGCAGAGCAAAAATGAAGAACATTTTAGCTTTCTTAAAAATACTTTGGGTATACCAGCTAAGTAATATAACCGTTGCTGATGAAGCTATGAGATAGGCAATGGGAAATTGTAAATATTCTGAAATAGAAAGCAGCAAAGTATAAAAAAGAACCAATGCCATACCGATAAGAATGTATTGCAATGGATGAACCGGCCGGCGCTGAAAAATCTCTGTAAAAAAATAAGCAAAGAAAGTAAGTGCAATAATAAGGATAGCATATTTTAATGAACGCATGGTTTGTGCATAGGCATCAAATGGAGAAAGCAGTATAACCCCAAATCCGCTTTCACTTACTGCAGTCCTTGTATTACTGTTGCTGGTAAATACTTTGGGGAAATCCCTGTTAAACGCTGAGACTGCCCAGTTTGCTTCAAATCCTTTTTTTGAGATCTTTTCTGTGTCTGGTAAATACTTGCCATCAAAGGCCGGGCTTGGCCATGAAGAAGAAAAGTGCATTGTAGTGCTGCTGCCGATCGGCATACAATACAATTTTTCGGAACCCTGCAAGATAAGCTCAGCCGAAAAGCTGCTTTCGTTTTCTGCAAATGAAGAATCAAGTGGCAATGGCACAGAGATACCTTGTTGTATCATACTGTTTTCCGGCAGGCCTGCCAGCATATTCAGGATCTGGTCATTCCATTTAATTGTTTGTTTTTTAATGCCCTTCAGGTCACTAATGCCCAGACAAAGTTTAGCCTCGTTCCATTTTATTAATGCCGGGTTAATGCCAAGTGAAGCAATGCTGTTTTTGAAAAACTTTCCTTTAAGAACCAGGGGCCTTGCAGTAAATACGGGTACTTTATAAATACTCCGGTACCGTATTTCAGGTTCAATAATACCTGTAATATCAAGTTGCTCCGGTAAAAGAAACATGGATTTTCTTTCGGGGGTATTATTAATTCCGGGATCGGTATAGGGTATGTCTAAAAACGGGCCGGTAATCGTTTGTGCAGCCGACCATTTATTACTTATCTCTTTGGTTACTTCCTGTTTTCGTTCCTTTCTTTCATTAGCCAGGTACATAATGATAAAAGTAGGAATGAGCAATACCAGTATTAAAAATGCAATAAAAAATGATTTGATAACCAGTTTGTTTCTTTGCCAAAAACTAAGTTGAGGTTGCGTGTCCATGTTTTTTAATTTTTATATTTAAAAGTACTTTGTATTTCAAAGTATTATGATAAAAAAAATTTACTTTACCGAACCGATCATTTTTGACAAAGCTTCCAGGTGCAGTTTAAATTCCTTCTCCCCTGCCCTGGTTATAGAATACGTTGTATTTGTTTTCCGGCCGATAAATCCTTTTTGAAATTTTATAAAGCCATTTTCTTCCAGTGTTTTTAAATGGCTTGCCAGGTTGCCATCGGTAATATCCAGTAACTCCTTTAATTCATTAAAGCTAACCGCATCGTTTACCATCAATGCACTCATGATACCCAGGCGAATGCGGCTGTCAAAAATTTTATTAAGATTTTCTATCGGATTTTTCATTCAACTGTTAAATTTATTTCCGTTCATATTTCCACCACATCATCACGCCGTAAACAATATGCAATACCCCAAAGCCCATTGCCCAAAACTGCAAACCATATCCTACCCACCATAAATTAAACAGCCCCAATACCAATTGCCCGTAGCCCAGGTACCTTACTTCGCCTAAAGTATATTTACTGGCATTTACCAGGGCGAGGCCATAAAATATCAAACAACCCGGCGCCACCAACCGGTACTCACCCATATGCATCATCCTTATTAAAAAGATCCCGCCAACAGCAACCGGTATACATGTATTCCATAATAAACGTATGGTGGTAGTACCCCACATCGGGGTTCCGTTTTTTTTGCTACGCAGGTAGGTAAATACAAACGCAGAAATAAATGCCGCTATAAAGGTTAAAGTTGCAATCCAGCTTAAATCATTGATCAGCTCATTGCCTGCGGTACTGAACAAATGACTTAGCTGGCAATCTCCTTTTACCCAGCAGTTAATTTTCTGGCTGGCAAACCAGGCGCCTGCCAATGCACTAATACCAGCCGCTACACCACTTAAGCCGCTAAGGCTGATAAATCGGCTGCTGCGCTCCATCATCTTTTTGATGTGTTGGAGGTCTTCCAGGGGTTGATGCTGTTTGTCCATATTAAAAGCACTTTGAATTACAAAGTAAACAATAGAATCCGGTATTTGCAAATTAATTTTTTGCTCCTTACCAGTTTACGCATTTTTGTGACGGTTGTTTTTGATGCTTATGGCATTTACTGTAAATTCGTACCCAATCAACAGCATGAAAAAATTATTACGCTGCCTTTTTATGATCAGCCTTCTGGCAAACCAATGTAGCAGTGCAGCTGCTCAGGATTCCGCTCATCTCCGGATATCATTACTCACCTGCACACCCGGTGAAGAACTTTATTCTACTTTTGGACACAGTGCCTACCGGGTAATTGACAGCAGCAGCCTGACTGATATTGTTTACAACTATGGTACTTTTAATTTTGATGACGATGGGTTTTATTTAAAATTTGTAAGGGGTAAATTATTATACTACGTTTCTGCAGAATATTTTACAGATTTTAAAGATTTATACCAATCAACCAACCGAGGTATAACTGAACAGTTGTTACATTTATCTGCCCCGGAAAAAATAGCCATCCGGCATTTCTTACATGAAAATATAAAAGAAGAAAACAAATATTATAAGTACGATTTCTTTTTCGATAACTGCACAACCAGGCTGAGGGATATCCTGAAAAAACAACATGATTCTTCTTTTTGCCAAAAGCCTGTAATGGCCATCAACAGCAGGTTCAGACAAGCCATACATCAATACCTTGATAAAAACGGGAAAAACTGGAGCAAACTGGCTATTGATATTTTATTGGGCCAGCCCTGCGACAGGGTAATGACCGCAGAACAAATGCAGTTCTTACCCGATAACCTGATGCTGAGCTTAGACAGCAGTATGCATCCGGTTGTTGTAACCAAACAAAATTTATACAGCATTTCGGAAAACAGTAATAAAAGAACTTTTTTTACACCAGCTGTTATTTTTTCAATGCTGCTCATCATTATTATTTTAATGAGCCTTGTAAAAAGCAATTCCGGCAGCTTCAAGTTTGTACAGGTTTTTCTGCATGGATTTGATGGCTTATTTTTTTTCATGACCGGTGTACTGGGTATCATTTTAATATTAATGTGGACCGCAACCGATCATGCCATGTGCAAAAACAATTTTAACCTATTATGGGCATGGCCCACCCATTGCATCGCCGCATTTTTTGTAAACAGCAGAAAGCATTGGGTAAAAACATATTTTAAGTTTACCGCAGTTTTATTAATGGCCGTTTTAATAAGCTGGTTCTTTTTACCACAACAAATGAATAATGGATTAATACCCCTTGTTTTATTGCTTATTTACCTAAGTGTAAAAAAATGTTTGCCGGCAGATCACCTGAATTAATTCTCATGCAACCAATAGTAATTTGTGTAATACCGCCATTCAGCTTATTAAGTGGAATTTAAAACTATCACATACCAATCCTCAACGATCTATTACCGCATCACCGGTAAAGGCAAGCCGGTTATTTTAATACATGGGTTTGGAGAAGATGGAGAGATCTGGAACCGCCAGGTAGATTTTTTAAAAGATCATTTTAAATTAATCGTCCCTGATCTGCCCGGCAGTGGAAAATCTGAAATGATTAATGACATGAGCATTGAAGGTATGGGTGAAGTAATAAAAGAAGTAATGAACATCGAACTCCAAAAGTTCCCCCCGCAGAGGACGGAGCGGGTAATCCTTATTGGCCACAGCATGGGAGGTTACATTACTTTAGCTTTTGTTGAAAAATACCCAGACTTACTTTCCGCTTTTGCACTTATTCATTCCTCTGCCTATGCCGATAGTGAAGAAAAAAAATCGGCCCGTTTAAAATCAATCGAATTTATTAAGACAAACGGTGCCTATGAGTTTATAAAAACAGCCATCCCGGGTTTATTCAAACCATCAGAAAACGCTGGCCCCTCAGAAACTTACATAGCTGATTTAATAGAAAAAGGAAAAGGGTTTGCCCCGGAGGCCTTAATTCATTATTACCGGTCCATGATCAACCGGGTTGATAAAACTGCTGTTTTGAAAAACTTTTCCCGCCCGGTTTTGTTGATAATCGGAGAATATGACAATGCAGTCCCTTTTGAGCAGAGTATGCAACAAACCTATTTACCCCATCAAACGTATATACATATATTACGAAACAGTGGCCATATGGGTTTGTTTGAAGAAACAGAAAAAGTAAACCGTGCATTACTGGAGTTTTTAAACAGGCAACCTGATTAAAATCTATCCCGTTTAAATACCAGTACTTATCAGTTTAAGCACTGTAACCTGTTATTTTTAAATTACACCTGTTTTTATATCAATATAATTGAATGAAATTATTTTTTTCCGCATTGCTACTTTTAATAATGGTGCAAGCTTCATTTGCGGCCCACACCAAGGGCGGGTTGATGTATTACCGGTATTTAGGGCCAGGCTCCACACCAAATACTGCCAGGTATATGATCACGCTTAAGATATATACCAAATGTATACTTGATAATCCTCCACAATTCTGTCCAACGGTTGTTATCAGTATTTATAATGGAGCAAATAATCAATTATTGGAAAAAGTACCCGTTATTTATTCATCTGTTACAGATATTCAGAATTGTATCAGCCCGGAGTGTTACCCCTGCATCAGTGGGCCACCTTCAATTTGTGTAAAGATAACCACTTATGAGTTTGTAAAAGAACTACCCATTACTGCAAATGGATATACCATTGCATACCAAAGATGCTGCCGTATTTCAGGTATCATCAACATGATTCAACCTACTAATTTTACGGGCGACACCTGGACTGTAAATATTCCGGGTAATGCAGCAAGCCCTTTAGCGCCTTTTAATTCAAGCGCCATATTTCCTCAAAATGATACCGCCATTATTTGCAGGGAAAATTATTTTACGTACAACTTTGGTGCTTCTGACCCTAATAATGATTCGCTTATATACACGTTTACAAATGCACTCGTTGGTACACCTGAAGGTAGTACCGGTGGCAGCTGTGTTAATGATTATGCCCAGGCACCGCCCTATAATTCAGTTGCCTACCAGGGTCCCTATTCGGGTAGTATGCCATTGGGCAATAATGTCAGCATCAACCGGTTTACCGGCTTAATCAGCGGTGTTGCCCCGGCAATATCGGGTATTTATGTAATTGCAGTTACGGTTACAGAATATATACGCGGTACCAATATTAAACGGGGCGAGGTACGCAAATCAATACATGTGGAAGTAGCAGACTGCATAACAACAAAAGCTTTATTATCGCCTGAATATTATAGTTGTGATGACCTTTCAGTCAGTTTTTATAATCAAACTTCAGCTTATACAATTATAACGTATGATTGGGAGTTTGGAGATCCCGCAAGCGGGGTAAATAATACCACAACCGTACAATTCCCTACTCATATTTATTCCGCACCCGGTGATTATATTGTTAAATTAACCGTTAACCGGGGACTGCCCTGTTCTGATTCCACAACTGCTGTTGTAAAAGTTTACCCCGTTTTTGATCCCGGCTTCACACTGCAGGGCCAATGCAAAAATGCAACCATACAGTTTTCAGATATCTCAACCTCAACCAGCAGCAATGTAAATTTCTGGTCATGGAACTTTGGCGATGTTAATGCAGACAATAGTAATAATATTTCTTCACTGCAAAATCCCACACATGTTTATACCGCTGCCAATATTTATGATGTGAGTTTTATAGTTGCCACTGATAAAGGATGCCGGGATACTATTTATAAAACAATATCCATAAATGACAACCCACCGCTTACTGTACCCAATGATACTTTAATTTGTTACATTGATACCTTACAGTTAAATGCAGTTGGTACCGGTAGTTTTTTATGGAGCCCCAATTACAATATCAATAATATAAATATTGCTAACCCCCTTGTAAGCCCTGATGTGCCTGCTACCTATACAGCAATACTTACCGATCAATTTGGTTGTATAAGTACCGATTCGGTAAATATAGATGTAAAACTTTTTGTTACCCTCTTTGGCGGCAATGACAGTACCATTTGCCGGGGCGATCCTACTGTTTTAAGAATTACCAGCGATGCACTGCAATACCGGTGGAGCCCGGCAACAGATCTAAATGATCCCACATTAAAAAATCCGACAGCTAAACCATTAACTACAACCACTTACCGGGTTATTGCCAATATTGGTAACTGCATTGCCCAGGATGATATTACAGTAACCACAGTTCCATACCCTGTTGCCAATGCGGGGCCCGATCAGCATATTTGCCTGGGAGGCTCGGCACAATTGAATGCCGCAGGTGGCAGTATTTATTCCTGGAGCCCAACTGCATTTTTAACAGCTGCTAATATACCTGATCCCGTATCGGTGAACCCAACTGATAATGTAAGGTATATTGTTACTGTGCGTGATGTACTGGGATGCCCTAAACCTGTAAAGGACACGATGATA
>JAYTOF010000165.1:0-13172 GCA_043747955.1 Chitinophagaceae bacterium
TATAACTCAATTTGTAAATTATTTCTTTTTCACATCAACAGTATCTGCTGCTCCCAGCGGTTTACTTTTTGCAAAGTCAACCAATATGGGTGCTCCCACAAAGATAGAAGAGTAGGTACCGGTTACAACACCTATCAACATGGCAAATGCAAAACCACGGGTTACCTCTCCACCAAAAATGAAAAGGATTAAAATAGTTAAAAATACGGTAAGCGAGGTCATAATGGTACGGCTTAAAGTATCATTAACCGCACGATTGATGATATTTGTTTTGGTTGCACCTTTCATATCCCGGCTGTATTCACGGATCCGGTCAAATACAATTACGGTATCGTTCATAGAAAAACCAATAACGGTTAATATGGCTGCAATAAAGTGCTGATCTATCTCCAGCGGGAACGGTACTATGTCTTTAAAGAAAGAGAAAACTGCCAGTGTAACCAACACATCATGTAATAATGTTACAATGGTACCTACAGAATATCTCCAGTCGCGGAAACGGATAAAGATATACAGGAAGATGGCAAATATGGCAAAAACAGTTGCTTTTACCGCACCACGTTTTAAATCATCAGATATACTTGGCTGTACAGTTGAGTAAGCCTGGATATTGTTTTTAGTAAACTGTGAATAGGTAACATCTGCAGGTAATACTTTCTTAAGTCCCTGGTACAGCCGGGTTTTTACGGCACTGTCAGCATTATCAACGCCTTTTAAATAAGCAGTTGTAATGTTTAAGTGGCGGCTGTCACCAACTGTTTTAATGGTTACATTATCTCCTTCAAGCGCAACTTTAAGATCGTTACGTATATCGTCGTTTTTAACGGCTTTGTCAAATTGAACTGTATAACTGCGGCCTCCTTTAAATTCAACACCAAGATGGAAACCGTTAAAGAATGCAAAAATACCTGCTAAGAATACGATGGTTGAAATAACGTATGCATATTTTCTGAGCTCAATAAATTTATAGCTTGCATGTTTAAATATCCTTTTAGAGATGCCGGTAAAATAATTAAGATGCCGGTTTTTATTTGTCCATATTTCGGTAATTAATCTTGATACCAAAATTCCGCAGAATAAGGAAAGCAGGATACCGATGATTTGCGTAGTAGCGAATCCAAGCACAGGTCCCAAACCAAAATAGAACAATATAAAAGCAGTAAGCAAAGAGGTTACGTGCGCATCAATAACAGGAGCAAGCGAACGTTTATAACCGTCGTTAATTGCCAGCGGGTAGGATTTACCTTTTGTTAATTCTTCTTTTATACGTTCGAATATAATAACATTGGTATCAACAGCTAAACCAATGGTTAGTACCAGGCCTGCAATACCGGCTGCTGTTAGGGTAAAACCCATGGCAGTTAAAACTCCAATGGTGAAAAGCAGGTTAAATATCAATGCAATATTTGCTACCCAGCCACCATTGTTATAATACACCAGCATTAAAATAAATATTACCATGAAGGCAATACCAAAAGACATAGCGCCACCCTGTACAGATTCCTTACCCAGGGTAGGCCCAACTACCTGCTGGGCTACAATATTAGCAGGCGCATCAAGTTTACCCGACTTTAAAATATTAGCAAGATCCTGTGCTTCCAAAACGGTAAAATTACCTGAGATCTCAGAGCTTCCCCCTTCAATAGGCCCGTTTACATTGGGTGCCGAATAAACAATTTCATCTAAAGCAATAGCAATAGGGCGGTTAACATTTTTAGCAGTCATCCTTGCCCAGGTTTTTGATCCGGTACTGGTCATTTCCATTTTAATGGCTGCTCTTCCTTTTTCATCAAAATCTTGCCTGGCTTCTTTTACACCTTCACCTTCAAGTGGCGCTTTATCAGTACCCAGCTGGGTTTTAACAGCATATAATGGATAAAATTTCTGAGTTCCCTTTTCTACTTTTTCCTCTACCCCAAATAAAAATTTACAATCAGCAGGGATAGCATTTTTTACAACTTCATTATTTATATATTCAAAAAATACGGCGGTATCCTGTACGGCAACCCTGCCAATACTTGATGAAAAGAATTGTTTACCCGTGGCCGGATCAGTCTGAGGGTTTTGCGGATTTATTATCCTGAAAAAAGGATTTACATTTTCCAGCAATTTAGCTGAATCAATTTTTCCACTGCTGTCAACTCCATTCAGGTAGTTTTGCAGGTTCTCATCAGCAACCTTTAAAGAAGCAGCTAATTCATCTATACGGTAAACCTCCCAAAACTGCAGGTGAGCCGAGGCCTGTAATAATTTACGAACCCTGTCTATGTCTGTAACACCCGCAAGTTCAACGTTAATAATACCTTTATTTTCGTCAAAATTTATATTCGGTTGGGCAACACCGAATTTATCGATACGCCTTACTAGGATCTTATAAGTTTCTTTAATGGCACCCGAAGCAGTGTTTTTTAGTTTAGTTACAACAGCCGCATCATTATCATTGATCTTAACTTCTTTTTCTGCTCCGGCAAAAATGGAAGCTAATTTTCCCGGGCCATTTTGTTTTATATAAGAATCAGTGAACAGGGTTATGAAATCAGCATCACTCGTATTTTTTTGGATGGTAGCCGTACGAAGCGCATTAAGTAAAAGCGGGTCTTTTGCATTATTGCTTAATGATTTTAAAAGATCGGTAAGACTTACATCCAATGTTACACTTATACCTCCCTGCAAATCCAAACCAAGGTTTAATTCATTAGCTTTACACTGTTTGTAAGTTGTTCCAAAAACCGGGTAAATCTTTTGATCACCGGTGCTGTCGAGAATACGCTTTTTTCTGTATTCTATGGCTTCGGTCTTAGCATCTCCCTTTAGATCAGGATAAGTAACCCTTACTATTTTCTCTGCTTTTGCAGTTACGGAATTCTCATAATTTCGCACAACCCAGGTGTATGATAATTCCCAAATTGAAATAACAGTCAGCGCAATTGTAAAAAACCAAACTAAACCTTTTAGTTTCATAATAATAAACGTTTTTTTAGTAGCTTCTAAGTTGATTTTTAGAAGTGTGCAAAGATAGGGGAAAAACCTGTTTAGTTTTAATGATGATTAATTTTAGAATTTTGTTCATTTTGCACTGAAAACCAAACATATGTTTTGTAAAAACAATACTTTCTTGAAACTAACCGCCGGATTTGCCATTTTTTTTTCCTGCAGTACTACAAAACAGCAACAGAACAGGGATAACAGGGAAATTAGTGCCCCGGTTATTCTGACTGATACGAATAGAACGGATGGTTTTTTAGAAACCTTACTCAAAAAGTATCCGCAATACTTTGATCATATTCTGAATCACCGGATGGATCTTAATGTTCAGATCATTTATACCCAGATCAACTGGGGGGCAAATGGCATTCCTGATCTTAAGCATCATTATTTCAATGTAAATGAAGCCCGATATTTTTATCCAGCTTCCACCGTAAAACTGCCGGCTGTTTTACTTGCCTTGCAAAAGCTGAATGGGTTAAAAGAAAAGGGTATTGACAGAAATACTGCTATGATAACCGAAACTGCCTACAGCGGACAAACAGCTGTTTACAATGATCCTTCAACAGCGGATGGAAAACCTTCAATAGCACAATACATTAAAAAGATACTGATGGTGAGCGATAATGATGCTTTCAACCGTTTATATGAATTTTTGGGTCAAGCTTATTTTAATAATGAATTGCAAAAAAAAGGGTATACCAATGCCCGCATTTTACACAGGCTGGATATTTTTTTAAATGAGGAAGAGAACAGGCATACCAATCCTGTTACTTTTTTAAACAGTAAAAATGAAGTATTGTACCTACAAAATGAGCAAAGAAATACTGAAAAATATTTATTAAGAAATGATAGTTTAGGAAAAGCCTACTATAAAGGAAAAACGTTGATGGAGACTGCAATGGATTTTACAAAAAAGAACCGCTTAAGCCTGGAAGATCTGCATAATATCCTGATCAGCCTTGTATTTCCGGAAAAGGTAAAATCAAATCAGCGGTTTAATATAACTGCTGAAGACCGGAATTTTGTTTTAAAATACATGAGTCAGTATCCAACAGAAAGTGTTTATCCCTCCTATGCTGCAGATACGGTGCATTACTGGCCAACGTACTGTAAATTTTTACTTTTCGGAGCCGGAAAGGAAAACCCACCGGAAAATATCCGGATTTTTAATAAAGTGGGAGATGCATACGGCCATATGATTGATGTAGCTTATGTTGTTGACTATAAAAATAAGGTTGAGTTTTTTGTTTCTGCCGTTATGTACTGCAACAGTGATGGTGTTTTAAATGATGATAAATATGATTATGATACATTGGGGTTCCCTTTTATGAAAAATTTGGGTAAGGTTATTTATGAGTATGAATTGAACAGGAACTATAAAATAAAACCCAATTTATCAACAGTTACATTTTCGTATGATAAATAGTTATTTTTGCCATCATCTAAAAAAAAGTAAATGCAATTATCATCACTGCTGCAAAGATTTAATGAACCCGAAACTTTAAAAATGGCAAAACTGGGCAGGGAATTAAGGGCCCGGGGATTTGATATTACAGATTTGAGTTTAGGTGAACCGGATTTTGATACCCCCGGTCATATTAAAGCTGCAGCCAAAAAAGCAATAGATGATAATTACAGTCATTATACACCCGTTTCGGGTTATCCGGATTTAAGAGAAGCAGTTTGTAAAAAACTGAAACGGGATAATGATCTTGACTATACTGCTGATCAAATTGTAGTAAGTACCGGAGCCAAACAGAGCATTGCCAACACGGTAATGAGTATTGTTGATACCGGCGATGAGGTAATTATTCCTGCGCCATACTGGGTAACTTATTCTGAAATTGTTCGGATGACCGGAGGGGTAGTTAAAATTGTGCATACCTCCATTAAAAACGGGTATAAAATTACTGCATCTGAACTGGATGAAGCGATTACCGAAAAAACAAAATTGTTTATGTTCTCATCACCCTGTAATCCCAGCGGGGCGGTTTATTCAAAAGAAGAGCTTGGTAAATTAGCGGAGGTTTTTAAAAAGTATCCCAATGTTTTTATCATGAGTGATGAGATTTATGAGTATATCAATTATACCGGGCGTAATGAAAGTATTGCCCAATTCGATTTTATAAAAGACAGGGTTATTATCGTAAACGGATTGAGTAAAGGGTATGCCATGACCGGATGGAGACTGGGTTATATTGCAGCTCATGCAGCTGTGGCAAAAGCCTGTGAAAAGATTCAGGGGCAGGTTACGAGTGGTACAAATGCGGTAACGCAGCGGGCTGCGATAACAGCCTTAACAGGCGATATGCGGCCTACGGAAATGATGGTTACCGAATTTACAAAACGCAGGAAAAGGGTAATGGAATTATTAAAGGAATTGCCTGGTATAGTTTGCAGTGAACCACAGGGGGCATTTTATGTTTTTCCGGAGGTTAATTATTATTTTGGTAAATCAGCTGCAGGAGAAAAGATTGAAAATGCAGATGATCTTTGTATGTATTTATTAAATACTGCACATGTTTCAACAGTTACCGGCAGTGCATTTGGAGAGCCCAATTGCATCAGGCTTTCATTTGCTAACAGTATGGAAAATATTGAAAAGGGCTTTTTAAAAATTAAAACAGCTTTGGCAGATCTTAAATAAATTTAATTACAGGGCATATTCTTCAATTAAATAGCAGACCTTTTTTAAAAGCAGGTCGGTATAGCTTCCCGTTGCAATTTTTTTAGTTTTGGAAATACTATACAGGCTTTTGCCCATAATATCCCGGAGTTTTGTCTGATGATATTCGTAATCAATCTTACCGGAATTCTCAAAATAAACTTTTCGCTGGTTGGGGAAAAAAATGTCTATATCTTTTAAAATACCTGTTGTATAGGTAATATTATTTTTTTCAATACCCGTGCTGTAATCATAAACAGCCTTATTGATATAAGTTTGACTTTCGGTTATCATTCCGATTTTTTTTCCATCCTGCATGATTACCCTGTCGTTTAAAATTTTAACGGGTTTGGTCCTGTCGCGCTTAACCTGTTCCCGGTAATACCTTGTTCTGTCAAGATAATCTTCATATACCTTTAATTTGGCCAGCAGGGCTGGCCCCCCATAATAAGTGGCCTTAAAATATCGAACTGTTTTCCTGTTCAGTTTATTTTTACTGATCAGATTATAGTCCCTGATGATATTACCCAATACCAGTGGGAAAGCTTCTTCTTCTATATAAATGGCAAAAGTATCACCTGTTGGAGGAAATGTTAATTCATAATAATAAAAGGGCTTTAATTCATAAACCGGGGCCTCAAATTTTATTACTTCGGCTTTTATTAATACATCATCAGTAAAATTATAAACTTCAACATTATATCGCAGCGGTGAGTTGTTGATCTCTTTGGCATAAAAAGCAACAGGTTCATTGTTAATAAAAATTACAGAATCGGTTAATCTTACCTCCTGGGCAAACAAAACAACCGAGGTGAAAACAGAAAGCAGAATGGCTGTAATTTTTTTCACTGTTTACAATTTGGCTTTTAATATATTTTAGCGGATACTATTTCTGTTGAATCAAACTTATCAATAAATAAGCAGCTACTTTGCACAAATATCTTTATTAACGGGGTTTTAAACTGTAATTCAATTGAACTGGATTTTTAATGGTTCTGAATAACGAAACGGGTTTATTCGAACAATTCCAATTTATTTTTTGGCCTGCGGTTATCAAGCCAGATAAAACCTTTCAATTTTTTTTTGTCCGCAGGAATTTGACGGATTGGGTATAACACCCCGTCAACTTCATTGATAAACTTTACTTTGTTCAATTCTTTTTTTACAAAATAAATATCAATAACATCACTGCTGCTCCGGTTCATGCCAATATAGGCGCTGTCTTCATCCTGGGTGTAATACACACTTTCTGCAGGCGAGCCCTTTACCCTTACATAATCAATGGTGCCATCAGTAAAATATCCATTCAACGTTCGTCCGGCTATTTGGTTAAACATGGAATCGTTTGATTTGTTGATGATCATACCATTATTAAATACATAAAGCCGTTTTGGTTTTTGATTGAGGGTGTACATATATAAAGTATCTCCCGTAACCTGCGATTTTCCACTCCAAACTACCGGCTCGCCAAATAATTTAAAGGTTGAATCTGAAGTAGAGTAGTGCAGGCTGTCGCTTACAGCCTGTAAGGAATCATTAAAAATGCGAACATGGGGAAAGGCTAAAAAATATCTTATTGAGGTATCCGTTGAATTAACATTTACAGTTATTGTTTTTTTCAGGGTATCATCCTGTGTTACTATTTTTCTTTCCAGGCTGTCATATTTCCGCAATCCCGAAAAAAGCGTATCTGCAGCAATATAAGTGCTGTCGCCATCTCTGTATAATATCATTACCGGTTTACGGGTAGCTAAAAAAGAATTCAGTTTACCATTTGCATATATCTGGTTTGCTAATACGGTTACTTTGTTAATACTGTCTACCAATTTTGCATTTCCTTCCATCTGCATAATCTCTGTTTTCTTATCATAGGCAATTTTGTCTGCTACCCCGCTCCGGGTACTGTCGCTAAAAGAAGGGCGGTCATAAAAAATAGCTTCCCCTGTTTCCAGGTTGTAGGTACCTGATTTGGTGTCTATCACACTGCCATCCTTGCCCACTATATGTGTTTTTGCAATAAATGTTGCAATATTGGTTTTAAGGTTGTAGAGTAAACTATCTGACCATATATCCCTGTCAGGGTCCTTTAGATGTACATCCTTTTTAAAATAAACATCTTTTGTACCAGCATAATAAACACCTTCCTTACTGGTAAGAATGGTTTTTTCGTTTGTAATTCTGCCACCGTTTTTATAAGTAGCAATTCCGGTTCTTAAATTGTATTCAAGGTCGTCTGTAAATAATGTCCCTTTTTTATCGGTAAGTTTTACATTTTTTGTCAAATGGGCAATACGGTCTGCACCGATATAGCGTAGGTTTTGCGCATAGGTATGAATGCTGTCGTTATCATTAATATGAATATTGCCAAAAGCTTCTAAAGTATTTGTTCTACGGTTGATGGTAGCACTGTCGCAATAATAAAGCGTAAGTCCTTCTTTAATAATTACATCACCGGCAATGGTTTCTATAATTGTTGCCGAATCAATGGTTTTCATCCGTAAGCTGTTACCCCGTATAATTTGAATGGAGCGGACAGAATCGCCGGTGCCGGCAGGACTAATGATCTGCTGTGCAGCCAATTTAAAACTGCAGGTGAGTAAAAGAAAAATTAAAAATCTGCTGACGGTAATTTTCAATCGCAAGGGTTCTGTTTTTTTCCAGACTGTAAATTGGGTTTTTATTTTATAAAAGAATGGTAAAATTATTTTTGTTTAAAGTAAGGTGCATTTACCGTGTCGGGCAGCGGTACCAGTAAACCGGTGCTTTTATTCTTTTTACCGAATACTGAAATGGAAATATACCTTTTAGGATTTGTCTTCAAGTCATCTATTAGTAAATTCAGTTTATTGGCTGTGGCAGTAAGATTATTATAGAGCTTGGTATCATTTAAAAGTAAACCAGCTGTACCGGATGTGCTGTTTAATTTACCAATGGTTGATTTTAAATCGCCAATGGTTGTGTTTAAAACAGTTAAAGTTTTTTCAAGGTCCAGTTTAGAGAGGCTAGTTGCAGTTTTATCAAGATTGCCAACCAGGCTGGAAATCTTATCGTTATTGGCGGCCAGGTTACCGGTAAAGGAATTCAGGTTATTTAAAGTACCCGCCAGTGCACCGGTTTGTGTGTTTAGTAAAATTTGCAGTGAAGCAGATGCACTAATGAGGTTGGCTGTAGTTTTATTAAGATTTTCCAAAGTGGCACTGATATTATTTTTTGCTTTAGGATCCAGCACCCGGTTAACATTCAGTAATACTGAATCTATGGATCTAACCGCTTTGGTTACCTGGTAAAGTACCGGGTTAACTTTACTGAGTACATCATTAAATATACCGGTAGTTTCTTCAGTAGCAATCGTGCCATTTTTAGGAATATAGTCCCTGGCATCACCCAGTTCAATATCAATACTGATTATTCCCAATAATGAGGGTTTAATTAATGCAATAGAATTTGTTGGAATGTTAACATCCTTGGTCAGATTCATATTGACAAGGATCTGTTTCATGTTTTTATCTGTTGTAATACTGTATACCGTGCCCACTTTAAGTCCGTTTATCATAACAGCATTTGACGGGGACAGCCCCTGCACATTAGTATATTTGGCATAGAGTGTATGGGTTTTTCCAAAAAAAGATTTTCCTTTTAAAAAGTTAAAACCCATTATCAGTAATGTAATGGCGATTGCAGTCAGAGCCCCTATTTTTGTTTCGTTAGAAATTTTCATCTTGTATAGCTGACTCTTTTATTGATTTTAAACTGAAAGTCAACAGTAATTTAATTATTATTTTTTTAATTCAAATCTAACTGAAGCATTATTTTTTAAATCAGCAGATAATCTCACTTCATAACGGTTTAACCCATCTGTTATTATCATTAATGCGGTATTAGGCGGTATATCCCCAACATTATCTGCAAATAAAATCAGTTCATTTGTTTTCCCTTCTTCCAGGTTCAGGGTAATGGTATATGCATTAACTGTTAATGCTTTTTTTTCAAGAACCAAAGCATTATTGAAATATACACTTACAATATCATTATCAATTGTCCCATCATCATAAATGTCAATTTTAATGGTATTGCTGTTCACCTGCAATTGTTTAGAATCTTTAACAGGTCTTTTTTCCAATTCAGCGGTTTTATTTTCTTCAGCTTTTTTTTCGGGAACCGGAGCAGTTTGAATATTGTTATTGCTCTCCAACTGCTCTTTATAACGTTTTACTGCTTTTGTAATGATTGCAGAAAGTTCCAGCTGGCCCTGTTCACTGTTTAAATATCTTTCATCTTCCGGATTATTGATAAAGCCAGTTTCAACCAAAATGGCAGGCATATTGGTAGCCTGTAACACCCATATTCCTTCGCGGCGCTGGTTTACACCCAATGCTTCCCTGTCCGTTTTTTCCACTTCTTCATTTACTAAAGTGGCTAAAAGATCACTTCTGAACTGGTACCTGGTTGCGTATATGTTTGCAATTATTTTTCCCTCTGTACTGTTGAAATCAAAACTGGTTTCTAAAGAATCAATTCCTTCAGTTTCAATTTCAAAATTTTCATCTCCATCCATTATTGCTTTTAATTTGTCACTGGTTTTGTGAGCCGCAAATATCCATACACTGGTTCCGCTTCGGTTTAGCGGATATTTAAAATATTCATAAACAGGTTCTGTAACCTGGTAGGCGGTCTTTTTTCTTTTTTTATTTTTTCCTTTCCCGGAATAAGTTGTTTTGTAACGGGTAACAGTTCTGGTGCCGATTTGACGCCTGCCTTTTTTTAAAGGGCCACTATCTGCATGTATGCACAAAAACAGATCGCCTTTAAATTCATTTGCCAGTCTTGCTTTTTCCCTTGGGTTTTGGTAAATATCAGTTGTACGGGTGGGTACAATATTTACATCAGGTAATTGTTTTTTTAATTCTTCCACTAATTTTAAGGATATGGCAAGGGTTATATCTTTTTCTTTTGATCGCAGCGAATTTTCATACTGCCCGGTTGCACCCGGTTCATTGCCGCCATGCCCGGCATCTACAATGATTGTTTTTATTTTTTTAGGGGTCTGTGCATATGGTGTTTTCAATATTAACAAATGCGAAGCAGCAAATAGAAATAAAACACGCACTTTGTACATCAGCATATTCATCCGGTTTTTATTGGGTTTGTAATTATCCTTTTATTCACAATTTCACCCGGTAACTATCGGGACTTTATGGCTATTTTTGTTTTTCTTAACTATGAATCAACTGAACAAAGGTAAGGCAAAAAATATATCGGTATTGGCATCGGTACTTCTGTTATTCACTGTAACGGTGTATTGCAGTGGTAATAGTTTTTATGCTGTATATTTTCACAGTTATTTAACTACTGATACTATTCCTGTAAAAGTTGACAGCAATAAAAATTCTTTAAAGACCGGTACTGGAAAATCAACCGTTCAGGTAAAACAAAATCAAACTAATCCTGATACAATAATAAAACCAAACAGAACAACAGATACCATTATTGAAACTAAAGTGGATACATTTCTTTTTAAAGCTTCTGCAGAGGCATTAGATGAACCGGTTGTTTATCATGCTGATGATTCAATGATCATGGATGTTCCTGCAAAGAAGATAACATTATATGGCAAAAAAGCCAGGGTTGACTATTTGGATAATGAACTCATTGCTCCCCTGATCGAATATGATCAGCAAACAAACATGATGAGTGCCTATTTGACAAAAGACAGTACCGGAAATGTAATAGCTTATCCGCAATTCAACCAGGGAGAGCTTAAAACAAAAAGCGATACGGTAAGGTATAATCCAAAATCTGGCAAGGGGCTTACCAAAGGAACCTATACCCAGCAGGATGAGATATTTGTTTATGGGGACCGGATTAAGAAAACAGATCCGGATATTTTTTATGCTTTACGGGGCAGGTTTACAACCTGTAACCTGGATACGCCCCATTTTGCCTTTGTTAGTAAAAAAATAAAATTCATAAATAATAAAATGGCGATTACAGGACCCGTTCATCCTGAATTTGAATCGGTTCCGATACCGCTGTATTTGCCTTTTGGAATTTACCCGTTGAAAACCGGAAGACATTCCGGTATCCTACCACCCACTTTTACTGCCAATGAAACACTTGGCTTATCACTGGATGGATTAGGTTATTATAAAGTTTTGAATGACAAATGGGATATTGTTGTTAAAGGAACCATTTATTCATATGGAGGTTGGACAGCAAATGTGAGTCCGACTTATTATAAACGTTATCATTACAGGGGTGGGGTTGTATTAAATGTGCTGCATTTAAAAGATTTGGATAATTCGGGGCAAAGGGGGTTTAATGTGCAATGGCGGCATGGTTCAGATTCTAAAGCAAGGCCTGGTGTTAGTTTTAATGCCAGTGTAAATGCGGGCAGCAGCGGATATAATTCAGCCGTTCCAAATAATCCACAACGTAATTTTCAAAATATTTTACAATCTTCTGTAACCTATTCAAAAATATGGAAGGATAAACCTTTTTCATTAAATGTAAGCGGTAATCATAATCAGAATACAAACACAAAACTGATGAATATTAACCTGCCCGATATCGGTTTTAATGTTAATACTTTATATCCTTTTCGGCGCAAAGAAGTGATAGGCCAGTATAAATGGTATGAAAATGTTGGAGTTGCCCTGAACACCAATATCAGAAGCCTTTCTACTTTTTATGATACACTGGGTAATTTCTTTAACGAATTTGTTGATAAACTGCAATGGGGTGCCAGTCATAATGTTCCCATTACTTTGTCATTACCACAGATCGGCAATTTTCAATTTGCACCAAGTGTTTCATACCAGGAGCGCTGGTACCAGGAAAAATTTATCAGAAGCTGGGACAGTACCAAAAAAAAAATAGACACAACAATACAAAATGGATTTTTCACTGCCCGGGAAATGAGTTTTGGAATGGGGGTATCTGCCCGTATTTTCGGATTGTTTACGTTTAAAAAGAAAAGTAGTGTACAGGCTATACGGCATGAGATCAGGCCAACACTTTCTGCCAGTTACAAACCTGATATGAACCGGCAATTTTGGTACAGCACACAAATAGATACTTTTGGCCGTTATGGAAGGTACTCCGTACATGAGCGGGGTATTTTTGGCGCTTTTGGCGAAGGGAAATTTGGTGGATTGAATTTTGGTATTGATAATAATATACAAATGAAAGTGCGTAACCGCAAAGATACCGGTGAAGCAGCTATAAAAAAAGTTACCTTGATTGATGGTTTCAGTATCACCAGCAGTTATAATTTTTTAGAAGATTCTTTCCAGTTAAAGCCATTTAATATTTCAATGCGAACCAACCTTTTTGATAAAATAAGTATTTCGGCAGGTGCGGTTATGGTACCCTACGTAACCAACAGTGTTGGAGAATTCACAAAAGAACTTATCTGGAATAAAAAAGTGCTTACATTGGGTAAACTAACCAGTGCCAATATTGCCTTACAAACCCAGTTTAAGGGGGGTGATAAAAATGAAAAACTGCCTGGTAATAATCT
>JAYTOF010000166.1:0-5582 GCA_043747955.1 Chitinophagaceae bacterium
GATGTTGATATGCGTAAATATGGTAAAGGCCTGTACTGGGTTGAAATTGGTGACGTGAACGGAAACCGTTTGACCATGTGCAGGATCGTGATACAATAAGATCAATTGAATAATTTTAAGTCCTCCGGATTACCGGGGGACTTTTTTTATTGTTAATAAAATAACATTTTAAGAACCCGGTTTAGAAATCAGTAATCAAAATTTATTAAACTTATTCCTACCTTCAATAAATGAAGACTGAACTTGAAAATGCATTGGTAAAAAATAGAGCTGATTTCCACCAGGTTGTGGATTTTAATCCTGTAACTGATAAATTATTTCAATTTGATTTTACAGCTGCAAATGCTGAATTGAGTGCAACGGATATTTCAGATACAAATATTTTTTCAAAATATATTAAAGATAATCTGGAAAAATCGGGTTCGAAATATGGTATTGGTGGGTATAAAGAAAACCGTGTGCTTTACCGGAGAAGTGAACTTTTTAATGATGGGGAAGTAAGGTCTGTGCACCTTGGTGTTGATATCTGGGGGCCTGCCGGTACACCTGTGTATGCAGCATTGGGTGGGATGGTTCACAGTTTTGCGTTTAATGATAGGTTTAGCGATTACGGTGCTACATTAATATTATTACATCAGTTGGAAACTGTTGCCTTTCATACGCTTTATGGCCATTTGAGTTTAAATGATATTGCGGGATTACATGAAGGTTCTTACATTACCAGGGGAGAAGTAATTGGCCATTTTGGAATACCTGCTGAAAACGGAAACTGGCCACCCCATCTGCATTTTCAAATTATACATGATCTGAGATTAAAGAATGGTGATTACCCGGGGGTATGCAAATTATCTGAGCAGGAAAGGTATTTAACCAATTGCCCGGATGCTGATTTAATACTTGGTATGATGAAATATATTTAAACAAACATAATTTCTGAGCAAACTTATTCGTTTCAAAATTGTTTAATTTCTTATATCAAAATAATTTAAAAGAGTAACTTTACACCGGAAAAATAAAAAATGGAAATAAAAGCTGGTAAATTATTAAAAAATATCAATAATCCTGCTGACCTTAAAAAGTTAAACAGGGAGCAATTGCACCAGGTATGTGATGAGTTACGACAGTACATTATTGATGTGGTTAGCGTATATGGAGGACATTTTGGTGCCAGCCTTGGTGTTGTAGAACTTACTGTTGCCATGCATTATGTTTTTAATACACCATACGATCAATTAGTTTGGGACGTTGGCCACCAGGCATATGGGCATAAAATACTTACCGGCAGAAGAGATAATTTTACTACTAACAGAAAATATAATGGGTTAAGTGGTTTTCCCAAAAGAGGCGAAAGCGAATATGATACTTTTGGTGTAGGCCATTCTTCCACATCAATTTCTGCAGCATTAGGCATGGCCATGGCTTCACATTTTAAAGGTGAAACCGACAGGCAGCATGTTGCCATTATTGGTGATGGCGCCATGACAGCAGGCCTTGCATTTGAAGCGATGAATCATGCAGGGATTGAGAAAAGTAATGTATTGATCATTCTCAATGATAACTGTATGAGTATTGATCCCAATGTTGGCGCTTTAAAAGAATACTTAACAGACATCACCACTTCTCATACTTATAATGATCTACGGGATAATGTTTGGAAGGCACTTGGTAAATTACCGGTTGGAAAAACTTTCAGCAGAGATATGGCCAGTAAACTGGAAGCAAGTTTAAAGGGAATGGTAAGCAGAAGCAGTAATTTATTTGAAGCTTTACAACTCCGTTATTTTGGCCCTATCGATGGACATAATATTACAAAACTGGTAGATACTTTAAAAGATCTTAAAGATATTCCGGGTCCAAAGATCCTCCACATTAAAACGGTAAAAGGAAAAGGCTACGATCTGGCAGAACAGGACCAAACCAAATGGCATGCACCTGGACTTTTTGATAAAGTAACCGGCGAAATACAAAAGAAAAAATTCGATTTACCACAGCCACCAAAATACCAGGATGTTTTTGGGCATACCATTATTGAGCTGGCCGAAAAGAATAAAAAAATATTTGGTATCACTCCTGCAATGCCCAGTGGTTCTTCATTAAAATTTATGATGGAGAAAATGCCTGACAGGGCATTTGATGTTGGCATTTGTGAGCAACACGCTGTTACACTCAGTGCTGGTATGGCCACACAAGGCATGAAAGTGTTCTGTAACATTTACTCTTCATTTATGCAGCGGGCCTATGATATGGTGATACATGATGTGGCCATTCAAAAATTGCCTGTAATATTTTGTTTAGACAGGGCCGGGATTGTTGGAGAAGACGGGCCAACACATCATGGCTGTTATGATATTGCTTACATGCGTTGCGTACCAAACCTCATCGTAAGTGCACCTATGAATGAATCAGAATTACGCAACCTGATGTATACCGCGCAGCTGGATTCAAATGAATCACCTTTTGTAATCCGTTATCCGAGAGGAGAGGGTGTTATGCCGGAATGGAAAACAGAAATGAAGGAAATAAAAGTGGGTACCGGAAGAAAACTTAAAGACGGAAAAGACATCGCCATTTTATCTTATGGCCATCCCGGTAATTTTGCGGCTGCTGCTATAAGAGATGTAAAAGCTGAGGGTATTAACCCGGCTCATTATGATATGCGTTTTGTTAAACCGCTTGATGAAGAGATGCTGCATGAGGTTTTTAGTAAATTCAAAAAAGTGATTACGATCGAAGATGGAACAGTAGTTGGTGGATTTGGATCAGCAGTACTGGAGTTTATGAACGAACATGGATACCAGACAACTGTAAAAATAATGGGAATACCCGACAGGTTGGTTGAACATGGAAGCCTAAAGCAATTGTATGATGAAATTGGTATTGATGCTCATGGAATTGCCGTTGCTTTGAGGGCACTGACAGAAATAAAAGTTACCGAATTTAAATAATCTAACTCTAATCTGGAATAAATAAGGCAGTCTCAAAAACCTAAGATTACTTTCAAACAATAAGGCCGTCATCCTGTGGTTGTCGCAGCCGGTATTATTCTAAAAAACCGGGGTCGACTAGACTGTCCGGTAGGCAGGCTCACCCAAACTATCTTTTTTAAAAGCGAGATTATGTCATTTGTAACAAGTTTAATTTTTTATGAGTGCATTAAAATGACATACTTTTAAAATCCTTTTTTATTTTATTTAACAGCGAGATAAAAATTTTGTGAAAAGACGGACGTTTGGCATCTATACCTAATAAAAATTTCATGAAATTTGCCAAAAGGACATTGCTGTTAAGCAGTGTATTACTTATTGCCATTTCGGCTTTTGGATACCTTTTTTGGTATAATATCAAATTCAGTGAAATTTACCATTCTACATACTCTCTCAATACCAATAAGCGCAAGATTAATAAGGAAACCATTCGCAGGTTAAAACAGAAAGCTTTATCAGCAAAGGATTACATTAGTGAACATGGTTATAATCCGGAGAAATGTTTTTTACTGGACATGAAAATATATTCCGGCGAAAAAAGATTTTTTGTGTATAACCTCAAAAAAGATTCAATAGAAACTGCCGGACTTGTTACACATGGCAGCGGTTCAGATAATGGAAAAGAAGAATTGACTTTTTCAAACATTAAAAACAGCAATTGTACTTCTTTGGGTAAGTATAAGATCGGCAAGGATTATACAGGTAAGTTTGGGTTAGCCTTCAAATTATATGGTCTTGATAAAACCAACAGCAATGCTTTTGAACGCTTTGTGGTATTGCATGCCCATAAATGTGTTCCGAATACCGAAGTGTCTCCATTTCCAATATGTGTAAGCCTGGGTTGCCCAACCGTTGCTCCCGCATTTTTAACGAAACTTAAAACATATCTGGACGAATCTGAAAAACCAATTCTGTTATGGATTTATTATTAAGTGATACATAACTTTGGCCGGGATAAAATGTGGTTAGTGCATGGGTATTTCAATTGCCAACAGCTCAGCATAATCATTTGCTGTAATATTGAAGCTATCTGTCTCAGAAATTGCAAATGCATCTCTCCGGTTTAGTAATTGTTCTTTAATATTTACTGAACCATTTATAACAACCAGAAACACGCCATTATTTTTAAAGGCAGCGGTATACGATATTTCACTTCCTGCAGTCAGATTTGTTAATGAGAATCTGGCGTCCTGGTTTATCCATAATGCATTATCGGTATCTATTGGAGAAACAACCGCTTGCCATTTGTTAGCCCTTTTATTTATGTCAAATGTTTTTTGATCATACCTGGGTTTAATATTTCTCTCTTTAGGGAATACCCAAACCTGGAAAAGGGTTACCGGATCAGTTGCTGAGGCATTGGCTTCCGAATGCTGAACACCGGATCCGGCGCTCATGATCTGTATGTCACCCGCTTTAATAATACCCTTACCTCCTGTACTGTCCTTATGCTTAAGGGCTCCGGTAAAGGGAATGGTAACAATTTCCATATTGTCATGCGGATGGGTTGGAAAAGCACCACCTCCTCCGATAAAGTCATCATTCAATACCCTTAACATTCCAAAATGTACTTTAGCAGGGTCGTTGTATTGAGCAAAGCTAAAATAATAATTAGGTTTTAACCAGCCATAATCGGCAGTGCCCCTGTCAGCAGCCTTAAATAATAATGTTTTCATGATTGTTATTTTAAATTCAATGTTTAAACATCAAAAGTAGTGCCATTTTACTTTACTGACAAAAAGTCTTTGCAAAAAAAATCCCTGTAGATACAGGGATTTAAATCAGTTAAGGGTAACAATTTCTTCACCCGGCAATAATCCCTGTACTTCTTCTTCCCTGTTTTCATTCCATTCAATTATAAAATTATTTCTGCCTTCCCCGGTAAGTAAACTCATAAAACGAAGTTGTACCAGCTCCAGTAAGGAGAGAAAAAGAAATATAGCATGGATACGGTTTTCGCACAAATCAAATATTTTTTCAAATGAAACAGCTTTTTCTGTTCGGCAGATGTCCAGCATACAATCACGGCTTTCTTCCATCGTATAATTATATCTCACAACAGTATGTACAGGTTTATTATTCCTTTCATGTAATTTGTATACTACTTTTTCAAATGCCTTCATTAATTTAAAAAGTGTTACCGCCTGAATTTCTGTTCCTTCTCCTGCCTGTTCACCAATTTGCGAAATTTCCTTCTGTAAATTTCCACGTTTTACCATCAGTAAACGTAGCGCTTCCATTTCTGCCATTTTAGAAGCTGCTTCTTTAAATCTTTTATATTCAAGTATTTTGTTGATCAGTTCCTGCCGGGGATCAATTTCATTTCCATCAGCATCCATTTCTTTTCTGGGTAATAGCATCTTTGCCTTTATACGCATTAATGTACTGATGAATAAAATAAATTCACTGCTTAATTCAATATTCAGTTTTTCTGTGTTATGAATAAAGTCTAAAAAATCATTGGTGATCTTGGTGATCGGGATATTGTAAATATCAAGCTCATCTCTTTCAATAAAAAACAGCAGCAGGTCAAAAGGGCCCTCAAACTGGTCTAATTTAATCTGGTATGTTGTAGTATTCACCTTGAATTTTCTTATT
>JAYTOF010000167.1:0-41402 GCA_043747955.1 Chitinophagaceae bacterium
AAACGAATAGATTTTATTATTTCCGGACAAAATGAAAATAATACAGATGCTGTAATTCTTATTGAATTAAAACAATGGTCTGAAGCAAAACTTACTGCCAAAGACTCAATAGTTGAAACCTATGTAGGGGGCAGAATTGGTGAACATACTCATCCATCTTATCAGGCCTGGTCATATTCTACTTTATTACAGGGATTTAATGAAGTTGTATACACAGAAAATATAAGTCTGCACCCTTGTGCTTATCTGCATAATTATGTTGAGGACAACGTAATAAAAAATAATTTCTACGCTGAATATATTAATAAGGCACCAGTGTTTTTGAAGAACGATGCACTTAAACTGCGTGAGTTTATCAAAAAGCATGTTAAGTATGGGGACAGAACCAATATTTTATATCGAATTGAAAACGGGAAAATACGCCCTTCAAAACTGCTTGCTGACAGTATTGGTAAAATGATAAAAGGAAATCAGGAGTTTGTGATGATCGACGACCAGAAGGTTGTATATGAATACGCACTGGCATTGGCAAAAAAAGCAAGCGAAAAAAACAAACAGGTTTTGATTGTGCAAGGTGGACCAGGAACAGGTAAATCTGTTGTTGCAATTAATCTTCTTGTTTCTTTAACGAAACTGGGACTGGTAACTCAATATGTATCAAAAAATGCAGCTCCAAGAGCTGTTTATGAGGCGAAACTTACCGGCATTTTAAGGGCTACAGAAATGCGGAATTTATTCAGAGGTTCTGGAGCGTTTGTAGAATCATCATCAAATGAGTACGATGCGCTTGTTGTTGATGAAGCACATCGTTTAAATAAATTCAGTGGCTTATTCGGTAATCTTGGTGAAAATCAAATAAAAGAAATTATCAATGCATCAAAATTTAGTGTGTTTTTTATTGATGAGGATCAACGTATAACTTTAAAAGATATCGGGCGGAAAGAAGAAATAGAACTTTGGGCACACAAGGCAGGGGCTTCTATTACAGAAATGGATTTAAGTTCTCAATTCAGGTGTAATGGATCCGATGGTTTCCTAGCATGGCTAGATGATATTTTACAGATCAAAGAAACAGCAAACGAAGATCTTACTGATATTGATTATGAATTTAAGGTGGTTGATAGCCCTTCCGAACTGAGAGACATTATTTTTGATAAAAATAAAATGAGTAACCGTGCAAGAATCGTTGCCGGATATTGCTGGAAATGGCCCAGTAAAAAAAATAAATACGCTTATGATATTGAGTTACCAGGTTTTAATTTTAAAATGAAATGGAATTTAACAGAAGATAGCAGCCTTTGGATCATTAAACCGGATTCTGTCAATGAAATTGGATGTATACATACTTGCCAGGGTTTAGAGGTCGATTATATTGGCGTCATAGTAGGTGAAGATTTAATAATAAGAAATGGACTGGTAATTACAGATGCATCAAAAAGGGCAACATCTGATAATTCAGTAAAGGGGTATAAAAGATTATTAAAAGAGAATCCAGATAAGGCTAAAATAATACTAGACTTAATTATAAAAAATACTTACCGCACTTTAATGACCAGGGGTTTGAAGGGTTGCTACGTTTATTTTATTGATAAAGAATCTGAAAATTATTTTAAAGAAGGATTAGCTGGATTAAAAAAAGTACAGTCCTAATTCTCTGTCCAGATTTCACTGAAAAAATAACCTTGACTTATGTTAAAAAAATTTCTCTTTTCCGAAGAGCCTGCCTGTCGGCAGACAGGGATGCATTGGTTAAGAAACTTTGTCACTTCGCCCTGAATTTCTAAAACAAAGTAACAGTTACACCTATGTTTACAAGGTTCCTATAGAGCCGCCTTAATATAATTTTAAACTTTGTAATGCTTAACAAGAAAAATAGGTGGCTCCTGTGGAGCCCGGAATATTATTATGATTGAAATGTTATAAACAGGATGCTCCTGCGGAGCCAAAAAATTCATAATTTTATATTGTACACAATATTAAAATTTATCTTTACAACAGCTCCGAAGGAGCACCCTGTTTATAGTAACAGTTACACCTATGTTTACAAGGCTCCGAAGGAGCCACCTAAAATATAATCTTATGCCCAATACATTTTCACAGATCTACCTGCATTTTGTTTTTTCGGTAAAATACTGGCAAGCACTCATCCCTAAAGCGCATAAGGAAGAACTGCATAAATATATTACCGGGCTGGTGCAAAACCGCAAAGCAAAAATGCTTGCTATAAATTGCATGCCCGACCATACACACTTGTTTGTAGGTTATAAACCGGCTTTCCATATTCCGGATTTTGTAAAGGAAATAAAAGTAGAAAGCAATGAGTTTATCACAAATAAAAAATGGATAAAGGGAAAGTTCAGCTGGCAGGAAAGCTATGGGGTATTTTCCTATTCCCATTCTCATATAGATAATGTAATAAAATATATAAATAACCAGGAAGCACATCATAAAAAAGCAACGTTCAGGGAGGAATATAAAGCACTGCTTCAAAAATTTGAGATACCGTTTGAAGATAAATACCTGTTTGAATTTTTTGATTAACCGAAGTTCAGGTGGCTCCTATGGAGCCAAGTATATTAATGTTTCCTTTGCTATAAACAGGTAGCTCCTTTGGAGCCGGGGAAACAATGCTTATACTATCAAGACAGCCATTTATAAATGAAATGAAAAAATGGGTATTTGTTTGAATTTTTTGAACAGTATATGGTGGATTGTTTGTTGGGGAGAAGAAAGGAAAGAAGTAAAAGTAAATTTATATTACAATTCCACCAACGTTAGTTTAATGAATCCATTGGGGGATATTTTTTACATCAACCTTTAATTTATTTGCAATGCCTGTTAAAAGACTTTCTTACAACAAACTTGATATTCTTCTTAAGGAAAATCTTTCGGTAGAAGAGCATTTGCCAACAGCAGACCTTATTAAAAAATTACGCCCGGCAAAACAAAGGGGTTGGTTGAATAAAGATGAGCTGATAGACATTTGCAATTGGAAATCCCCAAGAGCGATCTGGCATATCAGATCAAATAACAAAACTGCAATTAAGAAGCAGACAGCATTGGCATTTTCTACCCGTAGCGAAGAAGTAAAAATCAGTGAACTGACAAAACTTAAAGGCGTTTCAATTCCAATGGCCTCTGCAATCCTTATGCTTACAAATCCTAAGAGGTATGGTGTAATTGACATCAGGGTTTGGGAAGTATTACTGGCAATGGGCACAGTGAATTCAAACTCCAAAAGTATAAACTTTAAATTCAAAGAATGGTATCGGTACTTAATGATTATACGTTATTATGCAAATATGATTAAAGTGCCGGCCAGGGACATAGAAAGGACTTTGTTTATTGTTCATCAGGAAAATCAGGATGGACTACTTTATCGTAACTTAACAAAAAGTAAAAAATAAATTTAAAACTCCCCCTTGCGCCGTCTGGTTTTCAACCAACAGCGAATAAAAGTTTTACACTTTTCTCTCCATAATGCCGCCCAAAAAAACCCCTGCCACATCAGCAGCAGGGGTCAAATTTTTTCATCAAATTTATTTTTTCCTGGTGGCCCTGTCAAACTGCAACAGCATATCAGCCTTACCATCTTTATTCATCCGGCAGGTTTCCATAAGCGCCGTCGTATCTTTTTTTCCATCCAGCTTTGTACCTATTTCACCGGCCCAAACACATACCCAGATTTTTTTTATCGGTGCTCTACACGGCAAATGCCGCATGTATCGTATCCGTTACTGAACTGTATTCGGCCCGGCTCCTTTTCCACCTGGCCATCATACTGTCAAGCCCCACCACCATTTTATTATTTTCTTCCTTTCTACCGGTTTCTTATATTTAGATCCAGCCAATAAATAAATTATGCAGATCATAAAAGTATTCAAAACAGGATTTATGAAATACGTGGGGAAAGGGTTATGCTGGACAGGGATCTGGCGGAGCTATATGAAATAGAAACAAAAGCACTCAACCAGGCAGTAAAGCGAAATATAAAGCGCTTTCCTAAAGATTTTATGTTTCAACTTACATGGTAGGAATTTGAAAGTTTGAGGTTTCAATTTGAAACCTCAAAAACTCCCCAGAATTCAAGGTCACAATTTGTGACCTTGAAGATAAACAGGGGCCAAAATCTCAAATATTTACCCTATGCCTTTACCGAACAGGGAGTTGCTATGCTCAGTGGGGTAATTAACTCCGATAAGGCGATCAATACGAATATTGCTATTATGAGAGCTTTTGTTGCAGTAAGACAGGTATTAATAAAACAAAGCGACATCAAAGAGCAATTAAAAGAAATTAAAGAACGGGTTGGTGAGCATGATGTGCAACTAAACCAGATCTATGATGCTATGGAAAATCTCCTCGATGAAAAAGCAGCGCAAAGAAAATGGGAAGACCGGGAAAGGATAGGGTTTACAAAATAAGTTTCCTCTACCCTGATTCGTGGAGACACGAACTTTCTCGTCCCCGTCTCTGACGAGCCTGCCATTCGGCAAACAGGGATGCATTGGTTTAGAGGCTTTGTCTCTTCACCCTGAATTTCTAAAACAAAACTTTTACCTGCCAAAAAAAATCCCCACCACATCAGCAGTAGGGATTTTAAATTTTTTCAACCCATTTATTTTTTCCTGGTGGCCCTGTCAAACTGCAGCAGCATATCAGCCTTACCATCTTTATTCATCCGCCAGGTTTCCATAAGGTTTACCGTATCTTTTTTGCCATCCGGCTTTGTACCGATCTCTGAGGCCCATACCAGCACCCAGTTTTCTTTTTTATCGGTACTGTACACGGCCATTGCCCCATGTATGGTATCCGCTACTGAACTGTATTCGGCCCGGCCCCTTTTCCACCTGGCCATCATACTGTCCAGCCCCCTCACCATTTTATTATCGCTGTGAAAAGCCACAATAGTATCAGCCATCCAGTTTTTCATATTGTCCAGTTTGTTTTCTTCCCAGTCTTTCCAGCTGCCCTGTAGTATGGTAGCGGTGTACCCGGGGTTACCCATTTCAAAGGAAGAAGAATAAGTTGGCGTATAAGCCATGGTTACTGCTTTTTTAGCCGTAGGCTCTTCGGCACCTGCGGCTTCTTTTTTTTCATTGTTACAGGCAGCCATCAGTAAAGTGCCGGCCGTAAATACTAACATCCATTTTTTCATAATTATAGTTGTTTTGAAGTTAAAAATACGTTTTTGATCAGTGGGCAGGAAGCGATATAAAAAAGATACCGTTGTGGAATTAAAAAGGATAAAAGATATAAAGCAGCAGTAAAGTAAGCAAAAGATCGGAAAAAAGGTAATGGGTTGAAAAATTAAAGAGATTTAATTTTTTTTACTTTAATAAATTTTATTTTTAGATTTAAAAAATGGAACAAGCTTATATTATTGCCCGGCTTAAAGAAATTACTATGCCCGAGTTGCTGGATGCCATTGCAGAAGCGCATGCCGGCGAACCTGTAGATATTTATGAGCACCTGCAGCCCGGGCTGATTGACAGAACAACCGATACGATATGGGAATTTATAACGGCGGTTAAACAAATAAAGAAATAAGTTACTGACCCGTAGTTCAAGTTTTTCACAAACCACTTCTTCTCAAATTAATGGCGCAGATATACGGCAAAGGGAAAGCTGTCTGGCGTATCTCTGCCTCTCATACCCTAAATAATTAAAGACTCCAACAAATATAACATCTCATTCCCAGAAACATCTCCTCCCAATCAATTAGCGTAGCCAGGGATGTTGCATATTAGTATTTAAATGCAAAAACAGATCCTCAGCCTGCACACAAAAACTAACAATTATATTTAGGGGAAGTAAAATTGTACCGGCAATAAAAATCAGATAACCCGGGTTGCTTGTAGCATTCCCCTAAAAGAAAAAAGCAAATTAGTTATCCGGTTTTTATTACAATTTGGGATAGCCACTTTATTTTTCATTCAGTAATCCATCCACCAGGGTATAAAATTCTTTTTTATACTGTTCAAAATATATTCCGGTGCCCGGCCCGTAAAAGCTGCCTGTTATTTTTCTTACGCTTCCTTTTTTGTCAATAAAAATAGTGGTAGGAAAAGAACGGATCGGCGTAAGCTGCGGTAATGTTTTTTCGGTTTTATGGTCATCAGAAGCTGTGGCCCCTGTAATTAACATAGGGTATTGTACATTAAAAAGCAGTTGAAATTTTTGAAGGCTTTTTGTTGATCGTTCCAGGTTGCCGGAATACTCATAGGCAAGCCCGATTACTTCTACTCCCCTGCTGCTGTTTTTGTTGTAGTAGTCATTCAAAAATTTTGTTTCATCCAGGCAATTGGGGCACCAGCTTCCCAAAATCTGAATGATCAAAACTTTATTCCGGTATCGTTCATCATTAATAGAAACCGGTTTTCCGTCAAGATCATTAAAGGAAAAATTCAGTTTGCTTTCGCCTTCCCGCAAACGGGTGGGCTCATCCTGCGAAGGCAGTGGTATGTTTTCATTCTTTACAGCTTTCCATGTTTCCTTTCCGTTAATACCGGAATAAAAAACGCCACCCGAAATCTTTTTGGCATCATCAATTTTTGCATAAAAAGTATAAGCATGTGCGCCGTCAAAGGTTGATAGTTTTAATGAATCGCCTGTAACAATTCCGTCAAGATAACGGTAATCACCGGATGGTGTTAAGAAAGTACCGGTGAGTTTATCATTTTGCTGGTTAAAAATGGCTACTGCTTTTCGCAAGGTTCCATTAGCCCTTGTAATAGTAACATCCCATTTACCGGAAATATTAGTTTTTGCTTTGCCCAGGTTTTTTATAAACCGGTAGGGTTGTTGCGGAGAAGCAAAGAATGGCCAATATTGAAAAGCACCTCCTGTTCCTTTTATCCAAACTCCCTGCAAACTGCCATCGGGATTTCTTTTTGATTTAAAGGTAGATTCAAAAACAGGCATGTAGAAATTAACCGAGTCTTTTGTAACGGAAACAGCAGTTATTTTAATTTTTTCTGCTGCATTAAGCACATATAATATTGTCTTCCCGTTTTCGGTTCCGGTTTTCAGGTTAAATACAACCAGATTGCTGTCTTGCCGTACAAGATAAGCTCTCCAGCCTGCAGGTAATGCTGTTTGTGAAAAAGAAATAAAACAGCCTGACAAAAACCCTGAGAGAAAAATTAGTTTTTTCATGTATGCCGTTTAGAATTATGTAAGTTCGGAAAAAATACAATAAAGATTGTCAATTGAATGACAGGCTTAAAAAACTGAGCCTTGGCAAGTGCGGCATTTTTTATCTTTTTCCCGGCAACGTTTACTTTCCAAACTATGAGCCTGGCCTTGGAAATTGTATACCATTATTTTTTACTAACGTAACACCCTCAGTCTGCACACAAAAGTTAAAAGAGATACATTCTTTTCTTGCATTGTTGCAAACAATTTATTATTTTGGAAATGTTTGATTTTTCCGGCTTATCCTCACAAAAAAACAATCAAAATGAATACAGTATTTTTAAGCTACTCCACCAAAGATTTTTTCTTTGCTGAGCTGGCTGCAATAAAATTAGCCGAAGCACAAATTAGTATGTGGCGGGATAAAAATGCACTGGTTGCAGGAATGGACTGGCGGCAGGGTATTGAACTGGGCATTACCAATGCACAGGTTATTTTGGTTGCGCTCAGCAGTAATTCTGCTGAATCTTCTTATGTTACATACGAATGGGCTTACGCCATTGGTAAAGGGAAACCCGTTATTCCGCTAAAACTTACAGAGTGTAAAGTGCATCCAAAACTCGAAACAATTCAATTCCTCGATTTTTCAAACGCAAATGCACTGCCCTGGGAATTACTGATTGAACGCATAAAGGAAATTGAAGTGGATAAGGATCAGGATATAATAGGGCCGCTACAAGAACCGGTTTCAACAGCATCGCCTGATGATATTTTAGTAAAATCTATACTTGGCTATTTAAACCAACGGGGTTATCAAATGGCCAGCTTCGACAGAATACGCCGCCGTATAGATGAAAAAATTACCGATGAACAACTACAGGACGTAATAAAAAACAACAGCAGTATTTTTCGCAAGGCTTATCTTAAAGGTGACAAAATAGGCATAGCTAAACTGGTACCATAAAAACAATTACTGGAGTTTTATTTTTGTTACAATTATTTCCTTGCCTCCGGGGTATGCAGTACCAAGCATTTTAAAAGCGCAGGCATGGGCCCCCTTCGCCTTGATTCTTGTCTCCACGAACCAAATCACAAAATCAACAGCACCAGCTTCCGGCATAACCGGGTATCTTAGATCAATCCAAAATCTTAGTTTTGCATTATGAAAAAATTTATACTGCTGTTGTTACCAATTATGTTGCCGTTTTACTTTCTTGCGGCCCAGCCGCCCGTGGCTTCAGACAGCAACTTTATTATTTTACTCAACCAGCAAATAGATAACCTGGTTGTAGCACAAAACACAATTGCTTTGGATAAATTATATGCAGCAGATTTTGTTTTCAGTCATGGTTCTGGCCGGGTTGAAGGCAAGCAGGCTTGGCTCAATTCGGTAGCGAAGGGAAGTTTCCTGCTGCGGCAGCATGATTCTGTAGTGGTTGAATTGCATCCGGGCCTTGCTATCGCAAGGGGTAAGCTTTCGGTAAAAAAAAAGAATAAAGAAAAAACGGATCGTTATCACCTGAAGTATTTACGTGTATATGCTTTCCGGAATAATGACTGGCAGATGACATCACATTTTACCACATCAGCGTATCATGAACCCGGGTAAGGTGTAATGATTGTTTTTTTGAAACTTCTCCTTCGAATAGGTTTGTGCCCCCAAGAATTACTCCCGTGCAAAAATGTAAAATAATAATTTGTGGAGATGTATACCATTGCCATGCACATTCCTTAATTCCCTGAAAAAAGACACTGAAGGAACTGAATTAGTGTTCAAATAATATTATATTTCCAAACTAAATTCTTTCCGGTATGCAAAAACTAACGCTCCTGTTTATCATCCTGTTTTCAGTTGTTTTCAGTGCTGTGGCACAAACAAAAAAAGATTCTGCCGCCAATGTCCCGAATAGTTTTTTTAAACCGGTAAAATGGAGGTGCATCGGGCCTTTTCGTGGTGGCCGTTCCAATTGCGCCACAGGCGTAGTAGTTAACCCTGCTGTTTATTACCAGGGTACCACAGGTGGCGGCCTTTGGAAAACAGATGACATGGGTATAACCTGGAACAATGTATCTGATGGATATTTTAAAACAGGATCGGTAGGTGCTGTAGCGGTTGCAGAATCTGATGCCAATGTGGTGTATGTTGGTATGGGTGAACATGCCGTGCGTGGAGTAATGACCCATCATGGTGATGGTGTTTACAAATCAACAGATGCGGGAAAGACATGGAAGAATACAGGGCTTGGTCTTACGCAGCATATTTCCAGGATTGTCATTCATCCCAAAGATCCAAACATAGTATATGTGGCGGCGCAGGGGGCATTATACAGTAATTCAAAAGAACGTGGAATTTTTAAATCAATTGATGGGGGTGTTACCTGGAAAAATGTTTTATATGTAAATGATAAAACCGGTTCTTCAGAAATATCTATGGACATGAACAACCCGATGATTCTCTATGCCGCTATGTGGGAGTATGGCCGCCTGCCCTGGAAAGTGATCAGCGGCGGGCCCGGCAGCGGATTATATAAATCAACAGATGCAGGAGAACATTGGGAAAAAATGAGTGCAGGGTTGCCAAATGAAATGGGCAAAATGTCTATCGCCGTTTGCCGGTCCAATTCAGAAAAAGTATATGCATTGATTGAAAGCGATTCAGAAAAAGAAGAAGGTGGATTGTATATGTCGGCTGATGCCGGTAAAAGCTGGAGCCAGGTTTCAAACGATAATCATTTAATACAAAGGGCCTGGTATTATATCGAACTGTTTCCCGATCCAATGAATGAAAACACATTGTATGTGATGAGTGCACCTGCACTCCGTTCCATTGATGGCGGTAAAACATGGGATAATATTTCCGCCACCCATGGCGATTATCATAACCTCTGGATCAATCCCGTCAATTCCAACAACATGATCATATCTGATGATGGTGGTTCTGCTATCACATTTAACCAGGGCAAATCATGGAGCAGCCAGAATAATCAGCCTACCGCACAAATCTACCGCATCAATACAGACAACCAGTTTCCATACAATATTTATGGAGGGCAACAGGATAACAGCTCAATAAAAATTGCAAGCCGCGCACCCGGGAGTGGAAGCATCGATAATACAAACTGGTCTGCTTCTGCAGGTGGCGAAAGTGCTTTTCTTGCATTTGATCCTGATGATCCGAAATTTGTTTTAGGAGGAAGTTACCAGGGCACCATTGAAGTATTAAATACAAAAGCAAAGGCCGGTACAAATATTATGGCTGCACCCATTCAGTATTTAACCCTTGATGCAAAAGATATGAAATACCGGTTCAACTGGAATGCGCCCATTATATGGAGTAAACATGAGCCTGCTGTTTTTTATCATGGCTCTCAATATTTATTGCGAACTGCAGATATGGGCAAAACCTGGACAGAAGTATCCCCTGATCTTACAAGAAATGAAAAAGCGAAACAAGGCAAGCCGGGGGTTCCCTATACCAACGAAGCGGTAGGTGCAGAAAATTATGGAACACTTGCATATGTTATTGAGTCACCGTATGAAAAAGGAGTGATCTATACCGGAAGCGATGATGGATATGTGTACCTGACAAAAGATAATGGAGCACACTGGCAAAATATAACACCTGCCGGTTTGCAGGAATGCCTGATCAGCGCAATTGAAATATCGCCGTTTGATAAGGCAACAGCGTATATCGCAACAACAAGATATAAATTTAATGACCATACACCGGGTTTGTATAAAACTACCGACTATGGAAAAACATGGACCAAAATAACAAATGGTATCCCGGACGGGGCTTTTACCAGGGTAGTAAAAGAAGATGATAAAAGAAAAGATCTGTTATTTGCAGGAACGGAAACGGGAATATACATTTCCCGGGACGGAGGAAAAAACTGGGATTCCTTTCAGTTGAATATGCCGGTTACACCCATTACTGATCTGCGCATTCACCAGGGGAATTTAATTGCTTCCACATCGGGCCGTTCGTTTTGGATTTTGGATGATCTGAGTTTGATCCGCCAGTATAAAAAAGAGGTTACAGCATTTTCATTTTTTAACCCTTCACCGGCATACCTGGTAAATGGGTCTAGTGAGCTGGATGAGTCCAGTGCCGATTTCACAGGTCAAAATAAGTATAGTGGCGTAAATCCATCTACGGGTGTAGTGATCTATTACCAGCTTCCTGATCCAAAAGATTCCATCATGCTGACAATGGAAATAAAAGATGCCTCAGGAAACACCGTTAATACATTCAGTTCAAAAAAAGACAGTACGTATAAAAAATATGATGGTGGCCCACCGGCAGAACCTGTTTTGTTAAAAACAAAAGGGCTGAACCGCTTTGTCTGGAACATGCGTTACAGCACCATGCCGGGTGTGCCTGATGTTTATATTGAAGCCAGCTACCGGGGGCATAAGGCTATTCCGGGTAAATACACTGTTACCCTAAAAATGGGTGAACAAAAACTTTTGGCCGATGCAGAGATACTGGCTAATCCATTATACCCAACAGGTGCGGCTGCATATAAAGAATATAACAGCATCATGAGCGGTATGGAAAATGAACTGTCTGCCATGCACAAAATGGTAAACAGCATGAATGAAAAAAGAGTACAACTGGAATCGTTACTGGCATCGCTGCCCTCAGATGAAAAATACAAAGCATTAAAAACGGAAGGATCAACATTGGCAACGAAGATGAAAGCCTGGGATGAAGACATGATACAGCGAAAAACAAAAGTGTATGATGATGCAGATAATTTTCCAGCAAAATTTACAGCCAACTATTTATTTCTGATCAACCAAACGGAAAGTGATATCCCTGTTGTAAATAAACCTTCACTCGACCGTCTGCAGGAATTAAATGCAGCTTGGGCTGTGTTTAAAGCAAGTGCAAAAGAGATCCTGGAAAAGAATATCCCTGCATTGAATAAAGAATTATGGGAAGCAGGACTTGGGGCTATCTGGAAGAATTGATGGAGTTATCACTGGTGCAGGGAAGCCCTTAATACCTCATCTGTTTTGTGGCAATACCAATACATTGTTTTTTTCACTGCCCCGGGTATTCTGCCAGGTCTGTTCTGATAACTTCGGGCAGTATGCTTACTTTATAAAATTATAAAGGATAAAAAAATAAACGCCGCCATTGATCAAAGACCTGATGGTGGTATGGATTTCAATAAGATCTGTTTTCTCTGCCAGTTACTTTACTCCATATTTATAAAGGCAGGCAAATACCCTCTTTGAGGTATTGCAACCCGGCTTATTGTTTATTATATTAGTAGATAGATGCCGCATAAACCGGGGCAGATTTCTTATGTATACTACTGATTTTAAAATTTAAACCAGCTATTATGATTTACAGGATCAAAAAAAACGACAGCCTTTCAAAAATTGCAAAAGCATTTTCGGTATCGGTTGATATCATTATGGCATTTAACCCGAAAATTGACAATGTTAATCACATTTATGTTAACCAGGAAATTCAGATCCCAAACATTGAGGATGTTCCCAAAAATGCAGATATTACTGTTGCAAAAAATACAAATTCAATAACAGACAGAGCTTCTTCAGCCATAAACAAGGGCATCAGGTACAAATTGGGAGCGGGGGGTACCATCCCCGGGGCAACATTACCAACTGGTAACAAATTATGCGATTGCAGCGGGTTTGTTTGCTGGTCTTTGGGTTTATCAAGAAAAACAACCATACCATTTTATAAACAATTTGGGGGGTGGATATTTACCGATTCAATGGAGGCTGATGTTAACAGCCAGGCAGGCATTTTTGAAAAACTAAATTCGCCTGAAGTGGGTTGCATAGTTGTTTATGGAGCCGGTAACAAGATTGACCATGTGGGCATTGTATCTGCAGTTTCGGGTGGAGAGATGCAAAAAGTAATTCATTGCAGTTCCGGTAAAGATTCGAAATTTAAAGATTCAATTCAGGAAACAGCTCCAACTGTATTTAAGCGGGCTGATGCATTGTGGGGAAGATTTGTTCAGTAACCATTTAAATAATAATTAAAATATCAAATTATGGAAGCCATTACAATTAAAAAAGACAACAGTGAATTAATAATTTCATACCTGAAGTTACGCAGGGCAATTGGCTGGCTTGGTTTGCTTCTGCCTTTTATGCTGTTGATCGGAAACTACGTGGTAAACAGCCTGAACATTTTAAATAACAATTTTTTTATTAAAACTTCCTGTGCTCCGTTATATGAAGCTCAAAATTCTTTCAAATTTTCGATAAGTCATTATTACTACAGTACAGTAGGAGAACTGTTTACCGGTGTGCTTTGTGCAGTGGCGTTATTTATGTTCTGTTACAAAGGACATAAAATCCGTTCCGGCGAAAAAGGATTCTCAGACAGTTTGGTTACAACGTTTGCCGGATTATTTGCACTGGGGGTTGTAGTCTTTCCGGCAGGAGCAACAAGTTGCATTACTGATAATATGCGCATTTTTGTGAGCAGTACCTATACCGGTTATATACACTTTACCATGGCTTCATTATTTTTTATATCCCTGGCATTAATGTCGATAGTTAATTTCAGAAGAACTGATGATATTAAATCGTTTGGAAAAAAAGAACACCACAACACCTACCTGGTTTGTGGAATAATAATGCTCCTGTGCCTTGGATTGATCTTTATTTACAGTATATGGATTGAAGGTAAATACCATTGGCTCGATATGGTACACCCTGTCTTTTGCCTGGAAGCAATAGCCCTGATATTTTTTGGAGTTTCATGGCTTATAAAAGGTAAGGTTGATATACTGTATATACCCAAAAAACTAAGGTTAATGAAATAAATGCCAAAGAGAATTTTTTTTCATAAATAATTGATTTAATGTTAAAAAATCAGGTTATGAAAACCGGCAACCTGATGCTATATCCTTTATAGCTCCGGGTATTTGCAAGGATAAGGAATTTGAAAATTGCAAGCACAAATAAAGCGGGCCGCAGATTTAAAACCCTGCGGCCCGGTTTATTTAAATTACCTGCCCTATGATTTATAATGCGACAAAACATTTTTGGTATAACTGATTTAAGCTGGTAATGAGAAGAACCGCCAATAAAGAATTTATCTCAAAGGGATAACGATACATGATTGGAGATGGCGAGGGCAACAAGGGCACAAAAATAAAAATTATGCCTGTCAGTGAATATATGAGCTAGGTCATTTTAATTGCAGGCTTTGTTTTTTACATTCGTTCTATTAAAGTATACCCTTTTTGTTTTGTTTGTCATAACAGGTAAATAATATATTGAACATAAAAATTTATAAACAATGAAATCAATTAAATTTTCAGCAAGCGTTCTTGCTTTTAGCATCATGTTCCTTTTCTTTAGTTCCTGTAATCAGGGTGAAGAAAACAAAGGGACAGAAGCCTTAGAAAAGAATGACAGCGTTGCAGCTCCCAAAGTAGAGGCAACAACCAATTCAGGTAATTTAATGCTCATTAAACATACTGTTTCAGATTTTGCCAGGTGGCTCCCGTTGTACGAATCACAAGATTCAGTACGGTTATCATATGGGCTCCATAATTACGGGGTATCTAGAGGGGTTGATGATACCAATATGGTAATGGTGGCCTTAAAAATGGATGATATTAATAAAGCGAAAGCATTTGCTGCCCTGCCCACACTGAAGAACCGTATGCAAAAAAGCGGAGTTGTGGGTGCGCCAACCATTATGTATTACAACAGGCAAACCTTGTTTCTTAGTACGAATGACCCCTCTACCCGTGCCATGATAACCCATAAAGTAAAGGATTGGACTGCCTGGAAAAAAGAATTCGATAACCACAAGCAGGCGAGAAAGGATGCCGGCCTTACCGACAGATCGGTAGGTTATGAGGTTGACAATGATAAGATGGTGACTATTGTTGAAGTGGTAGGCGACTTAGAAAAAGCAAAAGCATTCTTTGCCTCAAAAGACCTTAAGAATAAGATGCAGGCTGCTGGTGTAGAAGGTCCTCCAACGATCTTTATGTATAACCTGGTTAAAAAATTTTAGGTAAAATCAGGTTGTATAAAATTCATGAAGGAAGATGACGGTTTAATGTCCGTCATTTTTTTATGCTTAAAAAGATGGCTCTTTTTAGCATCAACCATAGTGAAAAGAAATAATAGAGCAGCGTGATACAAACAAAGGAGATTAATTAAATTTTTTTCACCCCAAAATTTATTACAGTGGAATATTTCCATGCTTCTTCCTCGACCGTTTTGCGACTTTGTTTTCCAATATGGCAAAGGTCTTAATGAGTTTTTTCCGGGTTTCCTTTGGCTCTATTACTTCATCAATAAAACCGCGTTCTGCTGCCAGGTAAGGCGTTGCAAATTTTTCGGCATACTCCGCTTCTTTCTCTAAAAGTTTTTTAGCAGGGTCAGCGGCTTCAGCAATTTCTTTTTTAAAAATAATTTCACTGGCTCCTTTTGCCCCCATTACGGCAATCTCTGCCGTTGGCCAGGCAAAGTTCATATCAGCACCAATGTGCTTGGAGTTCATAACATCATAGGCACCGCCGTACGCTTTCCTGGTGATAACCGTAACACGGGGCACGGTGGCCTCACTTAATGCATATAATAATTTTGCACCGTTGGTTATTATACCGTTCCACTCCTGGTCGGTACCGGGTAAAAATCCCGGTACGTCTACCAGTACCAGTAAAGGAATATTAAAGCAATCGCAAAACCGGGTGAACCTTGCTCCTTTTTTAGAACTGTCGATATCCAGTACACCTGCCAGGCAATTGGGCTGATTGGCAACAATGCCGATACTTCTTCCGGCTAATCTTGAAAAGCCCACTACAATATTTTCGGCATAGTCCTTATGAATTTCAAAGAATGTATCTTCATCGCAAATACCTTTTATCACTTCACGGATATCATAAGGTTGATTGGGACTTTCAGGAACAATGTTTTCCAAAACTTCTCTTGTTTCATCAACAAATGTGTAAGGATCTTTTGGGGTAATATCCTCACAGTTTTGCGGCAGGTAACTCAATAATTTTTTTACCTGCACAATACATTCCATATCATTGGCAGCAGTTAAATGGGTTACTCCCGATTTGGTAGAATGTGTGGAAGCTCCACCAAGTTCTTCAGAACTTACTTCTTCATTGGTAACCGTTTTTACAACATTGGGGCCGGTAACAAACATATAACTGGTACCCTCTACCATGAGTGTAAAATCAGTGATAGCCGGAGAATAAACAGCGCCCCCGGCGCATGGCCCCATGATGGCTGATATCTGCGGTATTACACCGGATGACCATACATTGCGGTAAAAAATATCGGCATAACCTCCCAGCGAACGAACGCCTTCCTGTATCCTGGCCCCACCCGAATCATTTAACCCAACCATGGGTGCGCCGGTCTTCATTGCCAGGTCCATGATCTTACAAATTTTTTCTGCATGTGTTTCTGATAAGGCGCCGCCAAACACGGTAAAGTCCTGGGCAAACACATACAGCAACCGGCCATTCACCGTACCATAACCGGTGATCACCCCATCACCGGCAAACTGCTGGTCTTCCATCCCGAAATCTTTAGTGCGGTGTAATACGAGTGCGCCTATTTCTTCAAAGGAACCTGGATCCATTAATAAAGTTATACGTTCCCTTGCTGTAAGCTTTCCTTTTTTATGTTGCTTGTCATTCCTGTCTTTACCGCCGCCTAACTTTCCTTCTTCAATCTTTTCTCTTAGTATTTTAATTTTTGATTTCATGCATTTATTTTTTTACCCGGTCCTTTAAAAAGCGTATTAATTTTTTTATGCCAGCCTGCGTTTCCAGCTGGTTGTTTTATGTTCAACCGGTTGCGTAATTTTTTGTTTATCCATCCAGTATTTTATGCCTGCGATTGCTGCGATCTCTGCATTTGCTTTTTGTTTTTCTTTGATCAGCTCCGGTGTGTAATAGTTCTTTACAAAATGCGTATCAAATTTTCCACTAAGAAAAGCATCATGTTCAAAAACAAAAGTACCAAAGGGCAGGGTAGTAGCTAAACCTTCGATCTTATATTCTTTAATTGCCTTTTTCATTTTCTGTATGGCTTCTGTTCTGTCTTTGCCATGGGTTACCAGTTTGGCGATCATCGGGTCATAATAAATAGGTATGGGCATGCCTTCTTCATAACCATCATCCACCCGTACACCTTCTCCTTCAGGCTTTATATAAGTAGTTAACGTACCGATTGAGGGTAAAAAATTATTTAGCGGGTCCTCAGCATATACCCTCAGTTCCACTGCATGGCCATTAATGGTAAGATCATCCTGTATAAAACTTAATTTTTCTCCTCTTGCAATTTTTATCTGTTCTTCCACCAGGTCGATGCCGGTTATCATTTCTGTAACGGGATGTTCTACCTGCAGCCTGGTATTCATCTCCAGGAAATAAAAATTTAGTTTATCATCCATTAAAAATTCCACGGTGCCGGTGCTTACATAATTACAGGACTTTGCCACCATTACCGCTGCTTCACCCATTTGCTTCCGCAACGCCGGAGTTAAAACAGCAGAAGGAGATTCTTCCACTACTTTCTGATGTCGCCGCTGAATGCTGCATTCCCGTTCAAACAAATGTACTACGTTGCCGTATTTATCTGCCAGTACCTGTATCTCAACATGACGCGGAGAGGTAACATATTTTTCTATAAATACTGATCCGTCACCAAATGAAGAACTGGCTTCACTAACGGCACGTTGCATTTGTTCTTCAAAATCTTTTTCTTTTTCTACGATCCTCATACCCTTACCGCCACCACCGGCAGAAGCTTTAATGAGAATTGGATAGCCAATTTGATTTGCAGTTTTTTTTGCTACAGCAATATCATCAATGGCTTTATCAATGCCCGGCACCATGGGTATCTCATATTTTTTTACACATTCTTTGGCAGCCAGTTTTGAGCCCATGATACGCATGGCCTCCGGCCCTGGCCCGATAAATGAAATCCCGGCATTTTCAACTTTTTGAGCAAACTCCGCATTCTCACTCAGGAAACCATAACCCGGATGTATACCATCCACCCCAAGTTGTTTGCAAAAGGCAATTATTTTATCAGCATTTAAATATGATTCAGTGGAGGCAGGAGCGCCCAGGCAAACAGCCTCATCTGCAAATAATACATGCGGTGAATTTCTATCCACTTCCGAAAAAACCGCAACTGATTTAATGCCCATCTTGCGAATGGTACGCATGATACGTAAAGCAATTTCTCCCCGGTTGGCGACTAATATTTTTTTCATCCTGGTTTATTTGTTTATAATAAATTATGTTCTTTCAGCGCATTTTTTATTCCAGTTCTACCAATACCTGCCCTTTTTCTACAGCCTGACCTGCAACAACTGCAATTCGTTTAATAGTTGCATTGGCATGAATCATTATGCTGTTTTCCATCTTCATGGCCACCAGTATTAAGATCTTTTCGCCTTCGGTTACCTGCTGCCCTGCCGTTACAGCAATTTCCAGTACCAATCCGGGCATGGGTGCTTTTATCTCTTTGATCTGTTTATTGGCCGCCAACCCAAAGCCCATTTTTTCCAGCATTTGATCCAGCGCTTCTTTTATTTCTATGTCAAAGTTTTCTCCTTCCACTTCTATGGTTAATTTCTTAGCCGTTCTGTCAGCTTCTACCAGTTTTACATTCACCGAACGGTGGTCCATTAACAGGTTAAACGCCACCGGAGATCTTTGTACCAGGTCAACTGCATCGATCTGTTCCTTCGAAAATGAAAACTCAAATTCATTTACTTTTACTTTGTAGGTTGTGTCGTTATCTTTCATATCGCATTTTTTTCATTGAAGCTGTCCCTGGTTAAAGACGGGCTAAATTTTTTTTAACTAAATATAATATAAAAATCAGTAGCTGCAGTTGTTGCACCTGCTAAGATATGCGGCAAAAGAAAGAAAGCATACCATATTTCCCGACGAAGAGGGGTACAAGTGGTACCTTGGTAACTTTATATGATCAAAATCTCCGGCCTGGTTTCCGGTCAAACAACTGTATTTTTTCTTACCTTTCTATTGCCTAACCTGGCTTTATACTTTTTATATTTTCCTGTATGCAAAAGCAAATAATAAGAATGATGCTTGCCCATGGCCATGAAATTTACCGCAGGGGAATTGATCAGGTATTTAAGAAACAGGCACCGCATATTCAAATAACCCGGGAAGCCAGCAACTTTGAGGAGATATTAACGCTGTTGACGAAATTTCAGCCGGATATATTAATGACCGGCGATCATATGGATGGAGGAAACATATTCAGCTTTCTTCCTTTACTGAAAGAGCAATACCCCAGATTAAAAATTATCATTAACAGTATGCATGATGATCATGCTTATTTTTTTAAACTTATGGAATGGGCCCAGGGATGGGTTGCTGTAACATCACCAGCGCAGGAGTATGTAAAAGCAGTAGAAAATGTTTACTCCGGAGGATATTATTTGTATATACCCGGGTATGATAAATAACTCAGGTTTCCATCTGCATCCCTTACCCCGATTGTGTTTCTGCAAAAAAAATACCCAGGCTTACCCGATCAGGCCTGTTTTACTTTTTATATCTTTAATAGCCGCAAACAATATATCAAGGTCCTGCTGGCTGTTACAGGCATTGATTGAATAACGCAGGTACACTTTATCAGCATGCCGCATTACCGGTATCTCAATTTTATAGTTGTCGAAAAAATGCCGGTGCAGTTTTTCGGGTTCGGTTGTTTTTATTTGGGCACTATAAAGTTGTACAATAAAATCATTGCTGATCGGAGCAAGAGGGGTTGCATCCAGCAGGTTACAAAAATCAGGGGCATTTGCCTGTACCAGTTTCCTGCAATCGGCCGCCACCTGTTGCCAGTTATGAGCTGCCATAAAATCAAGGGCAGTTGGGATCGTTAAAAATGCCGAATAATCCCGGGTGCCGTTCATTTGGTGATAATCGATAAAGGTTGAAGCAGAAGGAAACAATGCATGATAACCCCAGCTCACTACCAGCGGATCAACCAAATGCTGGTATTCTTTTTTTACATACAGGAACGAACTGCCCTTGGGTGTCATCATCCATTTATGGCAGGCACCGGTGTACATATCAAAAGGGGAGTCCACTAAATTCAATGGTATTTGCCCGGGACCATGGGCTCCATCCACAAAAGTCATTATGCCTTTTTCTTTTGCTGCAGCACATATTTCTTCCACGGGTAGCCGCAAGCCGGTGCTGCTGGTAATATGGCTGATGAAAACGAGTTTTGTTTTATGGCTGAATCCTTTAAAGAATTCGGTTACAAATTGTTCTTTCGAATGAATGGGCAATGTTATGTGTTGCTTTACATACTTAGCTCCTGTTTTTTTACAATAATATTCCCAGGTTTTATCGCATGCGCCATATTCAAGGTCGGTGGTCAGTATTTCATCGCCGGGCTTAAAATCAAAACTTTTAGCCACTGCATTTACTGCATAGGATGGGTTGGTTACATACACCAGGTCGTCTTTATTGCAATGCAGATAACCGGCCAGAGCCTCTCTTGCTGTTTCCAGGTACTTTAATCCGTTAACTGCTATAAATTGTACCGGTTCCTGTTCCAGTTCTAACTGAAATTGCTGGTACCGTTCAAACACCGGTTTTACACAGGCGCCGAAGGAACCATAATTAAGAAAGGTAACATCGTCTCTTAATAAAAAGTGTTGTTTAAGATTTTGCATTACCAAAGGTAACGTCATTTTCTTTTTTGTTGCTTCAGTGAAATATTTTTTTGCTCCGCCCCGGTTTCATTTCAGGAAGCATAACGGCTTTAATTTGGTTAAGGAATCCCGGGTTATAATAATTAAACCTGTGCTTTTGATTAAATTGACAATTATTTTTTAATCATTAAATAAAGGAGTGAAATAATAATGAATGGTGAAAAGAAATTCACTATACAGAAGTTCACCCTAATGTTTAATTTTGAGTAAACAACCGCATCATGATCTCTTACAATACCAAAGACTGGTTCACTTTTATTTTTAAATTTCATAAAGCAGATACATTTCGTAAACTATTACCCCTTATTACAGGCATTTGTATATATGCCGGCCTTATTGCCTTGCTGGAACTTTATTACTGGAAGCTTTCGGAATTAAACCATGTTAAAAATATTCCGCTGATGCATGGCCTGCTTGGTTTTGCCATTTCCATGCTGCTGGTGTTCCGTACCAATACGGCCTACGACCGCTGGTGGGAAGGACGCAAACTCTGGGGCAGCCTGGTTAACAACAGCCGCAACCTGGCCATGAAGCTGGAAGCCATATTACCGGCTGGCGATACAGAACAGCGGACTTTTTTTCGCAAAATAATACCGGCCTATGCCTACGCACTCCACAATCACCTGCATAAGGAACAAACCAGGGTTGATCTGTTTGATGCCGAAGAGCACAAACAGCTTTACCATGATATTGACCATGCAAAACATATTCCCAACCAGGTGGCGCTGCACCTGTACCGGCGTATACAGTTATTATATGCACAACAAAAGATAAGCGGTGAACAGTTGCTGTTTCTGAATTCCGAAATACAATCCTTTACCGATATATGCGGTGCCTGCGAACGGATAAAAAATACACCCATCCCTTTTTCATACAGCGTGTTCATTAAAAAGTTCATTTTCTTCTATGTAATGTCACTGCCTTTTGGTTATGTATTTCAGCTGGGCTTTTATGTGATCCCTGTGGTGGCTTTTGTGTTTTATGTGTTGGCCAGCCTTGAATTGATTGCCGAAGAAATTGAAGACCCTTTTGGGGGTGATGAAAATGATGTGCCTACCGCATTGCTGGCTAAAAATATCCACCGTCATGTTTCTGAAATTATCTGATTGCGGTAATTTTATAACAACCGCAGAAATCTGACTGGAGAAACCGGCTGAATTTTTTTATTCACTATGGGTTGGCTATTAAATAATTTCACTTTTAAACGGTAATTGATTGGTAACTTTATTAAAAAAAAATAATGCCCATGAATAAGGATAAAAAAATTTCTTCTGTAAGCCCTGAAGATGCAGACATCAGCCCGGAAGAAAGGGCTTTGCTGGATGATAGTATGGAAAACAGTATTTCTGTTGATAATAATAATTTAAGAAGATCGGCACTGGATACAACTGATGAAGACGGAGAACTTATTAATGAAGCAAGTTTTGATCTGACCGGCGAAGACCTGGATATACCTGGCTCCGAACTTGATGATATTGCAGAAGAAACCGGCGCTGAAGATGAAGAAAATAACGGGTACAGCAGCGCTGATACCGAATAGTATAATAGTAAACCGATGACTTCTATAAAAAACATCATCATATCCGGCGCAAATAAACTTCCCATTACACTCGATATTTTTTTTAAAAATGACCCGGTACAAAAACCTGTTGTGATCTATGCTCATGGGTTTAATGGGTTTAAAGACTGGGGTAATTTTGACCTGATCGCTGAAAAATTTTCCGGGGCCGGTTATACAATGGTGAAATTTAATTTTTCGCACAATGGTACCACGCCCGAACTTCCGGATGAGTTTACCAACCTGGAAGCATTTGGTAATAATAATTATACCAAACAGCTGGTTGATCTTAAACTGGTGGTGGATTGGGTCTGTGATTCGGGTAACATCTATAGCTACCTTATAGACAGCAACCGTATTTACCTGATGGGGCATAGCATGGGTGGTGGAATTGCCATACTGCAGGCGGCAGCTGACAAACGCATAAAAAAACTGGTTACCTGGGCAGCCATTGGCGAATGTAAAACACCCTGGGGAAGCTGGCCCCCTGAAAAAATGCAGGCCTGGAAGGAAACCGGTGTTGCTTTTTACAACAACAGCCGGACCAATCAGCAAATGCCCATGTATTACCAGTTGCATGAAGATTACAAACAAAACAGTGAAAAGCTGGATATTCAAAAAGCAATCACAAGCCTTTCTATTCCTGTATTAATTTGCCATGGTACGGCAGACAATGCAGTTCCGGTTTCAACAGCCCATGATTTACAAAACTGGCATCCTGCAGCTCAATTATTTATAACAGACAGCGATCATGTATTTGGGCGCAGGCATCCTTGGACAGCAGATGAGCTGCCTGCTGCAATGGAGGCAGTTGTGAATGCAAGCCTGCAATTTTTAAAACAGTAATTAACCATCAATAAAACTTGTAACCCCATGCCAAACAACCTGACCAATAAAGTAGCTTATATAACCGGCGGCAGTAAAGGGATAGGCTTAGGTATTGCAAAAACCTTACTGGCCAATGGCATGAGGGTGGCCATAAGCAGCCGTAAAATAGAGGCAGCAAAACAGGCGGCGGCATTATTGAGTAATGATGCAAACAGGATCCTGGCAGTGCAATCGGATGTATGTTCCCTGGCTTCGGAGACTAATGCCGTTAAAAAAATAATGGATCATTTTGGACAACTGGATGTACTGGTTGCCAATGCAGGTGTGGGCCACTTTGCCCCCATTGACAGTTTAACGGAAGCGGATTGGAAAGCCACTATTGATACCAACCTTACCGGCGTCTTCCATAGCGTTAAGGCTTGTATTGATCCGTTAAAATTATCAGAAGGATATATTATTACCATTGCCAGTTTAGCCGGTACCAACTTTTTTGAAAACGGCGCTGCCTATAATGCCAGTAAGTATGGGCTGGTAGGTTTTACACAGGCCATTATGCTGGACCTGAGAAAATTTGGCATTAAAGTGAGTACGATCATGCCCGGATCAGTAGCCACTTATTTTAATAACCATGTGCCCACTGATGCTGATGCCTGGAAGATACAACCCGAAGATATTGGCCAGCTGGTGGCTGACCTATTGCACATGAACCCCCGTACCTTGCCAAGCAAGATAGAAGTACGGCCATCAAAGCCGGGTAAATAATATAGTATTTGATCTTGTTTTATTTTTCAACTTCATCCAAATACTTGGTAAAGGCATAATTTTTTATTTGTGCCAGGCGATAGAACCCCCAGTCATTTATTTTCAATCCAAAAAAGGGTACCAAAAACTTTCAATAAATTAATCCTGAACCATCAACCCGTCAATTTTACCCTGTTGTATAATGGCACCAAAAATTACTGTGCCTGTTGCGGTTTTAAAATAGATATCTGTTTTTTCACCATCATACATTACTTTTTCTATAGACGCATCTTTTATCCGGCTGCCTATTTTTTTAAGTCGGGGCAGGCGTTCTGCCAAAGGAACGGCATCGTTAAACCTGGGCGTAAAATTATCGGTAATGAATTTTTTTAATGGTTCGTTTGCTCCTTGTATCATTATAGAAGTAAGTTCCTGTAATATTTTTCCATGCGGGGCTTCGGCCAGGGTTTTAAATTCCTGCATAGCCGATGCAGGTTTTACATCTGGTCCAAAGCCAGGATTAAAAACCATACGTGCCAGCAAAAAGGCAATATCATTTTGGCCCCGCTGTGCAGCATTGGTTTGAAAAATGATTGTTACTTTTTCATCAAGAAAACGAAGCACATCGCAAAAAAAGATTCCGTTGCCGCCATTATGTGTAATCAACCAGGTATTACGGGGTGTGGGCATAATGGCCCATCCATAGCCATAATAAGAATCGGCATCGGCCCCTTCTTTTACATGGCGCTTATACAGCTTTTCTTTTGCGGCAGCATTCAATATTTTATCAGTAAGCAGGGCTTTGTGCCACAGATACATTTCTTCTACATTACTTAAAATACCGCCATTGCCTTTCAGGTTCCAGTAAGGTCCGTCGGCTGCCCATGGTTTTTCGTTTGATTTTCCCCACCGTTCTTTTCCCCGGTAACCCGTGGCCAGGGTTTGTTTTTTCCAGTCTGGTATGGTATAACCTGTATATTTCATTCCTGCCGGTTCAAAAAGATTTTTTTGTAAAAACTGTTCATAATTCAACCCACCGGTTATTTCAACTATAGCCGCCAATATGCTGAATCCAACATTGGTATAATCGTAGCGTTCGCCGGGAGCTGAATGTAGCGGGGTTTCCATTGCTCTGTTTATAAATGCATCCCTGGTTAAGGGTTCATAATCATCCCCAATCTCCGGCTTAAAGCCGGCAGTATGAGTAAGCAGCTGATGAAGGGTAATTTTCCTTTTGTCGGCAGGGGCATCCGGAAAAAATTTTTCCAAAGCATCATTAACTGAAAGCCTTCCCATCATTTCCAGTTTTAAAATAGCAGTAGCTGTAAACTGTTTGGTTACCGAACCCACCGTGGAAATAGTTTGTGCTGTATATGGAGTTTTGTCTTCCCGGTTTGCAAACCCGTATCCTTTCTTTAAAACCTCCTGCCCATCTTTCATCACTAAAACCGCTCCACTGAAATTATTGTTTTTTACAAGCCCTGCAAGAAAATCATCCATCTTTTTCGACAAAAGATCATTGGTGCTGTCTTTTTTCTCTGCATGGGTACAACCTGTTAAGATCATACAACAAAACAGGATCATTTTAATATTCATGATTTATATTTTAGTCTTTGAATTCAAATTAACGAAAATTTTCGTACAAATCAGCTGCCGTTCATCACTATCTCAGAAACGACCCTTTTTATTAATAAGTCAAAAGAAATAAATATTTTTTCAAAATATCCACCGGGTTATTATCGGGCATTTAGTTTAACTTTATATCCATGCCTTTTTATAAACTCATCATCAGTTACCTGCTTACCACTGTTGTTTTTTTTGCAGTGGATATGGCCTGGCTTGGTTATTTTGCCAAAGACCTGTACAAAAAATACCTGGGCAGTTTTTTAAGCGATAAAGTAAACTGGACGGCTGCCATTATTTTTTACCTGCTGTTTATTGTTGGTATATTTTACTTTGCCATTTTGCCGGCGGTTGAAAAAAACTCGGTTGTTAAAGCAATAATAAGCGGGGCATTGTTTGGATTTTTTACCTATGCCACTTACGACCTTACCAATTTAGCCACTTTAAAAGATTGGCCATTGCCCATTGTTTTTATTGATATCATCTGGGGCTCCGTTCTTACCGGCATTGTAAGTACAGCAGGTTTTTACATAGTAAAATGTGTAGCTTAAATGTTAACGGTTTTCATACACTGTTTCATCATCATTTTTATTTATGCTACAGTTTGGTTTGCAGCAGCAGTTTATAAAAAAAGAAATGATATAGCCGATATTGCCTGGGGCATCGGTTATATTGTAATTTGCAGCTATCTTTTATATACTTATCCTGCTTCACCGGTTTTAATACTTTTATATATACTCGTTACACTTTGGGGATTACGGCTTAGCCTGCACATTTATAACCGCAATAAAAATAAAGCTGAAGATTTTCGTTACAAAGCCTGGCGGGAAAAATGGGGTAAAACGTTTTACTGGCGCAGTTACGGGCAGGTGTTTTTGCTGCAGGGCGTTTTGTTACTTGTAATTCTTTCTCCTGTTATACATGCGGCTGTTGCCGCACCTGTACAATGGAATGTATTTACCTGTATTGGTTTAGGCTGCTGGCTGGCTGGTTTTTATTTTCAGACTGTGGCCGACTGGCAACTTGCTGTTTTTATTAAGCAACGTAAAACACCAGGCACCATTTTGCAAACGGGGCTATGGAAATATTCCCGTCATCCCAATTATTTTGGAGAGATACTGATGTGGTGGGGTATTTTTATTATTACGCTCCCGTTGAATAATAGTTTTTTCTTTATTATCGGCCCGCTTTCCATTACGTTACTGATTGTATTTGTTTCGGGTATCCCTATGCTGGAAAAAAAATATAAAGGCGACCGGGCCTTTGAAGCGTATAAAAAAAGAACAAATGTATTGTTGCCGATGCCACCTGAAAAATTTTAATCTTATTTATAAATGCCTCGATAAAATCATTTAGCAAGCACAGGGAAAAATAAAGAGACGGGTATAAAACGAATGATTTAAAGCGTTGTTTTTTATTAACAGCTAAAATTATGTAAGAAAAAATTCAGTTCGTATTTTTACAATTCATCAACTAAATTATAAATCATGCAGGCAAAATTTTTTTTATATTTATCTGGCATCCTCTTTTCAGGTTATGCATCAGGATGTAGTAATAATAATGCATCAGAAAAAGAGGGTACCAGCCGGGATACCACTAAAATTAAATCGGTGGAAACGAAAAAGGCGAATACTAATTATAAGCCCGCATTTAAAGGACAAACAAGAATTGAAGCAGTAAAAACTGTTACAGTATATAAAGCTGAAAAAATTGCAGAAAAGTTAGGAAGGCCCTGGGCAGTTATCCCACTCCCCGATGGTAGATTACTGATCACAGAGAAAAACGGGTACATGCAAATTTATACTACCGGAGGCGCGTTTGAAAAAAAGATCACCGGTTTTCCTGAAGTTGATCCGGGTGGACAGGGAGGTATGCTGGACGTAGCATTGGACCCCGGTTTCACCAGCAATAAAACATTGTATTGGTCATACGCCGAAAAATTTGAATCAGGAAACCTGATGGCAGTGGCCAAAGGCCAGTTGAATGAAGCTACAGCAAAAATGGAGAATCCTGTTGTCATCTTTCGTGCCACCCCGGCTTTAAAAAGTGGATTTCATTTTGGCTCCAGGCTGATTTTTGATAAGGACGGAAATCTTTTTGTCAGCACAGGAGAACGATCTATCCTGGAGGGCCGGGCACAGGCACAATTATTAAATTCAGGATTGGGTAAAATCTTTAAAATTACTAAAGATGGTAAACCGGCTCCGGGCAATCCATTCCTGAATCAGCAGAATACAATGCCGGAGATTTATTCCTATGGCAACCGCAATGCACAAAGCCTGGATATCCATCCGGTAACAGGTGAATTATGGGAAGCTGAATTTGGACCCAGGGGTGGCGATGAACTCAATATCATAAAACCCGGAAAAAATTATGGCTGGCCGGTTATAACCTATGGCCTGGAATACAGTGGTGAAAAAATCGGGAATGCCATACAACAACAAGCCGGGATGGAACAACCTGTATATTATTGGGATCCGGTTCTTTCCCCAAGCGGGATGGCTTTTTATAAGGGCAATGCTATACCAGAATGGAAAAACAATCTTTTCATTTGCGGACTCAGCAGTGTCCATATAGCAAGGCTTGTTATTGTTAACAACAAAGTGGTTGGAGAAGAAAGATTATTGGAAGATAAGAAAGAACGATTCCGTGATGTTACTTATTACAATGGAATGCTGTTCGCAATAACCGATAGTGGCAATATGTACCGGATCAGTAAAGAATAAGGATAAGAGATTGTTATCTCCTGATGTAATGAATTTACCATAGATTATTTTTGAAAACGTCAAATCCGGTAAAGCGGATCTTACGCCTGGATGTTTTTTTCCCTGCCAGGCAGGGAATGCTGTTTATTGTACAGAAATATGAAAATATAAATCACAGACTATTAATGCTGCAGTACTGCACATTTATAATACTGTGCCATATGCGTATAAATACTGAAAAGGTAATCTGTCTTTTATCCCGGTAAGTTCTTTTTCTAACTTACAAAGACTATCAAAAGTTTAACACCAGATAAGATGAAAATCATGACAGATCCATCCGGATAATTATAGATTTACAGATATAAAAAACAAGATACCCGTGAAATTTAAATTCGTAATACTTATATTGATTTTATTAACTGAAACTTGTTACTGCTTAGCACAAATCAAAGCGGATGATGTAACAGGTACCTGGTTAACTCCCGGCGATAATTCTGCAAAGATTGAAATTTACAGATGGGGTGAAAAATATTATGGAAAAATAGTCTGGATGCAATACCCCAATATTAACGGGAAACCAAAACTGGATTCAAAAAACCCTGATAAAACCAAACAAAGTAAACCCCGCCTTGGTCTTGTAATAATGAGTGGTTTTAAATTTAACGGTGATGATGAATGGAAGGGCGGGGATATTTATGATCCTGAAACCGGTAAAACCTATAGTGCCTATATGTACCTGAAAGGCAGAAATACTTTAAAATTGAGGGGATATATCGGTTTTTCATTTTTGGGCAGAACCGAAACCTGGACAAGATCGGACTAAAAAATATTTTATTTACTTTACAGTATAAATATTTATTTATAAAACATTAAATTTTTTATTTGCAGGTAACAGGCAGGGTTTAGGTTTAAACAATACGATATTACTTTCTTAAGATTTTTTACGAATCTGAAAACGGCGGGATCTTATATCGATAGGGATCAACTAAAACCAAAACAAGGCGCCGGAATTATTTTTGTAAGCTGCATCATTATCAATAACATGGGAATTAAACCAATTTTAAAAAGTATCAGCATTTACCCGGTTAAATCATTGGATGGGGTTTCTTTACAAAGTGCTCAAATAGGCAATGGTGGCTGTTTGGTGCACGACAGGGAATATGCCATTTTCGACAGTAATGGAAAATACGTAAAAGGGAAATCAAATGCTTTAGTGCATTTATTAAGATCGGAAATTGATTTTGAGAATGAGATCATTTCATTCAGGCATGAATCAGCAATTACCTGGAACCGGTTTCATTTGCAGGAAGATCAGGCTGCAATTGATGAATTTCTTTCAGCATTTTTTAAAACACAGGTAATGCTGCAAAAAAATACTGAAGGTAAGTTTTTGGATATTCCGGTAATGAGCGGTATGACCGTTTTGTCAACGGCCAGCCTTGAAACAGTTAGCAGCTGGTTTAATAATATGGAGCTTGAAGAAACAAGAGAACGTTTCAGGACAACACTTGAAATTGATAATGTACCGGCATTTTGGGAAGACAGGTTATTTTATAAAAAAGAAACGGTTGTTGAATTTAAAATTGGTGAAGTTATTTTGAATGGAATGGGCCCCCGTGCAAGATGTGTGGTGCCAACCAGGCATCCGCAAACAGGAGAAGTAATTCATGCATTTCAAAAATCATTTGCAGACCAAAGGGCAGCCAACCTGCCGGACTTTTCCACATTGGAGTGCTTCGGCCATACTTATTATTTATCGGTCGACTGCTATATACCCCCTTCAGAATTTGGAAAATGGATAACTGTTGGAGACGAAGTTAATATTATCGGGAAGAAAACATTTCCTACATTCACCCAGCAGTAAAATGGATATACTCTTAGATATATTAAATGAAATGGTTAAAGCCCACCCCACCTCAAATTTTGTAAACAGCCTGCACCAGCAATATTGTAACCGTGGTGGATTGAGCAAAAAACAACTCGAAGGGTTGCATAGTAAAGCAGGTAAAACAGCAGGTATATCTCCCGGCAGGCTGGCAACCTTAGAAGCCATCATCAAAAAAAAGCCAACGAGGGAAAGAGGTGCGGCAACTGTAACGGTGCCCTTACCTGCAAAAGATGAAGCTGTAGGAATGATGATAACAGTCATACTGGATAAATACCCTCAACACAAACGGTTGTTGTTCTTAAAATCGAAGTTTGATAATAATGAAAATATTGCTGCCCTGGAAATTGCAGAGATAGAAAAATTTAAAAAACTCCTGCTAAAATAATTCTTATTCTTTTATAAATACCTGACACGCTGCATTATTCTTTAAAAAGATCAACGTGGTCTTATTTTTATCTTTCAGGTAAACCATTTTACGGGATTCGCCTTTTACGGTTAACCCGTACTGTGCAGGAGATACCGATGTAAAAACTCCATTACCGGTTCCTTTTAACAGCAAAGCAGATGTGGCATCATAAACACCTACCATTACAGCCGGGTCGTTTGAGTTGCCACAAACTAAAATATCCTTAATGCCGTCATTATCTATATCATCAATCACCATATCATTTATTGTAGAAAATTGAGCCCTTTCAGGGAAAGGAATAAAACGAAAAGTATTATTGCCTTCGTTCATCAATGCACCCGATTCAAAAAAATTGGTTTTATATATATCCATATCTTTTTTCTCTTGCCCGTTTAAAATTTCATCCATGGTTTTACCGGCGTAATTTTTGTACCGTACAAATTTTTTTCGCATGGATGGCACCTGGTCAATCAACTGGTCGCGGCTGTACAGGGGGTAACATTTACCTTTGTTATAGTAACCCAATATGGCATCGTAACTTCCGTTGTTATCAAAATCTTTTGCATAAACAGTACAGGGTTCATTTATATTTCCTTTAATGGAGGAATTTAAACCACGGTTGCCTAACACAAAATCCATACGGCCATCATTGTCCAGGTCTCCGGCTTTCATATTATACCACCAGCCACTCAAGGCATCCAAATTGATGATCGAATCTTTTTTAGATGGAAGTATGATATGAACAGAATTTTGTTTTTTAACAAACTGCCCGTGTATAAAACTGTAAATTTCTACAGGCATCCATTCACCGCTGATCGTTAATTCATTTTTGCCATCGCCATCCACATCGGCCCAAACAGCCTGGTTAACGATGCCGGGGTTAAGCAATGCTTTGGCATATTGATCGGTTACATCTGTAAAAATGCCCTTGTTGTTTTGTAAAAGCATACTTCTTTCGGGCTTTGGAAATTTACCGGGTATAACATGCCCGCCAACAAAAAGATCCAGATCTCCATCTGCATCATAATCCAAAGCCGTAACACATGACCCGTTATATCCTTCTGCCGGCAATGCATTGGATGCAACAGTAAAATTTCCTTTGCTGTCATTTTTATATAAACGATCCTGGTACAATTTATTCCCTTGCGAAAACTCAGCACCACCGCTTACTATATATAAATCCATATCACCATCTTTATCTGCATCAAGGAAAAGTGAACTCATGTCTTCCTGGTTTTTAGCAGCAGTAAAGGCTGCCTGTTTTTTTTCTGTAAATAAACCTGCGGCATTTTGCAACATCAGTTTTCCTTCCGATCCGGCTGCGCCTCCAATATACATGTCTTCGAATCCGTCTCCATTTACATCAGCTTTTGTAAAATACGGCCCTTTACGGCTGCACTTATATGGTATTAAAGGCTCTCTTTTAAAATCTATAAATTCATTTTCGGTTTGCGAATATTTTATTTTTCCTGAGGAACTGATGTCTTTGAACAGGGTTTTAGATCTTGTAACCATGGTTGTGTTGACAGTTACGGCATTTGATTCATAAACGGTTAACAACTGATCGGCCTTCACATTTTCAAGTACAATTTTCTTTTGGTTTGGAAAGGTTATTTCAACTTTTGGAATGACGGTTTCATTGCCTGTTCCAAAATGAAGGCCATGTTCCATACCGGATAAAAAACCACGTTGCGGATGATAGTGCTGAAATTGTATTTGCCCGGTTGAACCGGTTAGCTTTACGGTAGACCCGTAAACTTCATTATTAGAGTCAGGGCTTTTATAAAAACGAAATCTTAAAAAATGCGATTCAGGATAAAGTTCACGGTTATTGTTTTTAAAAACAAAAGCCGGCCCATCAACATTGTTTACCACCAAATCCAGATCGCCATCATTATCCATATCGGCATAGGCCGCACCACTTGAAAAAGAAGGAGGAGCATCACTCCAGGTATCGGTATAATTATCAAATTTTAAACTACCGTTATTGTGGTAAAAATAATTTTTTGTAGGTACAGAGGGTATGCTTTGTAACCAGGAATTCAGATCAACAGATTTACCTTTATTCATACTGTTAATTATTGAATCAAGAATAAATACTTTATAATCCCAATCTGTGATATCCCTTTTTAAACCATTGGTTACATACAGGTCTTTCCAGCCGTCATTATCAAAATCGGCGAACAAAGGTGCCCAGCTCCATTCGGTTTCGGAGATACCGGCATAGTTTGCAATTTCGCTGAAGGTGCCATCTGCATTATTTAGCTGCATGCTGTTTCTCGGGTACTGATAATATAAACCATACTTCAGCAGCAGCTGAAACTTATCGTAGTTTTGATTTACCGCAAACAATTGTTTTTGCCTCACCGGGTCGTCATTAGCCATATCTACAACATAAATATCTTCATGTCCGTCATTATTAATATCGCTGATATCGGATCCCATGGCAGAAAAACTTACATGCTTAATATAGTCCGAAAGTTTATTGGTAAAGGTCCCGTTCCGGTTATTGATATACAGAAAATCAGGTTTATTAAAATCATTGGCAGTATAAATATCCGGCCAGCCGTCACCATTTATATCGGCAATGGATGCGCTCAATCCAAATGCATGATTAATGAGACCCGCTTTTTTTGTCACGTCAATAAATTTTCCGCCCCTGTTCTCAAAAAGCCTGTCACTTACAAATTCGGTAGCCGTATCTTCTACATAAACCATTTTACCATTTACAATCGTTGCAGGTATGGTCATGGATTTACTGAAATCAGTAGGATGATCTACAAAATAAACATCCTTGTCGCCGTCATTATCATAATCAAAAAAATACGCCTGCAAGGTAAAGCTCGATTCTTCTAAACCATATTCAGCGGCTTTGTTGGTAAACGAGCCGTTTTTATTATTGATGTAGAGAATTTTTTTTCTCAACGCTGGATCTTTATAACCGGATTTGCAAATAAAAATATCAAGGAAACCATCATTATTGATATCAACCATACTGACGCCGGTTTTAATACCATCTCCACCATTTACACCGGCTGATTCTGTAATATCTTTAAATTTAAAATCCCCCAGGTTAAGGTAAAGTTTATTACTGCCTAATGTTGATGAAAAGTAAATATCGGGCAAGCCATCGTTATTGATATCGCCAATACTTACACCCCCGCCAACATACAGGTTCTCGTACAGGTACATGAACATTTTTGGTGTTTCAACAATATCATTTCTAAAAGTAACTCCTGTACTGCTTTCGGGCAAAAGCGTAAACAGTTTGCCGGTATTTGACTGTTGTGCTGCAACAGGAACAGTAAAATAATGTAACAGAAAAAAAAAGATAAAGACGCTATTTGTTTTTCTCATTGTAAAATTTACTTGGTAGAAGCCTGGGATAAAAATACAGGGTCATGACATTTTTTCCGACATTTTTTCCCTGGTCAATACTGATACGTGCCGTTTCGGTGTAATGAATACCACCATACACCCTGCTCATGGTAGATTCATGTGCGGCCTCATAAAAGGAATTAAAATGCCTGGTATCATTACCGAAGGGTATTTCTGTTTCATCTGTAAATTCAAAATCTTCTCCAAACAGTGCGGTTAAAACTGTAGCAGCAGCATTAGAGATAACAGAATGCCCGCTTGTAAATTCGGGGAATGGTGGTGTTTGAATATACGGCTCCCAATTTTTATCAATAAACTGGTTAATCACGGTTATAGGGCGAATAAGATTGGTTTTGTACTTTTCGTCCCAGCAACTGATAAATGCATCAAACAAGGCAATCGAAGTAAGTGTATAGGCAAGCGATGACCGGCTGACGGGTTCATTTTTTTTAATACAGGCTTGCTGTGTTATCATAAGCCAATGGCCACCAGGAGAAATCTTATGAATAAAATAATTCAGGTGCCCCATGTTCACAGATACGTTTGGATTATCATCCCAGTATTTTGCTGTGGCTTTGCGGATGGTGTCAAGATTTTTACCAATTTCATAAGTCTCCATCATTGTCTTATAAAAAGTTGATTTTTTATTTATACTGTATGGTAGTTTTTCTTTTGGCGAAAACTGTGAAGCGGTTTTCAGGGTGTAGGGCCTGATCGTTTTCCAGTGCGGTTCAATGGCCTGCGCATAATCCGCCGGTGTTGGTTGCCAGGTACCTGGTTTATTTGATATTGTAAATCTTGGTAAGCCACGTGATTGGTTGTAATTATCTTTTTGAACCCATGCTAAAATACTGTCAGCTACTGTTCGCCCATATCGCATAGAGTTTTTGACAATTAGGGTATCACTGGTTTTTAAAATAGAATCTACAAATACTTTTCGCCAATCTTCAATTTTATATTCAGAACCTACCAGTTTTTGTGCAACATAGGAATAGGATATACAGGCTGCAATAAAGTTGTCAACTTTTATATTTTTTGGGGCTGCAGGTAAACTTTTAAGCCCATTTAATTTACCGGCTAAAGTTGATAAAGAAGGGTCATCCTGCCGGATACATTCATAAAATGCAATATTGGGATATGAGTAAATACGGCTGGCAACGGGAGGGGTAAAAAAATCAACCATTACCGTGTTGATCAAAAGCGAATTAAGCTGGTGAAGGGTTGCTGCTTTGTCCTGAGCTTTTAATTGATGAGGATTAAAACTGATCAAAAGCGATAGTAAAAAGGATAATCTTTTTGAAGGTATTTGTTTAGTCATTTTAATCTTATTTGATAAAAATTCTAATCAAATTTAAAATAAATAGCGTTCTTATTCTATTAATAAGCAAAAATAGACCTTTACTTAAACTCAGCATATTGTCAGGAAACAGGTTAAGCAGCCAATACTGATTCTTCCTTTTTTAGTTGGCTGTCGAAAATAAATGTACCGCAGGGGATAAAGGCAGCGGCAAAAGCCTTCAGGAACCATAAAAAATTCTTGTTTAAACTGCCCATTACTTCAAAAGCAAAATACAGGAAGGCAACAAAAAGTGCTCCATGAACCCACCCGGTAAATTTTACAGCTTCGGGAATTTGCATAAAATATTTCAATGGCATGGCTATTAATAATAAAACCAAAAACGAAATGCCTTCTGCAATACCGATCATCCTGAAACGGTGCAGTAATTTTTTTTTATTTTTTATTGTCATGTGTATTTCTCCTCCTTGAGGGGGCCGGGGGGTTAATAATTTACAACCTGCTCTACAATGGTTTCGGGTATATCCCGCCATTCATATTGCTGGTTTCGTAATTGTGGTTCAAAGCCTGCTTCTTTAATGGCAGCCTGAATGGTTGTACTGGTAAAACGGTGAGGAGCTCCGGCGGCGCTTACCACATTTTCTTCAATCATGATACTTCCAAAATCATTGGCACCGGCCTGTAAACAAATTTGAGCAACCTGTTTACCAACGGTTAACCAGCTTGCCTGTATGTTTAAAATATTGGGTAACATTATTCTGCTGATGGCGATCATGCGTATATATTCTTCGGCAGTAGTTAAATTATGTACACCACGTATTTTGGCCAACAGGGTATCTACATCCTGAAACGTCCAGGGAATAAAAGCCAGAAAACCCTTTGCAGCAGATGGTTTACGGCTTTGTACGTCACGCAGTTTTACCAAATGCTCAAAACGTTCCTGAATGGTTTCCACATGACCGAACATCATGGTTGCTGATGTGGTGATGTTTAGTTTATGCGCTTCATGCATAATATCCAGCCATTCCTGTGCACCGCATTTTCCTTTGCTGATCAGCCGCCTTACCCTGTCGGTTAAAATTTCAGCACCGGCACCGGGTAAGCTGTCCATTCCGGCTTCTTTTAATGCCATCAGCACTTCACGATGTGTGCTTTTTTCCAGCTTTGTAATATGAGCAACTTCCGGCGGCCCAAGTGTATGCAGTTTAATATGGGGGTAAAGCGATTTAAGTTCTTTAAAAAGATTCACATAAAAACGAAGCCCCAGATCAGGATGATGGCCACCCTGTAATAAAAGCTGATCGCCTCCGTATTTTATGGTTTCTTCTATTTTGTTCTTATAGGTTTCAATATCTGTAATATAGGCTTCGGCATGGCCGGGGATACGGTAAAAATTACAAAACTTACAATTGGCAATGCACACATTGGTCGTGTTTACATTCCGGTCTATCTGCCAGGTAACTTTACCATGCGGTACCTGTTTCTTCCTTAACTCATCAGCCACAAACATTAATTCAGTTAATGCAGCATTTTCAAACAGGTACATGCCTTCTTCAACAGTTAAAAACTCAAAATCCAATGCCTTTTTTAATAATTTATTTAGATCCATAACATCCGTTTGTGTATTAATCAGCAAAAATACATCCAATAGGTTGTAAATTCGAATAAGAATGAAATGAGAATTTTTTTTTGCATCATATTATTTATATTTTTCGCTGCTTCCCTGCAGGCACAGGAGTTATTGCCCCAGGCCGAATCAAAATTTATTACAAAGTTTCCTTTTTTACAATTTAGTGGTGGTGTTATGGTATTAAGGGCCAGGTTTGGCGATTTGCCGGATACTTTAAATTTTATTTTAGATACGGGAAGTGGGGGTATTTCACTGGACTCTTCTACCTGTAAAGAGTTTAATATTCCGCTAAAAGCTTCCGATACTACCGTAACCGGTATTGGTGGTATACGTAAAGTTTCTTTTGCATTTGATAAAACGCTTCACCTGCCCGGTTTAAAAGTGGAGCACCTGAATTTTCATGTAAATAATTATGAAGTGCTGACCAGTGTATATGGTGAAAAAGTTGACGGTATCATTGGCTACAGTTTTTTCAGCCGGTTTATTGTAAAGATCAATTTTGACAGCAGCATGATTGAAGTGTATAGCCCTGGAAAAATCAATTACCCGAAAGAAGGCATTTTACTTCATCCGGCATTTACCAATTTACCTATACAATGGCTGAATATTAAGGATAAAAAAAAGCTGGGCTATAATTTTTATATGGATACCGGCGCGGGCCTTTGTTTATTATTAAGTGAAAGATTTGTAAAGGACAGCAGTATCCTGCTCTCCAGGCGAAAACCGGTTATAACCCAGGCAGAAGGAATGGGAGGTAAACTCCAGATGCGGCTTACCATTGTAAAAGAGGTAAAAATCGGGCCATATAAGTTTCATGCGGTCCCAACATATTTATACGAAGATGATAACAATATTACTTCGTATCCTTTTACCGGTGGCCTTTTAGGGAATGACCTGCTCCGGAGGTTTAATATGGTATTTAATTATCCAAACCGCGAAGTTCATTTATCGCCCAACAGTCATTTTTATGAAAAGTTTGATTATGTTTATACAGGGCTGGGAATTTATTATAATGATGGGAAAATAATCGTAGAAGATGTAATTGCCGGCTCACCTGCCGCTAAAGCAGGTTTTAAAGTAAATGATGAAGTGATAGCAGTGGACAGAAACTTTTCACTGAATATTCAGGCGTATAAAAATATTTTGCAAACACCCTTTGCCATGATAAAAGTTATTGTAAAAAGAGAAACCGTTTTAAAAGAGCTTTCCCTTAAAACAAAAACTATTCGTTAAACTAAATTATCAGTCTTATTCTCCTCCGTACATTTGCACATGATTGAATTTGAAAAATTTGAAATAGCCAACGGATTAAAAGTGTTGGTTCATCAGGATAAAAGCACACCAATGGCCGTGGTGAATGTATTATATGATGTTGGGGCAAGAGATGAGGACCCGGCCAAAACCGGCTTTGCCCATTTATTTGAGCACCTGATGTTTGGAGGCAGTGTACATATCCCACTTTATGATGAACCGCTGCAATTGGCCGGTGGCGAAAACAATGCCTTTACCACCAACGACCTTACCAATTATTATTGTCAGTTGCCTTCCGAAAACCTGGAAACAGCTTTTTGGCTGGAGAGCGACCGGATGCTGTCACTGGCTTTCAGTAGAAAAAACCTGGAAGTGCAGCGCAAAGTTGTTTGTGAGGAGTTTAAAGAGCATTACATCAATAAGCCTTACGGAGATGTATGGCATAAGTTAAGAGAGCTTACTTATACGGTTCATCCTTACCGCTGGATGACGATTGGAGCCGAACTCAGTCATATTGAAAATGCAACGCTGGATGATGTAAAAGCATTCTTTAATAAACACTACAACCCAAGCAATGCTATACTCGTTGTTGCAGGTAATGTTACTGTTGAAGAAGTAAAAAGGTTAACAGAAAAATGGTTTGCCTCAATTCCGGCCGGAAAAAAATATCTGCGTGATCTGCCAGTTGAGCCCAAACAAACAAAAGCCAAATCAAGTACAGTAAAAGCGAATGTACCCCTGGATGCATTGTACAAATGCTGGCATATTTACCCCCGTACCGACATGCGGTATTATACAGCTGATTTAATTTCCGAAATATTAAGCGGGGGTGGTTCATCGCGTTTGTTTCAATCACTGGTAAAAGAAAAACAACTGTTCAGTAATATTGAATGTTATCATATGGGAAGTACCGATGCAGGCTTATTGACCATTGAAGGTAAACTTGTAAAAGGTGTTAAAATGGAAGACGCAGAAAAAGCCATTAATGAAGAGCTGAAAAAACTGCAGCAGGAAGGGATCAGCCAGCGTGAACTGGATAAAGTGATAAATAAAACCGAGAGCATGATTGCTTTTGAAGATATGAGTATTACCAACCGGGCTGCCAGTTTAGCCATGTATGAACTGATGGGGGATGCTGACCTGATCAATAAAGAACTGGACAGATACCGAGCTGTAACAGCAGATCAAATGCAGCAGGAATGTAAAATCATTTTTAAAGAAAATAACTGTAATACTTTATATTATTATGCACAAAATTAACCGGCCATGACAGAGATCAAACATCCGAAGCATGATTTTATGATAGAGCGGATCGCTTTTTTCAGCGATGCGGTATTTGCCATTGCGATTACATTGATGGCCATTGAAATTCATCCTCCGCTTGTAAAAAAAGGCGACAGTGCTGCAGTGGTATGGGTTCATTTTAAAGAAACACTGCCTGAGTTTTTGGGTTTGCTGGTTAGCTTTTGGCTGATAGCCAGTGTATGGTTGCGGCACCACCAGCTATTTAAATATGTAGATAATTTCGACATACGGTTCATGATCATTAACCTTTGGTTGCTTTTTACCATAATACTTTACCCCTTTAGTACAGGCTTTTTATTTACATCAATTTTTCATGGGGGAGTAACTAAATTACAGGTGTTCTTTTACCTGGGCGTTCCGCTTATATCTAATTTAATTATTTACATGATGTACAAAAGAGTAAACAGGAAACACCTGAAAGGTTCAGCAGACGTACATTTTCATGGTGCTGTTATATCTCAGGTAGCCCTGATCATTGCATTTATGCTGGTTATTACCTGGGTGGCCATTATGCCATTGGAATACCATCCGTTTGGGTACAGTTTTTTCGGTATTATCCCCTTAATTATTCTGCTTTACAAAAAGAAACTCAGGAAAAAATGATTGACCGCTTAGTATCCCCGTTAATAAAAGATGCCATTGAATTTGAGCTGAAGCTTAAACCCTGTCAAAAATTTACACTGGATAACAGCGTATCTGCTTATGCCATTGATGCCGGTGCACAGGAAGTGTTGCAGGTTGAACTGGTGTTTTATGCAGGTAACTGGTTTGAGGAGCAAAAGGCAGTAGCATCGGCAACAAATTATTTATTAAAGAATGGTACTGGTACTAAAACAGCCTTCCAGTTAAATGAAGAGTTTGAATATTACGGCGCTTATTGTAACAGGTCCTGTTATAATGAAACAGCCGTTGTTTCAATCTCTGCCTTAAGCAAACATTTGCCGGCATTATTGCCTTTAATAAAAGAGATGATCACCGATTCTGTTTTTGATGAAACAGAGTTGAAAATATATAAACAAAATTCAAAGCAACGGTTAAGTGTCAGTTTGCAAAAAAGTGATTTTGTGGCTGCACGTTTATCCGATGCATACCTGTTTGGAGAAGATCATCCTTATGGTAAGTATACGAACCCCGAAGACCTGGATGCATTGAACAGCAGCCAGCTTAAAGATTTTTTTAAACAGTATTACCTTAACGGACAATGTGTGATCTTTATCAGTGGTAAATTACCAGTTGATATTCAGTTGCAGCTGAATAAAGCTTTTGGTGATTTAACTTTAAAACCATTTAACAATCAGCTTTCAGCAATCAGCCAAATACCGGCAACCCAAAAAAAATACAGGATACTGAATGATCCAAACGGGGTACAGGGCTCTATCCGTATTGCAAGGCCTTTCCATAACAGGCATCACCCCGACTTTATGAAAGTGATGGTGCTAAATGCTTTGTTTGGTGGTTTTTTTGGATCAAGGCTGATGAATAATATCCGGGAAGATAAAGGGTATACGTATGGAATACACAGTTATGTACAAAATCATATTCACGAATCGGCATGGTTGATCAGTACCGAAGCCGGCAAAGATGTTTGTGAAGCGACCATTGAAGAAGTGTATAAGGAAATGAAATTGTTACGGGAAGACCTGGTTGATGCGGAAGAATTATTGCTGGTGCGTAATTATTTAATTGGAACCATACTCGGCGACCTGGATGGGCCGTTTCATATAATTGGACGATGGAAAAACCTGGTACTGAATAACCTTACAGAAGACTATTTTTACAGGTCAATAGAAACAATAAAAACCATATCGGCCGGGGAACTGAGGGAAATGGCAAAAAAATATTTAGTTCCCGAAGATTTTTACGAATTAGTTGTAATTTAAATATTCCGGAAAGTGAAATTGTTTTACC
>JAYTOF010000168.1:0-2845 GCA_043747955.1 Chitinophagaceae bacterium
ATTAAGTATTTAGTTGATGCAATCGTTACCGCAAAGTTATGATTTGTGTCTTTAATAAAGTAAAATAACTGATGTATATTTAAAAATAATAAACTAAAAATAGGTTGATATTTAAAAACATTAAATATTTGTTTGTTTTATTGAATAAATATAAAAAATACCTATTTATTATTGAAATGGTTTAATTTGATAAAAATGGATACCTGAATCATGTTTTGGAACCTGGTATTCATTCTGATTGATGGTATACTGTAAATTAAACCTAAGCGCTTTTGAGTGCAAAGGAAAAAACCTTATTAAAATGTATATTGCAACATAAACCAAGTATATGAAATATCATCTCTTAAACGCTGAATTATTTGTCCAAAACAGAAAACGTTTTGTAGAAAGAATGGGAAAAAACAGTATTGCCATTTTTAACAGCAATGATGAATTGCCTACCAATGGTGACCAGCTTCACCGGTTTAAACAAAACTCGGATTTGTATTGGTTAACAGGTGTTGAGCAGGAAGATAGCATGTTGATTTTATTTCCGGATAACCCGGATGCAAAGTACAGGGAAGTGTTGGTGCTGGTAAGGCCAAATGCATTAAAAGAAAAATGGGATGGCCACCGGTTAAGAGATTATGAGGGCACTGCCATATCAGGTATTCAAACAATTATATGGCTGGATACTGTTGATGCTTTATTACAAACCTGGATTCATTTATCAGATACCATTTACTTAAATACAAATGAAAACGACCGCAAAGCAAATAAAGTTCATGTAAGAGATTACCGGTATGCCGAAATGATGAAAGAACGTTTTCCTTTGCATGATTACAAACGTAGCGCAAGGATACTGAAAGATCTACGTGCCATTAAAACAGCACTGGAAGTTGATGTTATACAAAAAGCAATAGATATTACGGATATTACATTCAGAAGGGTAATGCAAATTATTAAGCCCGGCATTATGGAGTATGAAATTGAAGCAGAAATATTTCATTCATTTTTGTCGCAAAGAGCTACGGGGCCTGCTTATGGTTCCATTATTGCCAGCGGTGACAGGGCACGTACTCTACATTATGTTGAAAACAGCCGTGAGTGTAAAGACGGAGAATTAATACTGATGGATTTTGGTGCAGAATATGGTAATTACTGTGCTGACTTAACAAGAACAATACCTGTAAACGGAAAATTTGGCCGCAGGCAAAAAACTGTTTACAATGCCTGCCTGCATTTACATCATTATGCTGCCAGTATTTTAAAACCGGGTATCAGTATTATTGATTACACTGAAAAAGTTGGAGATGAGGCAACTGTTGTTTTTCAAAAAATAGGTTTGTTGAAAAAATCAGATATTAAAAATGAAGATCCAGAAAACAGGGCATACCGCAAATATTTATATCATGGTATATCTCATCACCTGGGTATTGATGTTCATGATCTGGGTACCAGAACTGCACCTGTAAAAGCAGGAATGGTTTTTACGATTGAACCGGGTATTTATATTGAAGAAGAACAGATGGGTATTCGGATCGAAAATAATTTCTGGATCACCAAAAACGGGAATAAAGATCTGATGAAAAATATTCCGATTACAGTTGAAGAAATTGAAGCCTTTATGAAAAAATAGCCTGATACAATGACCAAACAAATTCCGAATTTATTTACACTGCTTAATTTATTATTTGGTTGCCTTGCGATAGTTGTTACTATGCAAAATGGTATTATCATTCAATATGCTGCTGATGGCACGCAGTTGATCGATATTCCTGAAAAGATCTGGATGGCATCTCTGTTCATCGGACTGGCAGCAGTTGTTGATTTCCTGGATGGATTTGTTGCAAGATTATTCAGTGCCGGTTCAGAAATGGGTAAACAGCTGGATTCGCTGGCTGATGTGGTTAGTTTTGGTGTTGCACCTGCAATGATACTTTACCAGTTTTTGCGAATGAGCATTGCACAGGAAGAAGATGGTTTGAATACTTCTGTCATTTGGTTAGTTCCGGCATTTCTTTTGGCTTGCGCCGGCGCCTGGCGCCTGGCAAAATTTAATTTAGATAATTCACAATCATTTGGATTTAAAGGCGTACCCATACCGGCTGTAGGAATATTGGTAGCATCGTTGCCGCTCATTTACTGGAATAACCACAATCAGTTGGTTGTTGATATACTTTTTAATAAATGGTTTTTATATGGGTTTATTATTTTACTGAGCTGGCTGATGGTAAGTAACCTGCCTATGATGGCAATGAAATTTAAGGATTTCAGTTTAAGAAATAATATTCCTAAAATAATATTGCTGATCGTTGCTGCATTATCAGCCATATTATTTCAATGGTTGGCCGTGCCACTGGTATTTATCGTTTACATTATTTTATCTTTGCTTTTCAAACAACATTAATCATGATATTTACAATACAGATAAAAATTATGCCTTTAAAAGATTTATTAGACCCACAGGGAAAAGCGGTAATGGGGGGCTTACAAAATTTAGGCTTGAATAATATTTCTGATGTTCGTATTGGCAAACATATTGACTTGCAGATTGAAGCTGAAAATAAAGAAGGGGCTTTGGCGACTGCCGGAGAAGCTGCAAAAAAATTACTGGCAAACCCGGTGATGGAAGTTTATGAAATTTCAGTAACCCCAAACCCTTAAAGGGGCTTTCTCTCCAAAAAGTTCAACGAAATAAAATCATATCAAAATTTGAGTGATAAACAATCACAGAACAATAATACTCCAGGTTCTCCCTTCAGGGGGTCAGGGGGCATGCTCTTTCTCATTCCTTCTCCCATTGGTAATCTTGCTGATATCACTTTCAGGGCTATAGAAATTTTAAAAACAGTTGATCTTATTC
>JAYTOF010000169.1:0-6835 GCA_043747955.1 Chitinophagaceae bacterium
AAACACCTTAACCCATACGCTGGTGGCGGATTTGATATTACGTATATTGCTTTTAAAACGCTGTTTGGAAAATTTGATCCTAACCGGGTTTCCGAAACCTTTAAAAAATTCGAGAATTACCGGTCAATATTATCTGAACGGTTAGGCAAGGCAAACCAATACAATATTGCAAATGGGCAAACCACCCCAGATGCTGAAGGTTATTATTACGGATATGGTAAATATGCTGTCGATGTTTTGATCCCGTCATTTATTGCTGCTTACACCGGAAAAGATCCCAATTCTGTTTCATTGATCAAACAAAACAATCCTAATATAAAGTCAAACCCTTTCCGGGCATTTATACCTAAACCAAACTGGAAAATTGACTATAATGGGTTGAGCCGGATAAAAGGACTGGATAAAATATTTACAAACTTTACCTTATCGCATGGATATAACGGCAGCCTCAGTATGAATGGATTTAATTCCGCTTTATTATACCAGGATGTTTCAAAGTATGGGTACCCTTCTTTTTATGATACGGTTTCAAAGAATTATATTCCATACTACCTGATACCTAATGTAAACATTGGTGAACAGTTTTCTCCGTTGATTGGATTTGATATGATGTTTACCAACCAGTTACAGGCTAAATTTGAATATTCAAAAAGTAGGCAGCTGAGTTTGAGCCTTGTAGATTTTCAATTGAGTGAAGTACGCAGTACAGAGTTCATCATTGGTGCCGGTTACCGTAAACGTGGATTAAAATTACTAGGCGGACTAAAACTTCCTAAATTTTTAAGTAAGGATGGCGGAAAAAAATTGGATAATGAGATCAGCTTCCGTTTAGACTTTACCATCAGGGATAATGTTACAGCCAACAGCCGTTTAGACCAGGATAATAATTTTGCAACCGGCGGAAGCAGGGATATTACCATTTCACCTTCTATTGATTATTTCTTAAATAACCGGATCAATGTAAAATTATATTTCGATCAGCGCAGGGTAAATCCATACATTTCATCAAGCGCCCCCATCGTAAATACCAGGGCCGGAGTTCAAGTGCGGATATCATTGACACAGTAATGATTTTTTATGATTTGCTCCCCAGATAAGTATAAAATTTATACGTGGATTAAAAGGATTGTTACAGAAAAGAAATACAGAAACACAGCAATGATTATATATTTCTTAAGTAATTCGGGTACAAAATTTATATTCAAAAAGGTATAAAAAAAATCCCGGCATAACCGGGACCTGTATATAAATACCAAGCACTGGTATTATTCTGTTTTTTTAAGCAGCATCACATAGCCGCAAATATTCTTTTTCTTTTTATTAACCTGCACCGGTTTAATCATATGATATTCCGAAAACTGGGGTATGTAAGAATAACTGATAACATTTCCATCTACATCCCCCCAATATTTTTTCTGGTATACAACCTGTTTTTCGTTCCAGTCATACATTCTTACTTCGTATAATTTTGAACTCATATCCCCAATAAATACAAACTGGTACCAACTGCCCTGGGTTAAAGGAACAATTACTGGCATTTCATATTCGCTTTCCATCTCCATAGAAGCTTCTTTAATTACCTGGAATCCCTGTTTGGCTAATAATATTTTAATGCTGTCGGCCTGCTGAAGAATTGATGCTGATGAACAGGGATTTTGCCGAATTACATTTTGTGCTGTTGTATTTAACCCAAAAAGGGTTAATGCTAAAATACCTGTTAAAAGGAGTGGGGTTTTCATATTGATAGTCTCTTTGAGTTTGGATAGTACAGCAATTTTACAACAATTTACCGGTATATACAAGCCACAATTTAAGTAATGCCTGCATTTTAACAATTATAACGTAAAGGGAACTGTTTAAATTGTAGTAAATCATCATAAAAGCCTACCCACTTCTTAATACAGAATAGTTTATAACTCATTGATTTTTATGAAAATAATAAGTACCAGCTTGCTGGGTACAGGTAATTACCAGGTCATTAATACAAACATGAGCGGGAAGGGATGTACAATAGAACACCGTATCTGCAATATCGTTGGCAGTAAGTGGCTTTAAACCGTTATAAGCAAATCTGGCTATTGCTTCTTCTCCTTTAAACCGTACCAGGGAAAACTCGGTTTCTACAGCTCCCGGATGAATGCCGGTTACTTTGATATTGTTTTTCAACAGGTCAATCCGCATGGACCTTGTAATTGCATCTACAGCAAATTTGCTTGCACAATACACATTTCCTTTTTCATAAACTTCCTTTCCAGCAACCGAACCCATATTAATGATATGCCCTTTTTTTTGTGCTATCATCAATGGAATTACGGCTTTGCTTACATACAATAAACCATGTACATTGGTATTAAGCATAGCTTCCCAATCATTCATATCCGCATCCTCAAAACTATCCCTGCCCAGGGCGAGACCGGCATTATTAATCAGGATTTCAATATTTCTCCAGACCTGGGGAAGATTATTAAAAGCCTCTGATACGGCGTTTCTGTCCTGCACATCAAAACATAAAGGTAAAACCTGAATACCATATTGGTTTTCGAGACTTGTTTTTATTTCAGTTAACCGATCGTTTCTACGGCCTGTAATAATAATGTCGTTACCAGCTTCAGCAAATTTTTCTGCACAGGCTTTGCCTATACCTGATGTAGCGCCGGTTATTAAAACAATCTTTTTCATAGATGCAAAATACGGTATGCAAAGAAATAAATAAAACAGGATGCGGTTTTTTTACTGGTAGGGGGGAAAACGGAAAATGATATTGCAATTCTTCTAATCGCCTTAGTTTTTTTCCGGCTATTTATTATTTTATTAAAACCACGTATCCTTTTTTCTGCCTGGTTTCACCTGTATAAGTTACGCCCTCAACCATCCATACATAGGTGGCCTGGCTTTGCAGCTTACCGCCATGCCTGCCATCCCACCCTTTATCTTTTTCGGTGGTTGAAAACATTAATTCACCCCAGCGGTTATATACCCTGAAATAATTAAGATCTTTCATACCCAGTAATATTGGCCTGATCACATCATTGTTTCCATCGCCATTTGGAGTAAAGGCACTGGGTACATACATGTCGGGATCAACCTTAAATACCTTTACAAAAATTTTGTCGGTACCAACACAACCCTCAGCAGTTGTTGCAGTAACGGTATATTCAATATCATCCTGTGGCATGGCAACAGGGTTTCTGATATAGGGGTTATTAAGCCATGTTGTTGGGTTCCAAACATAAGTATCGGCACCTGAAGCATTTAAAAACAAGGGCTGGCCAATAACTATACTGGTATCTCCTGGCCCTGCATCGGCCAATACTGTTGGATATACATTTACCCATACAGTATCCTTTACAGGCTTGGGGCAACCAAGATTATCTCTAACTGTAACAATATATCTGATACTGGCAGCGGGCCTTACAGAAACCGGGTTTGGTATTAGGGTATTACTCAGGAATGTAGCCGGGCTCCAGGCATAGCTGCTTCCGCCCGTTGCATTTAACGGGGCATCAAAGCCCGTGCATATAAACCTGTCGGGTCCCGCATTTGCAGCCGGATAGGGAACAACAGTAATGGTAACTTCATCCTGGCTCTGACATTTACCAATACTGGCTGTTACACGATAAGTAATCGTATTTAGCGGGGTGGCAAATGGCCGTTTTACATTATCAAAATCCAGGTAAGCAGGTGGTGTCCATTGGTAATACAGTCCATCGCTGGTTGTATTTAAAAAGAAACCGTCTGTCTGGCAGATGGTGGTATCGGGTCCTGCATTCAGGCTAACAAATGATTTAACATCTACAAAAACTGAGTCTTTAGACTGACACCCTACTGCATCTGTAAGCGTTACATAATACCATGTAGCTATATCCGGACTAACCAGCGGACTGGCAACAGTAGTATTGCTGATCATATAGTTGGGGGTCCAGTTATAATTGCCTGTGCCGTTGGTTGTAAGCCGAAGGGTATCGATCGTACAAATCAGGGTATCATTGATCGTATTGAAAACAGGTAAAGCGCTGACATCAACAAAAACAGTATCGGTTCTTAGTTTAGGGCAGCCGGTAACGCCTACCGCAACAACATAATAAGTTGGTACGGTTGGTATTGCTATTGGGTTGGCTATATTGGGATTGCTTAAGCCTGTTACCGGTGTCCATTGATAACTGTTACCTCCACTGGCATTAAGCTGTGTTGTTTGGCCGCCGCCACATATAAAAACGTCGGGACCGGCATTGGGTATAGCTAATGGGATCACAGTAATGGTATGCGTTTTTATGGCAACACAATTGTTTCCCCACCTTGTATTTAATGTATAGGTTGTAGTGGTAATGGGATATACCCTTGTGGTATCATTTGTAGGTGACTCAATAGTTGCCACAGGAGACCATTGCCAGGTTATACGATTTATGTAATTGCTGGAACCCGTGAGTGATACAGTATCTTCTTCACAAATACGTAAAGGTCCTGCAATGGTATTTACCAGGTCGAATTTTGGAATAACTGTCAATGAATCATAAGTGATACAACCATTAGCGTCGGTTAACCTGGCTTTATAGGTAGTTGTTACCGGTGGAAATACCAGGGGTGTTGCAGTAATAGCCCCGATGATATTTATTGGCGGGGTCCAGTTAAAGCTGCCTGTTCCAATGCCATTCAATTGCAGGGTATCCAGTCCGCAATAAATAGAATCTGCAGGAAAAACAGCCAATGCCGGATTGCCGTTTATGGTAATGTCTTTGGTATAGGTCTTATCACAACCTTTATCATTGGTTACCTGTAAGGTTATTGTATAATTACCGGGAGCTGTATAGGTATAAACCGGGTTTCGTAAATGACTGGTATCTGCAAGGGTAGCAGGGTCGCCAAAATCCCATCTCCAGGAATTAACTATGCCATAACGGCTGTAAGTGGTATCTGTAAATTGAATGGGAGCATTTACACAAAGGGCCGGGCTGGTTAAGAAGCCCGGTATAAAACCGGGGTACACCCTGATTGGTTTGGTTATTGAATCGGTACATTGACCAGCAATTGACACCACTAATTTCACATTGAACACACCGGTATCTGTGAAAGTATGTATTGGATTTGGTACGTTGGACGTGTTTGCAGCACCACTTGCCGGATCACCAAAATCCCATAAAAAAGTATCAGGGGCACCAGTACTGCTTTGAGAAAAGGTTACTGTAAAGCCATCACAGGTAATTGGAACAAAATCAGGGTTTGAAGTAAGTGGGGTACAAGGTGCCGTTTTTAAATGTATTTCTTTTCTGTTTTCACCTATATAAATGCCATTTCGATATTCCTTTACGAGTACACAAATAACATATTCACCAGTGGGCGGAGCAATACCACTAATGACACCTGTTACAGGATCAATAGTAACTGAAGGCCCTAATGGCTGGCTGCCTGAGTATGGTAATGCATAAATTACGGGGCTGTATGGAGGAGTACTCGCTGTTGGAGGATTAGGGGAACCCGGTGTTGGCGGTCCACCTCCATCATAAGCATCTGTAAAGGAATATGACAATGAATCTCCATTTGCATCTGTAGCTTTAAAATTTATTGAAAATTGATTACTACCACAAACAATGGCTGTATCATTAAAAACAAATACAGGACTTGCATTCATGTAAGCTGTTGGCCCTTCATTAAATCCGGGTATTTTTATTGTAAAAGTTGCTCCAAAACTTGTTGAAGGTGCCTGGATATTAGAAATTCCTGTAACACGGCAGCATCTTTGTTTTGCAATAATGTATCCATCAGGCGACTGGTCCAGTTCAACTATTGTTTCATAATTTATTATTTTATAACACCGGGGCGGAATGTTAGTGATACAGGGATAACAGCTGGGCAAAACACAACCATCAATAATATAGTCCGGAGCTGCAGAAACTGCAACATCCTGAATAAAATTGTATGGAAACCTTCCACTGAAAAAGGAAAAATTCCAGGAGGCTTCTATTAGTGTTGAGGCACAATCAATATAAAGATTAAGGCCAATTCTATACCTGAGTTTTGCGGGGTCTGCAATACCGGGTCCAAGGTATTCATAATACATCCAACCACCCTTTGTATGGTTAGCATAAATATCCTGTAGGCATACAAATGATAAAATGATAAACAGAAAGTATTTCTTCATTGGCAGATTAAGAGTTTGGAGAGCTTAAAGCTAACAAAAAACGCCGTCTTCACAAAGAAGATGGCGTTTTAACTTATCTACATTGTATGTTTTAATAATTATCGTATCAGCACAACAGAACCCTTTCTTTTGATCTTCTTATTTAAATAATCAACCCCTTCTGCATACCAGATATAGGTTGCTGCTTCCTGTGGCCTGCCGCCAAAACTTCCATTCCAGCCAGCGCCATTGCCAGTGCCGGAATACAGCATCTGCCCCCAGCGGTTAAATACCCTGAAAATATCCAGTGATCTTAAGCCCAAAGCAATGGGCCTGAAAATATCATTGTTACCATCGCCATTGGGGGTAAAGGCATTGGGTACATAAAAATCAGGTTTTACCTTAAAGACTTTTACCCGGATACTGTCCGTATCAAAACAACCGATGGCATTACTTACCCTTACCACATATTCAATATTATTTTGGGGCAGGGCAACAGGGTTATTAATAGAGGGATCATTAAGCCAGGTGGTTGGTGACCAGGCATAATTGATACTTCCGGTTGCATTCAATTGCAAAGGCTGATCAATTACAACAGAAGTATCTCTTGGCCCTGCATCTGCTGTTATCTTATCTACAAAAAGTATCATCGTGTCCTTTACAGGTTTAGGGCATCCCAGTACATCACGCACAGTAACAATATACCTTACATTATCAGTT
>JAYTOF010000170.1:0-11214 GCA_043747955.1 Chitinophagaceae bacterium
TTGTACCGTTTACCGATCTTACCTCCGCAGCTGAAAGTTATGGAAGCGGCCGTTATCTTGAATTTTTTATACCCGATATACAAAACAATATATTGCAGCTGGACTTTAACAAGGCTTATAACCCTTACTGTGCTTATTCTCCCGATTATAAATGCCCGATACCGCCACAGGAGAATCGTTTAACAGTTGCCATTAAAGCCGGGGAAATGAATTTTGCAAAAAAACATTGATCATGCAGAACACTGCCCAGCTTTTAATGATACAACCGGTTAATTTTGGTTTTAATGCCGAAACAGCCGTTAATAATACTTTTCAAAAAAATGTGGGAGGTAATATTCAGGAACAGGCGCTGCAGGAATTCAATAATTTTGTAAAAATTCTTCGAAAAAATAAAGTAGATGTTATGGTAATTACTGATACCATCACACCCTCTACCCCTGATTCGGTCTTTCCCAATAACTGGTTATCTTTTCATGAAGATGGCCGTATATTTTTATACCCGATGTTTGCAGTAAACAGGCGAATGGAAAGAAAGGCTTCCGTGCTTGATGCCATAAAAAATAAATTTGCTGTTTCAGCAATAATTGACCTCAGCAAAGCTGAAGCAGATGATTTTTTTTTGGAAGGGACAGGCAGTATGGTGTTAGACAGGGAAAATAAAATTGCCTATGCCTGCATTTCGCCAAGAACTGATGAAAAGATATTAAATGAGTTTTGCAGGCTTACAGGTTATACGCCTGTTACTTTCAGATCAACCGACTCTGCCGGCATTGATATTTACCATACCAATGTGATGATGTGTATTGCCCATACTTTTGCTGTTATTTGTTTGGAATCTGTTACTGATGAGGCAGAAAGAAGAACCCTTGTTGCTTCATTACGAAAAACGAATAAAGAGGTCAATGATATCAGTTTACTCCAACTTAATTCTTTTGCCGGTAATATGCTGCAGGTTAAAAACAGGGAGGAAGAACTGCTACTGGTAATGTCAACCCGGGCTTTTAAATCATTAACTGCCCCGCAAATAACCACACTGCAAAAGCATAACCGTATTATTCATGCTTCATTAAATACAATTGAAACAGCAGGCGGGGGAAGTGCCAGGTGTATGATGGCGGAAGTGTTTTTAAAGAAACGACATGCAATCTGGAGATGATCCAATGGTTTCCCTTAAAATATTTCTGGCAAATATTTTAAATGCAGTAGTTTTATTTATTTTATGAAATGTAATAAGCTTGTTAAATATATCTTACAACTTCAACAGATTTTTTTACACTCCAAATATTTAGTGTATTTAGAGCACATTTCAGGACTCACAAACCTAATTGCAAAGCGCCTGCAATTTGAACGGCGAAATTGCTTTTTATTAAACATGAAGTACTAATAATCATTCTCGTTAAAAGCGTTATTTAAAAAAATAGAATTAGAGATGTAGTAAATTTGTCAAAATGCTAAATAGCGAAGTAGTAAAAGGAAGTCAAATTCTCCTGGAATTTGACTTCCATTTTTTTTTAATGTAGATAAATCCATTTGGCTACCGATGGCACTCCATTTATGTTAATAGCAAACATCATGTAATACCCTTGTTGAGCTAAAGAATGCGGATGACCACCATGTGGAGCAGTTAATGTCAATCTGGTAGGATTGGCATGGTCATGGATATAAGGCATCTCCAGAATTTTTTGTTCTGTATCTGTTTGATGTGTTACAGCCATTGGCCTTACCAAAACAACTTTTACTATTGACGATGCGTCAGGAGATTCAATTACAAAACTCTGACCATGATGTACCAATGGAGGTGCAACTGCAATTACCGGTCTTGCACCCTTGAATAAATAAGGCGGACTGTAAATTTCAATCTTGGTATTGTTCCATCCCGCCATCATTATCTTTCCACTGGGTAATAATACAGCTGCAGAATGATAGTCACGTATTGATGGTAATTCATCCATAGGTAACCAAGTATTTGTTAGGGGATTGAATAAAGTGCAGGGTGAATTTATTCTGCCGATACCTCCACATACAAATACATTCCCATCTGGCAATAACACTCCACTGCAAAGACTCCGGTGTTCTCCATCAGGAAATGGAGATGAAGCACCCCAATTAGCTATAGGCGATAAAGAAGTTGCATCAATAATTTCATACGTGTTATTTGTAGAGGGGTCTGCCCCACCCAATGCTAAAATGCGTACATAGGGTGCAGTATTACTCAAAATCATTACAGACATTCCCTTTGAACGATCTGGCATAGAAGGTAATTTAGGAGCAATATTATTCCATACACCTGTATTACTACCGGTTAATGTAAAATAAGCGGATTGGTCATCACTGGTACCACTAAAAGGGCCTCCTCCCGGACCTGCCGAAGCCCAGCCAGTTCTTGTATAAAAAATGACATGATTTGGTAATAGATGCAGACCGGGGTATAATTCCGGAAATGGTTTATTGTCTCCGGATACTATTTCCGCAAAACTATCTGTTCCTTCATTATATATTTCCATATCACCTCCGCCATGTCCGCATACGACCAATATTTCATGGCTGTTACCCATTCTCTGATCTCCTAATGTTAAAACTGTAGGGTACCATCTGTCATCTGACATACTACCTGATGTTCTTGACCAGGATTTTGCAACCGGGTCAAACTTGTATCCCCATTTGGCTTTTGAGTTTGGGCCATATCCACCGCCACCAACTACCAATAGCCTTCCATCGGATAAAAATGAATGTCCGCCACAAAGCACAGAGTAACCTTCAGCAGCATTTGGCAAAAGATGTGGTTGATTTACCGGGTTTTCAAAAGTAGCTGCTGTTGTATCCTCGGGATTCCAGAGAAGCGTAGTTTCATCTGCGGTTATAAATAAAATTTTACCTGTATGCAGCATTGCAGCATGTACTATTCCATCATAGCCACCCGGCCCCCTGCGTGGAATATTTACCGGAAAATCAGACCAGCTACCATAAACCATATCACTAAAGTGGTGAAACAAAATGTCCAAATGCCGGCGGTCAAAAATCTTTAAATCCATTATTTCTTTCATGTTCCTGAATCCAAATGGAAACTCATGATCCCTGAATGATATGATCTTTTCAGCAATATCGAAATCCAGAATTTTCATCTTCTTTGCCTTTAGTATTTCCGGGTTGTCTTCATGAAAATGATCGCCTTCGCCATGGCCTGTATGCATTTTCTCATACACCAAATCTTCCGGCCTGACAGCCTGATTGATAAAATTTAGAATTCTCCGGTGGATACTGGCTTTTAATTTTAATTCGTGGTGTTTCCCGTTCCCTTTGTAATGGTCTTCCATTACTTTTTCTCTGGGAGAAATTGTTTTCTGTGTCATAGAAAAGATTTTTTAATTGTGATAAAAAATTGTTTAGAAAGAACAAGTACAGAACTAAAAACGAAGAATATATCATAACATACAGATGTATTACTGATACGCTATAATTCAAAACTATTTTTATTTATCATTCTTCTATTCAACCACACAGGCTGCTCTGTAAAAGCCAATAAGATATTCATAAAAGTAAATCCCATTTTCTACTTGTTATCTGATGTTTTTTCAACCGCTAAAACAAGATTACCTTATTAATAATTCATCAGTGGTTTATTTTTTTTGAAGCTGTTTAACAACCTTAAGCATATTGTCTCCAATTTGAATAACTATGTTCAACTTATCCCCCTTTTTAAGAACAAACTTTTCGCCTTTCAAAGTTTCAAAACTAATTTGACCTTCATTAATTGTTGTACCATCTTTACTAATGACAAAACCATTTAAAGTAAACATTACTTCTATTTTGTATTCACCTGTATATTCATTTATAATTCTTGAGCGGACAGCCTTTCCATTTAAAATTATAACCGGTGCAATACCTGCCAAAGGAAGCACAACATTACCCATACTGTCTGTCGGCGTAACTGAAACGATAAATTTGTTTGACGACACCCATTGTATTTTTATTTTACTTTTTTTCTCTTCAGGTTTAATACCCAGGGCAACTACACTCTGAAGTACTTTTGAAAATCGCTGGGGTCCTTCTTTACAGCAATGTTCCTCATGATCCTGTTCCTTCGGATTATAAATCCCCTCAACATATAATGCCACCCTGTATATACCCGGGAAACGGGTATTATTGATTTGCGCAGCCCATGACCCATCTTTCTTTTGTTTGAATTCAACTAATTCATCCCGTACAGGAAATGCTTTTGGATTTAATCTTTCATACTCGGCCAGATAACGAAGTACATCAAATGGTTGCTGAACATTTCTTTTATTAATGAATTTTTGTCTTGATTTCAATGAGATTCTTTTAATATCAGCAAAGGCATTGCCCAGCGAATGATTTGGAGCTACCAATCTTGCTGCAATTGTACTAATGGTAAATGAACCTCCCGCTGCATCAGAAAGGTGAAGAGATAAACCAATATCCTCCCCCGCAAATGGGGCTTTAACTTTTGAATTTAAAACAATCTGATTTGATGTCTTATTATAAATATTTATTGAAACGGCACAAGGTGGTTCCTTTGAAGTTGTAGTCATACCAGGTAATCCGATAGCTGAAGAATGAGCCGGTTTACCGGCAATTGCTCTAACAGGTAATCGTTTATCCGGTGTTTGAAAAAATCTTGTATATAGCTGGCCTTTAACCGGTGGTGCACCTGCAGGTAAAATAAAATCTGAAATTGAGGGCATAATCATTATATGCTCATCCGGGTCGGCTTTATAAAAAGCCATTATGGCCCACCGGCCCACCCAATGATGTGAATCTGCGCCATTCCTGTTAAGGAAAATTGTACAACGGCCATTACGTTGTTTCATTGTAATGAGGTAGGGTGCTAATACCTCAGTACTGCTTCCATGACTGTGGCCCTTAGTTCCATGACCGGATCCGGGTGCATGGCTGCGTGTATCACCACAATGAGTTCCATCAGGTGCCATTAAACAGAAGTCCCAGTTTTTATCTGAAAAATCAAAACCCTGTGCTGTAATCATGAATACCTGATCGGCATCTGTTACATCAAAACGTAAATGAACATTTTCTCCGGGGTAAAGATCAAATACAGGATCAACAGAAAGATTAAATCCTAATGAAGCGGCAACTGAGTCAGAATAAAATTTATCAATAACTCCTGCATTCTCTCCATGATATACTTGTGTTACTCCCGGGCGTGCTGTTTTGCCTTTGGTTGTCATATTAGCAATAGTCGCATAATCAACTCCATCCCAGCCACCGCCAATACCAAAGCCCATTGCAAAAATTATTGTATTGGGAAAAGCAGGTGTGCCAAGTGTACTTAATAACGGCGCTGCTGTTTCTTTTCCATCGGTTAAGATAGATAAATACCGCTGTTCACCTGCCGGTAAATTGGCAAAAGGCGTCCGAACTAAATTGGATTCAGTATCTGTTAACGCACCTGCCAATGGCGTCCCGCCTCCGGGTGATTGTGCAATAATGTTTGCATCAAAAATTGCTTGGGTAATTGCACCTCCGTTTTTAACTACACCAAAATGAGTGCCCGGAAAGACTTGAGTAAATGTGTTAACACCACCTGTTGTTCTGAATGTTTCTACTCCGGCTACTATATATGCTTCTTTTGCAGTGTAAGCGGTTTCGCAATCATGCAGTAATGCCGATACGCCACGTTTGGCAGCCTCCCACTTGGTAATGTTTGGTGCCATGCCCGTCATTGGGTCTGGTGTTAAGCCCAACATACTTCCTGTTTGATCCAGGGCAATACCCATAATAACTTCCGTATCATAAGCATATCCTAACGCCCTGTGATCTAAAACATCTGCAGGAGTTTTAGATGGCTGGGCTGCAAAATTGGGTATTACGATATTTGGCTGCACATTATTTGATGAATACCCGGCTGCACCCGCAATCCATGGCCACATTAAATCATTTAAGTTATGCCCCTGTGGTCTTCCTGCTGCAGGATAAAATGCAATGCCTTGGTGACTATCAATTTGCCACATAGCCCACAAGCGATCAATATTACAATGGTGCATGAAAAAAATAAGGTCATTGGGAGATGAAAGGGGATCTCCCATATTTCCGCCAACCCAACCATGCATACCGTTATGCATATCGTTACCAAAAGAGCCGCCTTCCAAATATGGCCTGAAACCCGATGGGTTCTCATAATTGTTTCTTCCTAAACATATTTGAACTCTTGCTTGTGTTTCCAATGAAGCAAAAGGACTAAAACTTCTTTGTAAAGTAGCCCCATAACCTTGCTGTAATTGCGATTTTACACGCCAACCTGCCAGCCCGACAGGCCACCATACAGGTAAAACCGCAGGTGCATTAAATGCAAAGTATCCCGATTGAATATTTCCTCCGCCAACTCCTCCTACTCCGCCATTTGGCCCCATAAAATTACTCTGGAAAATTATTGTTTGTACAGCAGTGTGATCAGTCCAATCCCAATAAGGAAGCGTTACTGATGGGTCAACTGCCTGCAGCGCCTGTTCAAATTCTAACAAGTAATACCGATGCCAGGGACAAAATGCCGATTCATTATGCCCCATATTTATAGGGCCTCCGCCCCCCGGTGCGTTAATAGATAAGGTATATAAGTGTACAGCAACAAACTGATCAAAAATACTTATTTGCTGAGCAGCGGGTGCAGCAGGATTGGCAATTGTATTTTTAAGCGTTAAAACTGCCCTTAAAAAATTATCTCTTTCTGTTGCTGTAAGATGTGCGGCATTTTTTCTGATACCCATAAATTTTTTTTTAAGAATGATTAATAAATATTATACCATGTTCTTTTTTATTCAGGGATGTTACATCGGATGACTGTACAAAAGAAAAAAGTACACGGTTTAAAATTTTGCCCTGCTTACTCCGGCAATATTTTCTGTAAGCAGGTTACCAAATGCCGTATAAATAAAATATTATCAGAAACGAATACGGGTTGAATTAACAATACCAACCGGTATTCGCCCAAATTTTCAATGCTTTACATAACAACCGTAATAGATCCGGCCATTCCAATTCCGTGTACACCGCAGTGATAATTGAAAGTTCCCATGCCGGTCATCGCCACATCCCAAAAATCGCCTCCTGTATTTATTATTGGCGAACCGGTAGGCGAACCCACAGTATCCCATACTACTGAATGGACATCAATATGGTTATTTAAAAAGCGTACAGTATCGCCCATGTGAACCGGCAAATTGGTAGGTGCAGGAAATGATGTAAAGCTGTTGATATTTACAGTATGTGCTACTGCTCCGGGAGGAACCACTACATCATCCGGTGGACATTCTTCACCAACCGGTAACGCCGATGCAAAATCTCCACCCTCTACTATTAACAATGAACCCATCATTCCTGTCATCATGTGATTCAGTACATGACAGTGCATATGCCATTCGCCTTTGGAATCTTTAGGTGACGGGCCACCGGCTCTCATAAAACTACCTGCTGCTCCATTTATAGTAAACACAAATGAATTAGCCGGACCAAATGTTCTTGTGTCTTCAAATTGTGAGACTGCTTTATTCTGCGGGCTTGATTGTATAGCACCCGGATTATTTCCATCCGGCCCCGGCATTATCCAACGATGGCCATGAATATGAAAAGTGTGAAAACCCATAGCGGAAGTACCCATACCCACTACTCCAAAACGCATTTTCGTGTTAATACCCCCTACTACTGTTGGTGTATTTCCCAAATAAGTTCTTCCATTAATACACATACCCGGTGCTGCAGGCATTTCATGATACAATTGCAGGTACTGTGCTTTGGCCGGTGGTGTTTTATAACTTCGGAAACAGAAAGCGATAAGCTCATCAAACTTATGATTGAGATGCAACAGCAAATCGCCTTGCTTTATCACTCGCGTTATATCAGGTTCAAAAAACTCAGCATTGATTGCTTCCGCCCCGGCAGTTTTCTTTTTAACTTCTTTCTTTACTTCATGCCCGTGTCTATGTGGGATTAAATCGTGAGTTGCTTTGTCTAAAATTCCTACCCTGTGTAAAATACTTTTATCAACCTTTATTACAGGATCAAATGGCCGGCACCTGAATTGAACAGGATGACCATTGGGATTACTGCTTGGAAAATCAGCATCGGTTAATGTAAAATCATTTTGTGCGTCAGCGGCATTATGAATAACAACAATGCCAATAGCACCCAGCTCCATATTTTCCATATCGCAGAAAGAATGGTCATGATATAACCAAACTCCTGCCGTACTTGGCCAGCCAACAGTTTTCCAAGTGTATGTAAAAGTTCCTCCCGGAGGTACTCTGTCGCCAATTTTATTAGTGCCGAAGTTGCTGCTACCGGCAGGAGCAATATTGTTCCACAACGTTGTTTCATTTGGCGCAGCTATTTGCCCCGGAAGTGGCGTTGTTCCGTCCACCCGTTGAGTGGGGTCAGCGTTTGATAACGGGTAAGCCCCGTCATGTTCGCTTTCAAAAACAAATCCATGTACATGCATACTATGTGCCCTTGCTTTCAAAGCTTTATTGAGACGCATATCCAGATTACGGAAATGAACCAATACCGTATCACCAATGTTGCACTGAATTACCGGGCCCGGAATAGTTCCCATTGTGCCGTTGTCTGTAGGGTTGGGTTCATTAATATCCCACGGATTTACTTTGCGGTCATCAGGCACAGTCCATGCATCACTTTTATCGGCTTGAACCGGTGCTTTATATCTTCGGAAAATTAATGCCTCTATAATGTTGCCGCTGCCATCCTGAAGCGGAGCATACATTTTTCTTGTTTTGGTAACCCCTGTTCCCGGAGAGGATATAATTAAATCTTGACTCGCTTTACCGGTTATATCCTGAGCGGTTTTACCGGTCATTCTGTCGATATTGTTGGGCATTGTATCCCACGCCCGGTTCTCTAATTGAATCCAGGTTTCAATTGTAGCCATGATGATAATGTTAAAGGTTAGAATTTCTCTTTTCTTAAAGAAATTATAGACGCTTCGTCAAAGCCGGGCGAAGAGGCTTTTTGGAAAGGTTTAGGTAGGGTGCAATTTGAAAACCAAATATAAATTTACATTCATTTTAAGAAAAAAACAATACCACTTTGTGGGTATTATTTTTAGTTACACTGGAAAAAAAATAGAAAATTATACCTTCATCAGAATCTGTTACCTGCAGCAAAGATTTTTTATAATATCATAATTATTATTTTAGATGATTACAAAGTGTAAGTGATTGATTAATCTATATTTATGTCTTGAAGTCATTTTATAAATGCTGCAATCATGAAAAAAGCAATTTGTAATCTATAATACTCTAATAACAAAATCAAGATCTGATTACCGGAAATCTGCAAACTTTGGGTTTTCTTTTGGCGCAGGACTGCAAATTCGAATAAGTTCTGCATAAAAATTTGAATTTGTTAAACGTGATAATTATTGGCTTGCTAGTATATATTAATGAAATGCACACATAAAGACAAATACTTTTTCCACTCAAACAGGCTTCACCTATTCGAATAAAAAAAGCTGACACTTTATATTACTGTAGTTATATAAGTATATTATTTTCAGGTTTTCCTCTGGTGCAGTTGTTCGGCAGGATCTCCTGTTTCTATACGTTTAACACGGGGTGTATCGCGGAATCAGAATTATCCCGACAGGATTCGGGTTTCAATTTTTTGTAACCCAGGTTTATTGGGAAATAATTAAAAGCAATTCCTCCATGTTCCTGTCTTGAACCTTTTCCGTTTCAATAAAAGTACTATAAAATATTCCGTATAGAAGTACCACTCATTTCTCCGGAGTAACTGAGTGAACCGATATCAAATTACTGATACTGGAAAAATAAAAAATCTACCGCAATTTTTATTACGGTAGTTCTATACTGTTGCTGTTTCAATATTTATCTTGCTGCAAGCCCTGTGGCTCCCGGAGGCAAACCTGTTACGGTTTGAATATTGCTTAAACTTCCATTATTGGCTACTGCATAAACACCAATGCTATGGCTGCCCGAATTTAAAATGTACAGGTATTTTGAATTATTACTTAAGGCTGCATCAATGGGACCCATATCCGATGTAGCTGCAATTGCTGTGTTTACACTTATACTGCCTGTACCGGTGTTTACATTAAAATTTGAAAGATTATTGCTGGCAGTGTTTGTGGTGTACGCATATTTTCCATTCTTGGTTATTACTACCCAGCAGGCTGCGCTTTGACCTGCACCAACCGAGCCATTAATTAATGAAATGGCTCCGTTATAACTGATATGGTATGAGGACAGCACACTTGCACCGGGTGCACCACCAACAGCTTCAGAAACAAAAACATTACCATATTCAGCCGGTGCAAAACCAAAGGGTGTGGGGCTGGATGATGTAACGGTATGCATTACGCCCGGCATTCCGTATTCGTTAACTGTATAGGTAACAATTTTATTCGTGGCCTTTTCTGTTATCACTAAAACCTTGCCATCATTAACAAATGAAACCTGTGCCGGACCGGTACTTGCCGCACTCAGGGGTCTTGTTGAATTGGCAATGGATTGTAATTTTCCGTTATCATTCAGTTTAAACCCCGAAATATTATTGGTGCCCCCTGCATTTAAAACAAAAACAATATCGTCATGCTGGGCAATACTTACCGGCCTCATACCTCCGGAACTTATTGTTGATTTTAACTGTAACCCGTTAGCATTTACCTTAAAAGATGAAATACTGTTGCTGCCTGCATTAACAGCCAGAACGGCTCTATTATCATCAGTCAATATTACAGCCCCCTGGTTACCCAGGCCACCGCCTGTACCGGTACCTCCGGTTATATACGATGTACTTATTGTTAAAAACCCATCGTTGGCCCTGCTGTATTCAATTACATTATTACCACTAACCTCGTTACTTAATGCATAAACACGTTTGCCACCGCCGCCAAAATTATCCGGACTTTCATTACGGGTTACTGAAACAGTACCCGTTTCAGCATTTTCATTTTCGGTTGAAGAAAAAAGTTTGTTGTCTTTTTGGCAAGCGGCCAGTGAAAATACCGTTACAGCAAATGCTGCGATTTTTTTTAAATGTTTCATAATTGTTTTTTTTTGGTTTAAAATAATTTTGGTCTTCCCGCAGAATGGAATGTATTACATCACAGAAATTTGATTTTAAAATTGATCAAGAAATTCATTTTTCAGGCATAATATTCTACCCTTCGAATTACTTCGAAAAAAATCACATATACTTTTTTCAGAG
>JAYTOF010000171.1:0-3656 GCA_043747955.1 Chitinophagaceae bacterium
TCTTTATATCGATCTTTCATTAATAAATGGGGATGGAAAATATAGTCAGCTGTCAAAATATTTATATGAAGAGCTGTCGGGCACTGAATTCATGCTAAATCATATAGTGCTCATACAATCTAAATGCAGTAATATGAGTTTAGCTATTACAATCAAAAATTATAAATTGTTCATCCTGACTGCGTTTGCAGCTCTTCAACTTATATATCCAACCGTCATTTCAGCACAAACCCCGCCTGTTTTAATTTTTGATCCTATTATAGCTTCCGGCTTAAGTTCACCTCTTGATATTGTAAATGCAGGCGATGGAAGCAACCGTCTTTTTATTGTTGAACAGGACGGAACAATAAAAATTTTAAGCGGCGGTACCCTTATGCCAGGCAATTTTTTAGATATACCAGACAGCCTTTCACTTGGAGGCGAAAGGGGTTTGCTAAGTCTTGCTTTTCATCCAAACTATGAAAACAACAGGTACTTTTTTATTTACTACACCAATACTGACGGAGATATAACTATTACCCGGTTTCAAACACAGGCTGCCAACCCCAATGCTGCAGATGAAGCTTCAGGAGTAGTTTTATTAAATATCCCAAAACCTTCCAGCAATCATAATGGAGGGAAAATACTCTTTGGCCCCGATGGCAATTTATATTTTGGAACCGGTGATGGCGGTAGCGGTGGCGACCCAAGTAATTTTGCTCAAAATGGCAATTCACTTTTAGGCAAAATGATACGGCTTAATGTTGATAATTTTTCTAACCCTCCTTATTACACTATTCCGCCGGATAACCCTTATGTAGGCGATCCGTTGGTAAGAGATGAAATATTTGCAATAGGTTTGAGAAACCCCTGGCGCTGGAGTTTTGACAGATTTAACAATGATGTATGGATAGCAGATGTAGGGCAAAATGCCTGGGAAGAAATAAATAAGCGAAACTTCATAACAGCCGGTGGTATTAATTATGGCTGGCGATGTTATGAAGGTAATGCAGCCTATAATACAACAGGCTGCCTGCCACCCGTTAATTATATTTCGCCTGTTTTTGAATACCCACATAATTTTGCTTCCGGCGGTTTTTCTATAACAGGCGGGTATGTTTACCGTGGTGCAGAATTCCCTGCGATGTATGGTTATTATATCTGCTCAGATTATGTATCTGCCAATGCCTGGTTATTAAAATCAGATGGCCTGGGTGGGTTATCTGTAACACAACAGACAGGTTTACCCGGTTCCATTTCAGGCTTTGGCGAAGCAGAAAATGGCGACCTGTATGCAGTTGGATTGGACGGTTTTGTTTACAAAATTATTACAAGCAGTGTGTTGCCTGTAACCTTAAAACAGTTTACTGTAAGGGTTTTTAACACATACAATGAAATTAAATGGGAAACTGCAAACGAACTTAATATGGCCGTTTACGAAATTGAATACAGCATAAACGGGATTAATTATGAAAAGGCAGGAAGTGTATATGCCATGAACAATGGCAATAATAATAATTACAGCTTTCAACACAATATTGCCGTGTTTACAAAACTGTTTTACAAACTTAAAATTACTGATAAAAGTGGCAGGGTAACGTATTCATCCATAGCAGTGGCTACAAAAAAATCAAATAGTACTTTAAAAATATATCCTATGCCGGTTACAGATGATAGGTGTACCATTATTTCGGATAAATCAATTGAGCAGATCATTCTTTACAGTATAGAAGGGACCAAAGTCTTTACAAAAAATATGAACAATGTATCCGGTACAGTTAACGTTGCTCTTCCACATTTACAAAACGGAGTTTATATTTTGAAGTTAAAATTAAAGGATGAATTTGTAAATGAGAAAATCCTGATTCAGCGGGAATACTAATTAATTAATCATCTGCACTTAGTCCTGCTTTCAAATACTCCCTGTTCATTCTGGCAATATTTGAAACGGAAATACCTTTGGGACATTCCGCTTCGCAGGCATATGTATTGGTACAATTGCCAAACCCTTCTTTATCCATTTGAGCAACCATATTCATTACCCTGGATTCTCTTTCAGTCTGGCCCTGCGGCAATAAAGCAAGTTGAGAAACTTTAGCACTTACAAATAACATAGCACTGCTGTTTTTACAAACTGCCACACAGGCACCACAGCCAATACAGGATGCAGCATCTAAAGCAGCATCAGCATCCTTTTTATCAACAGGCAATGCATTGGCATCAACCGCATTACCGGTATTAACCGAAATAAATCCACCTGCCTGAATGATCCTGTCGAATGCAGAACGGTCGACCACTAAATCTTTAATAACAGGAAAAGCCGCCGAACGCCATGGTTCTACTACAATTGTATCGCCATCTGTAAAGGCCCGCATATGCAACTGGCACGTTGTATTTTTTGTCCAGGGGCCATGCGCACGGCCATTAATATACATGCTGCACATACCACAAATACCTTCCCTGCAATCATGGTCAAAAGCAATTGGATCTTTACCTGCTTTTATAAGCTGTTCATTCAGCACATCAAACATTTCCAGAAAAGACATTTCAGAAGAAATTTCCTTTACCTGGTAAGTTTCAAAACTACCTCTTATTGTATTGTTTTTTTGTTTCCACACTTTCAGTGTAAGATTCATGTTATAATGTTCCATACTTCTTAAATTCTTTTATAATTTTTGTATTTAGCCCGGTGCCATCCAGAATCCTGTAATAAAAAATATAATCCCATTGTTTTATATTTTTAAAATTGGCAATACCGGTTAAATTGATCATGCCAAAGTATAACCCTGTTAACAACATTTTTTACAAAAGTGAATCTGCTTACTTTCATGCCTCTTTCTGTAAAGGGGGGCTTATATTTAATTTTTATAATTTTTTTCAATCACTCTTTAATTTGAACTTTAAAAATCTCAGTACTTTCATCAAAATTACTTACTCTTACAAAGCCCCTTCAGGGGGTTTGGGGGTATTTTATTTGTATGACCGCTGCGTAGGTTTAACAATTTCAAAAGTTAAAGCCTCCTTATTAAGTTGCCAGTTGCTTTCTCCTTTATACTCCCAGGCTGCTACATAACTGTACTGATCATCGTCACGTTTTGCTTCACCATCTCCTGTTTGTGATTCTTCCCTGAAGTGTCCGCCACAACTTTCATTTCTATTCAAGGCATCTTTACACATGAGTTCGCCCAGCTCTATAAAATCAGCTACCCTGCCGGCTTTATCAAGCTCGGAATTCATTTCATTAATATCCCCCGGGATTTTTACATCACTCCAGAATTCTTTTTTCAATGCCTGAATTTCTACTATAGCTTCCTGTAATGATATTGCATTTCGGGCCATACCACATTTATCCCACATTATTTTACCTAACCGTTTGTGAAAACTTTCTACGGTTTGGTTTCCTTTAATGTTCATCAGGTTATTGATCCGGTCACTTACTTTTTTCTCGGCTTCTTCAAATGCCTGGTGTGATATTGGAATTGATGCGGTACGGATATCATCTGCCAGGTAATTGCCTAAAGTGTATGGAATTACAAAATAACCATCTGCCAATCCCTGCATTAAGGCACTGGCACCCAGTCGATTTGCTCCATGATCACTAAAGTTTGCTTCCCCAAGAGCATATAATCCGTCGATAGTGGTTTTTAATTCATAATCAACCCACAAACCACCCATAG
>JAYTOF010000172.1:0-5944 GCA_043747955.1 Chitinophagaceae bacterium
CCCTAAACTCTAAACCTTTATATATTTTTTAATACCAACTGCAAATGATCACCGCTGCAATAATATTTCCAACCAAGGCATAACCCGCATTGATCAGGAACAGGCCAATTTGTTTTTTCTCGTACAGGTAATTAACGCCAATGGTTGCAGCACAAAAACAAAAGCCTGTAAATGCACCCAGCTTTAACCCGCTCATCCAGCCCTCCCCTCTTATTCCAAGTCTTTCGGCTAAAATGGCAATGGCAATACATTGTATAAACATAAATATAAACGAGCCCCCAAACATAACCCCTATGCCTTTTTTTGTATTGGGATCATTCACATCAATTTTTAAATACCCGATCCATTTTTTTACAAATAAAACAGGGGAGTACCATAAAGCACCTAACGCAAAGTAAGCAAGTGCCGCAACTATAATTGCAAGCCAGTTTAAATCGTCAAACAGATAAGTCATGATTGAAAGTTTTGGTTAATTGAATAAAATGAAAAGTAGTAATTGTTTTTTTTATTTCCAAGCCCTACTGCCTCCAATTTGAAAATCTGGTATATAAAAATGGGGCTAAAAACCGGCAAGTACTTACCGTTCCATAAACGTAGTCAAATTTCTCCTGGCCCCGTTTTGTATCCTTCGTTGAAAAAAACGGTTCCAGCCCAGCAGCCAACCCATAAAGCCCAGTGCCTGGCTGCTCCATTTGTGTAAACTGAAAGCATCACTGTGTTCTGCAATCTTTCCATCTGCAAACCGCATATTGGCTTTAATTTTATTCACAACCTTTTTCCCAGTTTTTGAAAAAGTATATGTAGCTACCCAGTCACAGGTACTGTATTCCTCATCTACATGTTGAATATTACCATAAGTGAGTGAAAAGTCTTTTGCATTTTTACAAAGCATCTCCCACATTGCTTTTACTTCATCTGCCTGTAATAAACCAAATGCAGGGTCAAAAAAAACTATATCATCGCTGTAACAGCTGTTCATACTGCTGTAATCCAGTTTTTGAAAGGAACTGTAAAACTTATTGATAAGCTCATCCCGGTAAGAATCCATAAACAAATTAGTTTCGTTAAATTTAGCACTCAAATAATTATCAAATGAAAAAATATTTCATACTGCTGGGGTTGTCAACCCTGATCATTACCAATATTACCGCTCAAAACAGCGATTCGCTTTGGGTACGTGAAAATTATTATAAAGTTGAAAAGATGTTGCCCATGCGTGACGGCATCCATTTATTCACTGCCTTTTATATCCCCAAAGACAGTTCAGTAACGCATCCCATCCTTTTTAACCGAACTCCATATACTTGCACACCTTATGGAGAAGATAAATTCAATCCCCGTATTTACGATACGTATTGGATCAATTATTTAAAAGAAGGATACATCATTGCCATACAGGATGTACGGGGCAAATTTATGAGCGAAGGGGAATATGTAGATGTTCGTCCTTTCAACCCAAATAAAAATGGAAAAGAAATTGATGAAGCCAGCGATACCTACGATGCCATTGAATGGATGACCAATAATATCCCCAGCAATAACAAAAGGGTTGGTGTATTTGGTATTTCCTATCCCGGCTTTTATTCAACTATGGCAGCATTAAGCGGCCACCCGGCATTAAAGGCTGTTAGTCCGCAGGCGCCTGTTACCGATTGGTTCCAGGGCGATGATTTTCACCACAATGGTGCTTTTATGCTGATGGATGGTTTTAGTTTTTATAGTGGCTTTGGTCAGCCACGCCCCAAACCAACTACAGCCTGGACCCCCGGATTCCGTGTTCCCTCTCAGGATAATTATGATTTTTATTTAAAGACCGGTGCTTTAAAAAACTTCAGTAAAATAATGGGTGATAGTATTGCCTTTTGGAAGGATCTGATGAACCACCCCAATTACGATGCCTGGTGGGAAGCCCGCAATGCCCGGAATTTTGTAAACAATATTAAACCGGCCATATTGGTAGTGGGTGGCACGTTTGATGCCGAAGATTGCTTTGGTGCGTGGAGTTTATATAAGGCTATTGAAGAAAAAAGTAAGAATACAGATAACCGGATAGTGATGGGGCCCTGGTTTCATGGTGGTTGGGGCGGCCGGGGTGATGGCAGTTATTTAGGTAATGTGCGCTTTGGTAAAAAGACAAGTGAATTTTATCAACGCAATATTGAAATGCCTTTTTTCAATTTTTATTTAAAGTTAAAAGGCACCGTACATGATATTGCCGAAGCTACCGTTTTCTTCAGCGGCGAAAATGAATGGAGAAGATTTAACGAATGGCCAACAAATAAAATGGAGTATAAAAATTTGTACATTGTAGCTGATGGCAGATTGTCTTTTTTGAATAAGACAACAAACAATGCATACAGTGAATACATCAGTGATCCCGCACACCCGGTACCTTACACCGAAGATATTGGCCTGGGCAGAACCAGGGAATACATGATAGATGATCAACGATTTGCCAGCCGCCGGCCAGATGTGCTTACCTTTACAACAGACATACTTACCGAAGACATTACTTTGGGAGGCCCGCTGGTAGCAGATTTAATAGCTGCTATATCTACAACTGATGCCGATTTTGTAGTTAAGCTGATCGATGTTTTTCCGGATGAATATAAATATGATGAAGCAGAATTCGGAAAAGGAAATGGGTCCGCTTATCCAATGGGCGGATACCAGATGCTGGTACGTGGCGAAATCATGAGAGGCAAATTCCGCAACAGTTTTGCCGTTCCTGAAGCATTTATACCCGGCAAAATAACCCAGGTTAAATACACGTTGCCTGATGTGGCACATACCTTTAAAAAGGGCCATAAGCTGATGATACAGATACAAAGCAGTTGGTTTCCTTTGGCCGACAGGAACCCGCAAAAGTTTGTTGACATTTATAAATGTGATGACAGCGATTTTCAAAAAGCAACGATAAAAATTTATCACAATACTGATAACCAAACAAAATTCATCTTACCGGTAATAAAATAATAATGAAAAAAATAATTTTTGGTTTATGCCTTTTTACAGTAAGTAACAGCTTTGCACAAAATCAAACTAATTTTGTAAAAGAAAATTTCACAAAACTGGATACCACTATTACGATGCGGGACGGCGTGAAATTATATACGGTCATTTATATACCTAAGGACGAATCGCAATCCTACCCTTTTTTAATGGAACGAACCCCCTACTCTGCCGGCCCGTATGGCAATGATAAATATCCACGGAGTATAGGGCCCAATTCCGAATTAATGAAAGAGAAATATATTTTTGTAAACCAGGATGTTCGTGGCAGGTACATGAGTGAAGGAATTAATTTAGAAGTAACACCCTATAATCCTTCAAAAAAAACAAGCAAAGATGTGGATGAAAGCAGCGATACCTATGATACAGTAGATTGGTTGCTGAAGAATATTAAAAATAATAATGGACGGGTTGGCCTTGCAGGCATTTCATACCCTGGCTTTTATACAACAGCGTGTTTGCCGGGTGCTCATCCTGCTGTTAAAGCGGTAAGTCCGCAGGCTCCGGTAACAGATGAGTTTATAGGCGATGATGCCAATCATAATGGTGCATTTTTTTTACTGGATAATTTCAGCTTCATGAATTTCTTTGATATGGAAAGAAAAGGTCCGGTTAAAGAGTATACAAAACCATTATTCAACAGTAATGCAAAAGATGTTTACCAGTTCTTTTTAAAAATGGGAACTATAAAAAATACCAATTCGGAAAAGTATTATAATAACAAAAGTGTAATATGGAACGAATACCTGCGGCATGATACCTATGATGCCTATTGGAAGGCCAGAAATATTCGTCCCCATTTAAAAAATATCAATATCCCTACACTTGTTGTTGGCGGCTGGTTTGATGCGGAAGATCTGTTTGGTGCTTTACAAACCTATGAAGCTATTGAAAAGCAAAGCCCGAAAAATAACAACCGCCTGGTTATGGGCCCCTGGACCCATGGCGCATGGGAGAGTGATGAATGGACAAAATTTGCCACACACGGATTTGGCAGTAATACCAGTAAATATTTCCAGGATTCACTGGAAAATAAATTCTTTAATTTTTATTTAAAAGATAAAGGAGAATTTACAGCAGCCGAAGCAACTGTTTTTGAAACAGGCAGCAATCAATGGAAAAATTATGATGTATGGCCGCCAAAAAATTCAACAGCCATTAATTATTATTTTAATGATGGCAACAAACTTTCTATGCAGAAATCAATTTCTAAAAACAGTTTTGATGAATACCTGAGCGACCCCAACAAACCCGTTCCGTATACCAATGGAACTTTTGGCCGAAGAAATAATGAATACCTGACCGAGGACCAGCGTTTTGCAGCACAAAGGCCCGATGTGCTGGTTTTTGAAACAGATGAACTTACAGAAGATATAACATTGACCGGAAGGATAAATGCTGATCTTTTTGTTAGTACAACGGGTACCGATGCTGATTTCATTGTGAAGCTTATCGATGTATTGCCAGATACCGCATCAACCCCCAAGGGTTATCCGAGAGGTTTTATCATGTCGGGTTTACAACGTTTAGTAAGAGCAGAAGTAATGAGAGGGAAATTCCGGAAAAGTCCGGAAAAACCGGAACCTTTTGTACCCAATAAAATCAGCGAAGTAAAATTTGACCTGAATGATGTGGCACATACATTTAAAAAAGGGCATAAAATAATGGTACAGGTACAGAGCAGTTGGTTCCCGTTGGTTGACAGGAACCCGCAAAAGTTCATGCGCATTCCGGAAGCAACAGAAAAAGATTTTCAAAAAGCGACCATAAAAATTTATCATAATTCGGTTCATGCGAGTAAGATCGTGTTGCCTGTTTTAAATTAACCCGGTTACAAAACTATTTTTTTTGACACTTATAATTAAAATTCAATGATGAGATTTATTGCTTTGTTTTTACTGATATTTTCCGGCACATCTTTAAAGGCCCAAAATAGCCTGAATATAGTACCCGTGCCGGTAAAAATAAAAATGGGTACAGGCAGCTTTGTTATTAATAAAGAAACAAATATAATTGCGGCCGGATATACTGAGAAATTAGGTGTTCTTTTAAATGATCTCATTTTTGCCAAATATGGTTTTAAACTGACCACTACAACTTCCGGTAAGAATAACACATTAAATTCAATAGCATTAATACAAAACGGACTAAAATATGGTGCAGGCAGTGGTGTTTATGCGTTGGAAATAACAGATAACGGGATCATTATTGGCGGGGGCACTGAGCAGGGGCTTTTTTATGGCATCCAAACACTGCTGCAATTAATGGAACAGTCTGCAACCGGCAAACGATCAATACCACAACTTGCAATTTTAGATTACCCCCGTTTCCCCTACCGTGGCATGCACCTGGATGTTGGGCGTCATTTCTTCCCCGTTTCCTTTATCAAAAAATATATTGATTATTTAGCTGCTTATAAATACAATACATTTCACTGGCATTTAACCGAAGACCAGGGTTGGCGGATAGAAATAAAAAAATATCCTGAATTAACAGAGACCGGAGGCTGGAGAAACGGAACCATAGTTGGCCGGTATCCCGGTAAAGGAAATGACAATATCCATTATGGTGGTTCTTACACCCAGGCAGAGATCAAAGAAGTGGTGGAATATGCCGCTGCAAGATATATAGAAGTTATACCAGAGATAGAAATGCCCGGGCATGGAAGTGCCGCTATTGCTGCCTATCCCTGGCTGAGCTGTTTTCCGGCAAAGCTAACTGAGATCCCTGCCAGCATGATCTCACAAAAAAGTATTGAAGAACAAAAAAAGGGCAGGATAAAGTTGGTACAGGAAACCTGGGGGGTATTTGATGATGTTTTTTGTGCCGGTAAAGATTCTACTTTTATGTTTTTAGAAAATGTAATTGATGAAGTAGGCACCCTTTTTCCATCAAAATATTTTCATTTGGGTGCAGATGAATGTCCTAAAGC
>JAYTOF010000173.1:0-1866 GCA_043747955.1 Chitinophagaceae bacterium
TTACCGTAATACCTTTATGAAATCCTTCACCGAATTTCTGTAATAAAATTTCGCTGCCGCTGAATGCATAAGGATTGGTGATGGCGGTATCTAAATTAGTTTGTGCAATAAATGCATCTGCCATTGCTTTATCTGCCGCAGTTTTTTCGTAACTGTAAAAATTCAATAGGTTATCCAAACCTAAACCATGCGTTGATGCAACAAAAGCATCAACCGGAATATCGGCCTGCAAAGAACCAGATGTACCAAAGCGAATGACGTTTAGTTTGGTAAGTTTGTCTTTTATGAGCCTTGTTTCAAAATCAATATTGGCCAGCGCATCCAACTCGTTAAAAACAATATCAATATTATCGGGGCCAATGCCGGTAGATATTACAGACAGATGTTTGTTGCCGATATAACCGGTGTGGGTTATAAATTCACGGTGTTGTAACTGGTGTTCAATTTTATCAAAATGAGCACTTACTTTTTTAACCCTTTCCGGGTCGCCTACCACAATAATGGTATCAGCCAGTTCTTCCGGCCTTACATCAAGGTGATAAATGGCGCCCCTGCTGTTAATGATCAATTCCGATTCCGGAATTATTTGCATAGCTAAAAGTTAATTAAATAAAGATACAATAAATGCATAGGGTTGAATCTTTTAAGAAGATACAAAAAGAAAGCTTGGATTTATAAAGAAAACTCCCTTTTTTTAAGGGAGTTTTTATGAATTAATTATTTTTTCTTTGTTGTGGGTTTAACCGTATCTGCCGGTTGCTTAAACGGCATTTCCAAATGATACATCACAAAGCTCCAGATATCGGCTGCTTCATCAATTTGTTTGTTAGTGGGTTTACCTGCTCCATGGCCTGCATTGGTTTCAATTCGTATCAGCACCGGGTTATTGCCAGCATTATATTCCTGCAGGCGGGCAGCAAACTTAAATGAATGTGCGGGTACCACCCGGTCATCATGATCGCCCGTGGTAATTAATGTAGCCGGGTATCTTGTGCCTTCATTTAAATTATGATAAGGCGAATACCGGTATAAATTTTGAAAGTCTTTGAGAGAATCTGCACAACCATATTCTGTTACCCAGCCATAGCCAACAGTAAAACGGTGAAACCTTAACATGTCCATTACACCAACAGCAGGAAGGGCAACTTTACAAATATCAGGCCGCTGTGTCATGGCAGCGCCAACCAGCAGCCCGCCATTGCTTCCACCCCGCATGGCTATTTTTGTTTTATTGGTATAATTTTCAGCAATCAGGTATTCTGCGGCAAAAGTAAAATCGTCAAATACATTTTGTTTTTTATCCAGCATACCGGCACGGTGCCATTTTTCCCCGTATTCACTCCCACCACGCAGGTTTACTGTAGCATAAATTCCACCCTGCTCAATAAAGAAAGCATTACTGATACTGAAGCCGGGTGTAACCGGAATATTAAAACCCCCATAACCATAAATAAGGGTTGGGTTATTGGCATCTTTTTTCATTCCTTTTTTGTAGGTAAGAAACATCGGTATCCGGGTTCCGTCTTTACTCGGAAAAAAAACCTGCTCGGTCACAAAGTCATCCGTATTTATTTTTAATGTTGTTTTACGATACAGAAAAGATTTGCCACTGGAAATATGTAACCGGAAAATTTGCGGTGCTGTATTAAATGAAGTGAATGTATAAAATAATTCTTTATCCTTTTTTTCTCCGTTAAAGCCGCTGGCTGTGCCAATGCCCGGGAGTATTATTTCGCGGATCTGGTTGCCGTTATAATCATATTGATAAATTCTTGTTGATGCATCCTTAAGATAGCTGGCAAATAAAAATCCGCCACAGGTACTTACAGATTGTAATACCATATCCTTTTCGGGAATAATGGTTTC
>JAYTOF010000174.1:0-23035 GCA_043747955.1 Chitinophagaceae bacterium
ATTTTAAGGATAAATACAATAAAGAACCACTGGGTTTATTGATGTTGAGTTTTGTTATGGGGATGCTGGCAATTATACCAGCTGCGGTCATTCAGATTACTTTAACCAGGCCATTAGAACAGTTGATGGGCGAAGGTATTTATCATACTGCTGTATTCTCTTTTTTGATCGTGGCATTAAGTGAAGAAGGCAGTAAGTTTTTAGCGCTGCGGTTTGTTCCTTACCGGCGCAAGGCATTTGATGATCCTTTTGACGGGATTGTATATGCCATAATGGTGGGTATGGGTTTTGCCACCCTGGAAAATATCGGGTACGTTACCCAAAACGGATTTGGTACCGGTATTACCCGAATGTTTTTATCGGTACCTGCTCATGCAACTTTTGCCGTATTGATGGGATTTCATGTGGGACTGGCAAAATTTGATCCGGCTAACCGGAAGAAGTATTTTATACTGGCGATTTTCTGGCCAGTACTTTTCCATGGCACATTCGATTTCTTTTTATTTTTAGGCAATACCTGGTTGCATTTTGCAGGTGCCGTACTGTCTTTTATTGTAGCGGTAAAACTATCCTTAAAACTCATTCATAAAAAACAAAAAATATCAAAAGACCATCATGAAGGCATTGATTCCATTACAGGAAATGATCATGGTATTATCTAAAATAAAAATTATGAAACCTCCTTTTATTAAAACGTTTTTACTGATTATGTTTTGTATTCCTGGTTTTTTTGCCGGTGCACAAACGATTAAAATGCTCAGCAGTGCCAGCAAAGCATCTTTGCGGGGATTGAGTGTGGTAAGCGATAAAGTAGTTTGGGTAAGTGGCAGTGCAGGTACCGTTGGCAGATCAGTTGATGGCGGCGAAACCTGGAAATGGATGACCGTTACAGGTTTTGAAAAAGCTGACTTCAGGGATATAGAAGCTTTTGACAATAAGACGGCCCTCATTATGGGTATTGCCGATCCGGCTTATATTTTAAAAACCACTGATGGCGGCGAAAACTGGAAAGTGGTTTTTGAAGATACCACTAAAGGTATGTTTTTAGATGCAATGGAATTCTGGAATGAGCAAAGCGGTATTGTAATTGGCGACCCGATCGGGGATAAAATATTTATAGCCAGAACATTCGATGCCGGAGAAACCTGGCGCGGAATTCCTGAGCAAAATATTCCTACAGCTGATACGGGTGAAGCATTTTTTGCCAGCAGCGGAACCAATATCAGAAAATTAAACAGGCAAGAAGCTGTTTTTGTAAGCGGTGGATTGAGGGCACGGTTATTTATCAGGGATAAAAAAATTGACCTGCCCATTGTACAGGGTACGGAAAGTACAGGCAGTAATTCAATAGCTGTAAAAAATAAGCATACTTTAATTATTGTTGGTGGTGATTTTAAAGCAAAGGATGATACTGTAAAAAACTGTGTATTAACTTATGATGGAGGCGAAACTTTTGGCAAACCTGTTGCCGGGCCACATGGTTACCGGAGTTGTGTTGAATATCTTGGCAGGAAAAACTGGATAAGCTGTGGATTGAATGGCGTTGATTACTCCACCGATGAAGGTCAAAACTGGTTATGGATAAGCAAAGAAAGTTTTCATACGGTTCGTAAGGCAAAGAAAGGGAAAGACGTTTATTTTTCGGGCGGTGGTGGGAGGATTGGAAAACTGGTTTTATAAAAATAGCCGGTGAGAAAGCGTCACCGGCTATTAATAACCTGATAAACCGGAATTGTTACCTGTGTAAAATGATCGTACCTAATTCGGTTTCATCACCACGCCGGATTGTGATATTAGTAATAACCGAATCTCTGTATCCATTTGATGGTGTAATAATAAGATTAACAGTGCTTGAACGAATGCCCCTTATTTTAAATTCACCATCATGCTCAGGAATGGCAATAAGTGTATCATTACCTGAAACTGCCCTTACTAAAACCGGGAAAGCATCGGATGGTTTTATTTTTCCTTCCAGTTCGCCGGAATTATCGTGACAAAAATGGCCAATATGCAGATCTAATTCTAACCTGCCATTATGAAAACGGATGGAACCGTGCCCGTCAAAATCAAGCCAAAGCCGTAAATGATCAGGATCTAAATGATCTACATCACCATCAATATTTACAATAACCTGATGTCGGTTATTATGCAAAAACAAGGGTATGTTTACTCCATTCAATACAACTGAATTATTATTTCCAAGGGTTATTCTTATTTTTTCAATTTCGCCATCAGGTATGTAACCTACCGCCAATAATGTATCTAAACCGTTTCTGAAGCGAAGAATATTATACACTCCGGCACGGATAGAAAGTGTATCCCAGTGTTCAGATCCATTTGTTCTTTCTACTTTTACCTCAACTCTTTGTATATCTAAAAAAATAGAATCAAAAATAATTGAAGGGTCATCTGTCATCATTACTTTCAGTTCATTTTTTCCTGCCGGTACTGTATTGGCATCCGGAGTTATTTCCTTATTACAGGCAATGAAAGCAAAAGACAGGATTACAAGTAACGTTGCTGAATAAATAAGCGGTTTAAAAATTTTCATAAAGATGTTTTTTACAGTTATTAATATTTATAACCATAGTGCCAAATTAATGCCATATGATACTGAAAATAAAGCAAGCTTGCCGAATAGTATAAATATCAAGCTAAAGCGGCAAAGAAGGCAGCTGAACAAATCCGAATCGGTTGGCAGGAACCATTAGTATATACTCAAATAAAGTAATTCCAAGGCTGATATGAATGGTTTTCCATAAAGGTGGGCTGTATTTTTCAAATTGCATACCAGGCAAATGTCATAAAAATAATGGAAGTGGTAAGTAGAGGAATCTTACTTAACATTTGTTTGAATTGAGAATGAAACATTAAGGATAAAGAATTTCTTTGTGACAAAAGGAATTATTTACAAAATGCACTGCATTCATAATTCAGCATTCATCATTCTTAATTTTTATCTTAATTCAGACTTCTAAAATCTACCGGTACCAGTTTGCTTACCCCCGGTTCCTGCATGGTTACTCCGTAAATAACATCTACGGCACTCATGGTCATTTTATTATGTGTAACAATGATGAACTGGCTGTTCTCACTGAATTTTTTGATCATCTGCGTAAACTTACCTACGTTGGCATCATCCAGCGGTGCATCCACCTCATCCAAAATACAGAAAGGTGCCGGCTTGATCAGATAGATGGCAAATAATAAGGCAGTGGCTGTTAACGTTTTTTCACCACCGCTTAACTGCCCTATTGAAGAAGGCCTTTTGCCTTTTGGCTTGGCAATAATATCAATATTTGTTTCGGCTAAGTTCTCCGGATCAACCATAATCATATCGGCTGTATCATCTTCGGTAAACAGGGCCTGGAAAACTTTTTGAAAATTTTCCCTTACTTTATTAAATGTTTCCAGGAACTGCTGGTTGGCTGTAGCTTCTACTTCCTGAATAGTCAGCATCAGGCTTTCCCTTGCAGTTACCAGGTCATTCTTTTGTTCAAGGATGAAGTCGTAACGTTTTTTCATTTCGGTATAGGCCTCAATTGCCGTTGGATTAATTTCTCCGATGTTCTCCAAACGCTTACGCTGTCTCTCATTCTTTTCCCGCAGCTCTTCCAATGGGGTATCGGTTGTCCGGGGTTCATCAATGATAATGTCCAGGTCAACCTTAAACTCTACATTCAGCCTTTCTTTCATTCCAGCCAGTTGCAATTTAAGATCGGTGAGTTTATCTTTTATTTCTGAAAGAATGGTATCAATTCCTTCCTTCGATTTATGCTTGCTCTTCAGTTCACTTTCTTTTTCAGAAAGGGTATTACGCAGGATATAATAAAGCCGGTCAGCTTCATTCAGTGCTTTTTCTTCTGATTCTTTGTTATGTAACATGGAGATCAGCAATGCTTCCAGTGCTGATAATTCTTCAGCAGTTTGCTGCATACTTACAGCAGCTTCATTCTGCTGGGTATTGCTGTTTTCAATCTGAATTTTCAGGTCAGTAAGCTGATTGCTTTTAAATTCAAATTCCTGTTTTAAAGAAACAACCTTGCTTTGTTGTTTGATAAAAAGTAGGTTACTATCGTTAAATGTTGTGGTGGCTGAATTATATTCCTGTTCAGTGGTAGCATAATCCTGTTCAACCAATAGCATCTTTTCGGTAAGTTCTTTAATCCGGGTATTGAACAGTTCCAGTGTTTCCCGGGTACTGGCTATTGCGGATTGATTGGTTTCCAGCTGGTTTTGCAATTCGGTTATTCTTACAGTACTCGTCTCTTCTACATGGTTGATGTTCTCTATTTTATTTTGAAGAGAAAAAACATGATTGGTTACATTACTGATGTCCTGCTGAATTTGTCTGATCGCATTTTCTTTCAATTGCTCATTAAAAACGATCACTTCATTATGATGATCCAGTATTGCATTTTTTAAATTTGTTACAATAGCCTCCTGTGTACCGATCTCTTCGATCAGCTTTTCTAAATTTTTTGCACGCCCGATCTTTTTCCCTTCAAACAATCCAACACTTCCACCGGTAAGTGAATATTTTCCTTTTACATATTTACCGGTCTTTTCCAGAAGTACACAGTCCTCCCGGTTGTTATCGGTACTGTTGCGTAAGGCCTCTTCATTATCAGCAATAAAAACATTACCAAGTAAGTGTTTGGCAAGATTGGCATATTTGCTGTCGATCTCCACCACACTTAAAGCCGGTATCGTGCCGGCCGGCTGCTGCGGGTTTTCAAATCCGGTAAAGGTATCCTGTAAAAAGAAATTGGCTTTACCTTTTTTATTCTCATCCAGCAAATGAATGGCCCGTAACCCTTCTTCTACATTATTAACTACATAATAATTAAGGTACGGCTCTAAAACATTTTCAACAGCTGCACGGTATTGTTCCTGTACATAAATAATATCACTTAATAAAGGTGCCGTATGGTTCCAGTTAGTATTATCATGTAAAAATTTAACACTTTCCGGATATCCTTCCATGGAGTCAATCAAACTCTTTAACAGATCATGCTCATTTTTTTTACTGTCAAACTTACGGCTCTCCATGGCCAGTTCATTACGCAAACCTTCCATCTTATTTTGCGTGTGCAAGATCTGTTCTTTGGTATACTCGTGATGGTCCTGTAATTGCTGCAGGCCGGATTTCATTTGCTCCAGTTCTGCTTCTTTGGTTTTTTTCTCCGGTTCCAGCAGCTGCAGTTGGTTATGGCGCTGTATTTTTTCTTCCTGTATCTGAATAACAGTGCGTTGTAAATTCTGAATGGATGTATCAGCAACTGCTACTTTTTTCTCTGCTTCAAACTGTTCTCTCTGTATAGACAGGTTTTGTTTACGCAATTCATCAATGTGGCTGCGTTTGTCGTCAAATACTTTACGTTTTTCTTCAACTGTATTTTTAAGATCAGCAAGTTTACTTTCAAATTGCGTTAATTGAATTTCATCTTCACTTATCTGGTTGCCGGTAAACAAAATACTTTCATCAAGGCCTTTTAACTGCCCTTCGGCTTTTTGTATAAACTCTTTTAACCCGCTTTCTCTTTCTTTTAAATATTGTAAACGCTGGCCGCTCAAACTCTTCTCATTTTCTTTACTGCGCAAGGCATCCAGCATTTCATTAAAAGCATGCTGCATTTGCTGCAGTGCTTTTTCTTTTTGTACCAGGCCCAGTTTTTCCTTTTCTAATAAAGCTTCCTCTTTGGCAATTTCTGTTTCCAGTTCAATTCGTTTATCTACTTCGGCTTTTTGTTTTTCGTTCAGGTCGTGGTAGGTAATATTAAAACCTTCCAGCGCTGCTTTAGCCAATTCTATACTTACTTCTTTATATTCTTTTTTTATCTCGAAATATTTCTCCGCTTTTTTTGCCTGGCTCTCCAGGCTTTTTAACTGGTTATTTATTTCAAAAAGAAGATCTTCAATACGGGCAAGGTCCTGTTCGGCAGCATCCAGCTTAAGTTTAGCTTCTTTTTTGCGTGTTTTGTAAATGGAGATACCGGCAGCCTGTTCCAGCATTTTACGCCTGCTGAAGTCCTTATCCTTGATAATATCATCAACCATGCCCAGTTCAATGATCGCATAGCTGTCATTACTTACGCCGGTATCCATAAAAAGGTTATGAATATCTTTCAGGCGGCAGGCAACATCATTCAGGCGGTACTCACTCTCCCCACTTTTGTAATATTTACGGGTTATGGTAACTGTGCTGAACTCGGTTGGTAACAAATTCTTAGTATTCTCAAATGTAAGGCTTACCTCGGCAAGTCCACTGGCACTGCGGGTTTTACTGCCATTAAACACCAGGCTTTCCAGGTTTTCGCTGCGCAAATTGCTGATCTTGTGCTCACCTATTACCCAGCGGATACTATCTACAATATTGCTCTTGCCACAGCCATTGGGGCCAATTACACCGGTAATGCCTTCATCAAAATTGAGTACGGTTTTATCAGCAAAACTCTTAAATCCTTTGATTTCTAAACTCTTTAAACGCACGGTTTTATCTGTATTTTAGTCAGACGGCAAATATAAAGGAATGGAACAATAGAAAATTCTGATTTTTTACAGTGATTATCCTAAGTTATTCACAGTTACGGGTTGGCCATTAAAACCTGATCCTACGCGGCAAAATTCTGTTGTGAAAAATTACGGCGGCTATCAACTTGTACAAAAAAAATAAAGCTATCTTTAAAATAGGGATATGTACTACAAATAAAATTCAAATATGAATAAATTAATTAGAGGATTAATTGCCGGTTATGGAGCAAAAAAACTGGGTAGCGGTTGCCTGGGAACCATTGTTGTTTTTCTCATTATTTGGTATGCGCTTCGGGGCTGTTAACCCGGTAATCTACCTGTATTCATTTTTAATGATCTTAATGTAGTTAATCATAGTTACTATCAAAAAAGCTTGATTTTGGGTTTACTAATCTGTTCAGGAAGGCTTAAAATACCGGGCTTTTCTTTCCTTTTGTAAGGAAAAAAAAGCCCGGGAAAAAATACTTACTATTTAAAAAAATCTATTGTTTAATAAGCTGGCCGCGTATTTCCCCACCTGGTAAAGCAGCACTGTGGATATTTATGTAGTATAAATTAGCATTCAGGTCAGCTTCCTGTGTTGCATCCAAAGCTGCACTTGTATACGAAATGGGCGAAGTAAGCGCTGCAAAAGGGAAAACAACACCCCCATTTGTACCTGCTGCGGCTTTATGAATATGACCTAAAGTTGCTGTAACGCCGGCATAAGTTACCGTAACCGAAAATATTTTTGTAGTTGTATTAAATGTAAGGGTAGCTGTGCCAGTTGCTGCTGAAGCATTGGCCGGTACTTCACTTGCACCACTTAAAGTTGCGGCAAAACTAGTGTTTGGATTAGGTGCAGGCGGTGGATCGCTTTTACTGCAGGATGCATTTACAATTAATAAAAATAAAATGGGCAAAAATTGAATTAGACGGTTCATATTTTTTTATTTAATGGTTAAAAAAGATTTATTGTACAGTTGTTAAATAATTTATCCAATTGTGATACGAACTAAAAAATATAACGGTTGCCTGTTAAAATCTCCTTAAAGAAAAAGTTAAGTTTAAATAATACGAATCAATTCGTATTTTTGGTTCTTAATTATTACGACATGAAAAATATGCTTATTCTATTATTGACAACTATTTCATTAACCGTTTTCGGGCAGCCTGGTATTGTAACCCAGGCAATCATAACTACTAAAACTACAATTGTTTCTCCCGAAGGTGAAGAACCTGGATTTCAAAGCAATACCGGCCCCGGCGGAGAAGAAGTGAGGATTATGCGTTTTGGTGGAGATGGGGAAACTAAAACCACCACCTGGTTAAAAAATGATTTCATGAAAACCTTTTCAGAAAGTGAAATGGGTAGGACTACTGTGATCAGGGATAACAGTAAAAAAATTACAACCACTATTATGGAAATGATGGGGAGGAAATCTGGTTTTTATGCTACCGATGAAGATCAAAAAGAAATGAACAGGCGCATGGACAGTATGATGAAAAGCAGGGGACAGAATAATTCTTTTACCAATTCGTCAACCCCTCCGGTCTTTAAAATTGAATATATTGATGAAAGCAAAAAGATTGCCGGCTATACCTGCAAAAAAGCAATGATATTTGCTACCAGGTCCAATGGAAAAACTGATACTACAAAGGTTTGGTATTGTCCTGAGTTTAAGATTAATAATGTAACCAGTACGGGTGGCAGTAGCGGAGGTTTTGGTGGCTTTACAGCAGCGGCAGGTGTAAGTGGAATGGAGATCCTGAACGGTTTTCCTATGCAGTATACAAGAAATATGAACCGCGGCAGAATGATGACGGTAGAAGTGACCAAACTGGTAATTGATAAAGAAATTGCTGATAAGGAATTTGATATTCCAAAAGATATTGAAATAAAGGCTATGAAAGATATGCAGAATGATGGAGGCCCTGGCCGTATTCAATTTAGGGTAGGCGGTTAAAATATTTAGGTGTATTAAAAAAGCCTCCTGTAAATACAGGAGGCTTTTATTTATTTAAAACGATCTTATAATTTATTTGCTTCTGCTTTTTTCTTTTCGTATTCTTCTGCTTTTGCAGTATTCCCGTTTTTTTTATAAACGCTGCTTAAGATGTCTAGCAGTTGCTTATAATTAACCTTGTCATGCGATTTATATTCCTTTAATTCTGAAAATAATCTTATCCCCGCTTCTCCGCTGGGAATACAAAGGTTTAAAGCTTCTTTATTTAAAGCCATCAGCTCATTTTTCTTTTTAACATCTTCCGGTTTGGTTCCTTTTATTTTTGAAACTTCATCCAGAATATCAAACGAAGAATTATAATAGAAATTGGTCAACAGCATATTTGCATCAAGAGTTGAATTAATGGCAATGGCTCTTTTATACATTTCAGGTATTTTTTTCTTAAAGGCTGAAATGTCTTTGCCCTTTAAATCACCTGAATTAATAAACTTCTCCATCTCCAACCCATAATTAAATACAAGCATATAGTTATTCGGATACTTGATGAGTAATTCTTCATATTTCTTAAATAATTCCTCATTTTCAAGACCGCGGAGCGCATAATCTATTTCAACAGCTTCCCAGTATGGGTCTGTGGAATAATGTTTTTTTGCTCTTTGCATATATTTGTCAAATAATTCCCGGTTGTCTTCCTTCATATACTTTTTTACCAAATGATCATAGGCATCAGCATATCTTTCGTCTGAAAGGTCAGCATCGGCAATCCTTTTATAATAAGTATACAGATCCTCTTTTTTATTTAACTCATTTGCGAGTACAACAAGGTTCCATACAATATCAGTATCATGCTCAGAAAATTTCAGGCCACTGGGCCCGTTAAGCTTATTGGTATATACATAATCATGTACTTCAAGAGTTTTTAGAAACATTTTATAGCCTTCCTCTACATTTTTAGCGGTATAATTTTTTATACCTAAATCATAAAAACTGTTGTATATGTTGTAATAAGTTGAATTTTCCTCTTTAACCGTAAAAGCTGCAGCAGAGTCCAATTGCCTGTACCTGGTAAGGGCTTCATACGATGCTTCATTCAACTTTTTATTTACTTCCAATGAATTGGTTGCTGTTCGGGATAAAGCTGTATACGTTACCGCTTTATAATATAACCCTTCCGGGTTAGCCGAATTTTTTTCATCACTTAAAAATTTGTCAAGTAATTCTTTTGCCATATCATACTTTGATAAAAGAACATATTTTCTAATGTCTTCTAATTTCTGGCTCATGGCATTGATGCTGCCTGTTACCAGAATAACCAATAATAAATATTTCTTCATGCTTTAATTTTTTTGAAGATTAAAGGTATTAATTTAACAGATATTTTTTACCAAATTTTTCATAAATCATGCCATAAATTTTTTATCAGAGTTTTTTACAGGATATTAACAGTAATAAAGTATCTTAAACTGCTGTAAATTACAGCCTCATTTGTAAAATATTGATATCTCAGGACAGCATACAGCAAATTCTCAGCCGCATCGACATTGTGGAAATAGTGGGCTCTTTCGTTAAATTAAAGAAACGGGGTACCAATTACCTGGGGCTTTGTCCATTTCATAACGAAAAAACGCCGTCTTTTACCGTCTCCCCTGCCAAGGAAATTTATAAATGTTTTGGATGCGGCCGCAGTGGCAACAGCATCAGCTTTTTAATGGAGGCTGAAAAATACAGTTATGTGGAATCACTGCGCTGGCTGGCAGCAAAGTATAATGTTGAAATTGAGGAAACTGAAACCAGCCCGGAATATAAGCTTCAGCAACAGGTAGCCGATAGTTTATACATTATCAATAATTTTGCTCAAAAGTATTTTTCTGATGCTTTATTCCATTCCGAAGAGGGCCAGGATATCGGGTTGAGCTATCTGAAAGAACGGGGATTCAGGGACGAGATCATTAATAAATTTCAGCTGGGATATAACTCCGAAGACAGGGATGGTTTTACCAAGGCCGCACTGGCAGCCCAATACAGCCTGGAGTATTTACAAAAAACCGGGTTGGTTACCGTACATGATGGGAATGCCTTTGATAATTACAGGGGCAGGATCATTTTTCCGATTCACAATCAAAGCGGTAAAGTATTGGGCTTTGGTGCCAGGATCATTAAGAAAAATGATAAAGCACCCAAATACATCAACAGCCCCGAAAATGAAATTTATGTAAAGAGTAAAATCCTGTACGGATCGTATTTTGCCCGCCAGGCCATTGATAAAGCTGATGAATGTTTTTTAGTGGAAGGATATACCGATGTAGTGAGTTTACACCAATCCGGTATTGAGAATGTTGTTGCCAGTGGCGGAACATCCCTTACACCAGATCAGTTAAGACTGATAAAAAAATACACCAATAACCTTACTATTATTTATGATGGCGACAGTGCAGGTATTAAAGCGGCCCTTCGGGGGCTTGACCTTGCCTTGGAAGAAAGCCTGAATGTAAAACTGGTTTTGATACCGGATAATGAAGACCCCGACAGTTATGTAAACAAAGTGGGTACTGCTGCATTTATAAATTTTATCCGGGAAAATAAAAAAGATTTCATCTTATTTCAGCTGGGTATTGCATTAAAAGATGCCGGCAATGACAGTACAAAAAAATCAATTGTTGTTAACCAGATCGCAGAGACCATTTCTAAAATTAACAAAGCCGAAGATTTTACCCGACAGCAGGATTATATAAAACAATGTTCCGAAATTTTAAAGATCGAGGAAAGCGGATTACATGCATTGGTTAATAAATTCATCAGGGAAAAATTAAGCAAGGAAGATAACCGTACAAACCGGGAAATGCGTTTTGCAGCGGCAAATATCCCTGCTGACCAAACCAATACCCCCGAAAATGATGTAATGGCGCTGTTCAATAAAGATGAGGTACATGAGCAGGCTATGATCAGAAGTCTTTTGGAATTCGGCCTTAAAGACTGGAACCCGCCAGCAGGACGGGCAGGTGAAAAACAGAAGGTTGCCCAATATATATTTAAGGAGATCGAAGATAACCAGCTGGAAGAACTGATTGACAATAAAGAGTTGATCAGGGTCTTACAAACTTATAAAGCCTGGTTTGAAGCCGGTATTGAACCTACCGCAAAGAATTTTTTATATCATGATGATTTGCAAATGAGTGCTCTGGTTGTAAGCATCATGGATTTTAATTACGAAGTAAGTCCAAAATGGAAAGACCATTTTGAAGGACATATTGCCACCCGGGAAGAGCTGTTTGCTGAAGAGGTTTTTTCAACATTAAATTATTTAAAGCTTCGTAAAATAAAAAGGCTGATGTATGAAAACCAGCGTGACCTGGAAAAAACTACTGGTACCGAAGAACAATTTATGCTGGTACAAACCCACCAGCACCTGAAACAAATGGAAATTGAACTGACCAAACAATTGGGTACGGTAATTTTCAGGTAACACCTGTTTACTAAAAGTGTGTCAGGGTGAGCTTGTCGAACCCGGATTCTTTGAATGACCCTATCTTCAACAAGCCTGCCTGTCCAGTAGGCATGCTCAGGCTGACAGTATATTTCATCAAGACTTTTGTACAATTACTTTAGCAGGCTTTAATCTTTTCCAGCCAAAATAAATTACAACTGCCATTAATAGCAAAGGCCAGATAGAAACCAGTCCAACAAACAATTCTGTGATCCAGCTGGCGCCCGATTTAAAGGCCATACTTAATCTTGTTAAAAAAGTGGGCTCACCCTCAGTTGGCTTATACCCTTCCATAGGTTGGTAAAAGGTAAGATTGATCGTACTCATGGCAGATTGGTTGGCAAGAAATGCAACCCGGCTGGCAGCTGATTCTATCTGCATCTGGATATTATCAATTTCGTTCTGCACCTGCAGCACTTCAGCCATGTTTTTTGATTGTTTTAAAAACTCCAGGTATTTTAACCGCATCTGTTTCTTTGATTCCAGCCTGGAACGTGTGTCTACCACTTCTCCGGTAACATCTTCAGTGTTGATCTTTTTCTCCATCACTTTCCCGTCATCTCCGGGTAATGTATGCATCATGTTTTCAAACTGCATCACCGGAACCTTTATAGTAATGGTAGTCTCTGATTTTTCTTCAGTAATATTTTGCGCTTCCTGTGCAACATAGGCCCCGTATTGTTTTACCGTATTGTGTACATAATCATTGTATTTTTTAAAATCTTTTATCTCCAGTTTTAAATCGGCTGTTTTAATGATCCTGCTGTCCCAGCCTGGATTTGATACCTGAGTGGATTGAACCGGCGAACCGGAAGTGTCAGTTGCTGATGGCGAAAATTTACCTACCGGTATCTGCTGTTTTTCTTTATCAACGGTTTGATCAGCAGCAGTTCCGTTTGGCCCGGCAATTGTATAATCTGAAGATTCTTTTTGATTGTCTGCTTTTCTGTTGCAGGAAATAAAAAACGAAAAAATTAAAAGTGCTGTAATAAAAAGTTTTGTTTTCATAACAATGAGTTTTGATTGATAAGATACTCATTGATACAAATTGCATAAATAATGTAACCGCAGTTATATGTTAAATGAAACAGAAAGCCCATGGAAAACTGAAACTGCCTGTCCGGCAAGGGACGGGGAATATCGAATTTGGAAGCCTTCTTCGATCATCATTAAATATTCCTTGTTCCTTATTCGCTATTTTTTTGTCTCTATTATAAAAAATAAAAAAATGTTGAGAGTCTAAAGTTCCCCCTTCAGGTTTTCTGAAAGAGAAGGAACGCAGTTAGGAGAGGGTTTTGGTTTAGGGGGTTTCGGCAAGCTTCATGATTTGCTCCCAATCTTCCGGTGTAACGCTACCAACACTAAGTCGTCCCAATCTAACCAGATCCATATCTGCAAAACGAACATCTGCTTTCAGATGAGCTAATGTAACAGGGTTCTTTAATTTTTTATGGGCCTTTATATCCACTGCCACCCACCTTTCATCATCCGTTGTTGGATCGGGGTAAGCTTCTTTTACAACTTTTGCTATCCCTACAATTTCCACACCTTCATTACTGTGGTAGTATAAAACTTCATCTCCTTTCTTCATAGCTCTTAAATTAATACGTGCCGCATAATTTCGTACACCGCTCCAGCAGGTTTGTTTTTCTTTTACCAAGGTATCCCAGCTATAAACTGAGGGTTCTGATTTTATCAGCCAATAGGACATGTCAATAAAGAATTAAGAATTAAGAATTTCAGGTTACAAATAGATTTCAAAAATAAAGATATTATGTGGTGTAAAAAAAGGAGTTATTATAACAGCATTAAAAAATTTACCCGGTTTATAAATCCAAAGATTATCATCTCTCGTAATTATATGCGTTGTCAAACAGGCGACAGAAAAAACAGAAAATCATTAATCTAAAAACAATTAAAATGAAAAGAAACAAATTACTGCTGTCAGCTTTTGTTGCAGCAACACTTATTACCGGCGGGATAATTTACGCGGCAGATCATATTGATACGCCGGCAGTAACGGGCCAGTCATCCGATATAACTGACCTGTATGTTTTCAGGGCACAGGATGTAAACAATCTGGTATTTGTAGCTAACACCCAGGGTTTATTGGCACCAGGAAGCACAGCTGCAGCTAAATTTGATGCAAACACGGTAATTGAATTCAACATTGATAACACAGGAGATGCCATTGAAGACCTGGTTATTCAATGCAAGTACGATGCTGCCTCAAACAGCATGCAGGTTTATGGCCCCATTTTACCATCAGAAAAAGGAACCCGCAGTAAACTGGAAGGTAGTGTAAGAGCTTCTGCCCTTGTTACAGCTTATGGTTCTGCTCCGGTTATTGGTACAGGTGCAAATGGTATTAAAGTTTTTGCGGGCCCAAGGGATGATCCTTTCTTTTTTGACCTTACTCAGTTTAAAAAGGTACTTGCCGGCACGGCATCAGGTTTTTTACCAGCAGGAATGGCCTCCGATACATTTGCAGGAACCAATGTGTTAAGTACTGTAGTAGAAGTTCCAAAGAGCTTATTGGGCGGTAGCGGCAGTATCAATGTATGGGTAGAAACAAAAAAGAAAATATAATTAAATCAACAATTTAAATTTAAAATAATGAAGACAACAATAAAATTAATAGCAATTGTACTGGGCAGTACACTGATTGCAACATCTTGTAAAAAAAGCGACCCAATACCAGAAGAAACTGTTTATTACCAACAGCAGGATCAAATGGGAAGGCCTGCCATAAATACTGTATTTAATGTATCCTCAACAGATAAAGATGCATTCAACGTAACAACACCATCTGCACAAGGTGCAGCATTTCAGGCCAAATTTCAGGCAAGGTTACTGGCTTTAAATCCGGGATATACTGTAAATGCATTGGTACCTGCTATGAATGCAGCAACTTTTACAGGAGCCCTTGCAACTGATGTATTAACCGCATCAACAACGGGTGCTACAAAGTTTTTTACATCAACTACTGATTATTTAACCGGAAGAGGTTTGGCAGATGATGTGATTGATGCTGAACTGATCTTGATTTTTGGTGGTTCAACGGGAGGTATGTTACCTCAATATACAAGCGATAATGTGAATGCGAATGATAAAACATTTGCGGTATCATTTCCTTACCTGGCAACTCCCTGGTAAACCTATATAAACATAAGAACAAGCTATATGGCGAAGCAGCAATGCTTCGCTTTATTATTAATAAAAAAGCCGGTACTAAAAAATTACAATATTCTGTACCTGATTAAATCCAAAACCTTTTCTGCTTCGTATGTTGAATTGTACAGGGTCTTTAACCAAATTAACCAAACCGGCACAACTGCCAAATGAAACAGGTTGCTTTATATATCATTCTCTTTTCGTACAGCATGGTAATGCTGAAGCCGGTTTCGCCTTTTATTTCCGATGCAGTTGAACATATTTTCAATTATACCCGGCATATGGCAACGGTACACTATGAAAACGGGAAGCTGCATGTTCATAAAGAATTAGTGGAGAATGCAAAGAAAAGGGAATCTCCAAAAGAAGCCCCTGCATCTAAAAAAGAAAATTCAACAAACGATCAAATAACTATACAGCAAAAGCAATCAGTGCAGGTTTTAGCTGAAAGCATTGCCTGTCAAATTCCACCTGCCTCAAAGCTGATTGATAATTGCCTTGCGGGAGATTACCCCCCTCCACGTGCCTGATCAATTTCCTGTTCATCTGTATTGGAAGTACAACATTTTTATCTGTTTCCAAATACAGATAGAACACAGTTCTGTTTTACAGCACATTAAATTATCAAACTTTAAATTATTATCATGCAAAACATAGGCAGGTATATCATAGCACTTTGTGTACTGGTATTGTCCGGATCGGTTTCTCAGGCACAAACAACTGTTAAAGGAAAAGTGGTGGATGCCGTCAGCAGGCAGCCACTTGAATCGGTTTCTATTACCGGTGTAAATGCACAAACCGTAAAAACTACTACCGACCAAAACGGAAACTTTATTTTAAAATCCGGTATTGAATTACAGTTTTCTGCTTTAGGCTATAAAATATTAACCAGCAATGTTGAGGCATTCAGCAGCAATACCATTGCCCTGGAGCCTGAACCGGTAAGTTTAAAAAATATAGTACTCGAAAGCAATGCTGCCACAAAATTCAGCAACATCAGCAAGATAGACCTGGATTTAAAGCCAGTAAAGAACACTCAGGAGTTGTTGCGCCTGGTTCCCGGTTTATTCATTGCCCAACATGCAGGCGGTGGTAAAGCCGAACAGATTTTTTTGCGTGGCTTTAATGTGGACCATGGTACTGATGTAAAAGTATCTTTTGATGGTATGCCGGTAAATATGGTAAGCCATGCACATGGCCAGGGTTATGCCGATGCCCATTTTATTATTCCGGAAACCATCAACAATATTGACTTTGGCGCCGGCCCTTATTATATACAGCATGGCGATTTTAATACAGCCGGATATATATCTTTTGCCAGCTATAAAAATATTGCCAACAGCCGTATACAGCTGGAAGCCGGAAGGTTCAATTCGTTCCGCACACTGGCTATGATTGATTTGCTTAAGAAAAACAAGGATAAGCAAAGCGCTTATGTAGCTGCAGATTTTAACTATACTGATGGCCCAACCATTGCCAAACAAAATTTTAAACGCTTCAACTTATTCGGAAAATATAATCTTTCCATTACTGATAATACAAAGCTTACTGCATCGGTTTCTACCTTTACCAGCAATTGGAACGCAAGCGGACAGGTACCCGGCCGTGCGGTAAATGATGGTAACATTGACCGCTTTGGCAGTATTGACCCAACCGAAGGAGGAAATACCGAAAGGCATAATGCCAACCTGGTTGTAACGCACTTGTTTAAAAACGGCGCCAACCTGGAGAACCAGGTATTTTACAACCGCTACAAATTTAACCTGTATTCAAACTTTACTTTCTTTTTAAACGACCCGGTAAACGGTGATGAAATACAGCAGGTCGAAAGCCGTAATATTTTTGGTTACTCAACCAAACTGAACCACACTTATTTTTTTGGAGACAAAACCTGTTACTCAACCTACGGTGCAGGCCTCAGGTATGATGCAACAAAAGACAGCAGGTTATCAAATGTAGTAAGCCGAAAATTTTTAGGTGATATTAAACTGGGCGATATTAAAGAAACCAATGCTTTTGCTTTTATGCAGCAGCAGCTAAATACCGGTAAATGGTTGTATGATGCAGGTGTACGTGTAGATTATTTCCATTTCAGTTACCTGGATAAATTAAATACAGCGCAACAGCCATTGCAGCAAAAAACAATTGTTAGCCCAAAACTTAATATTCAATACACTGTCAATAAACAGGTGCAGTTATTTGTAAAAGCCGGCAGGGGTTTTCACAGCAACGATGCCCGTGTGGTTGTTGAAAATGAGGGCAGAGACATTTTGCCTGCAGCTTATGGAACTGATTTTGGTGTGATACTGAAACCATCAAAAAATGTATTGATCAATATTGCTGCCTGGTATTTATATCTTGACCAGGAGTTTGTGTATGTTGGCGATGCCGGTGTGGTAGAGCCAAGCGGCAAAAGTAAAAGACAGGGTATTGATATAACCAGCAGGTTTCAGTTTACTAAAAATATATTTGCCAATATTAATTTAAATTTTACAAAACCAAGGGCTGTTGGCGAACCAAAAGGTGCCAATTATATTCCACTTGCACCAACCTTTACCAGTGTTGGCTGCTTGTATTACAAAGCGCAGAAAGGTTTTAATGGTGGTATTAATTATCGCTACATAAAAAACCGCCCCGCCAATGAAGATAATTCCATTGTTGCCAAAGGGTATTTTTTACTGGATGCTTCTGTAAACTACGCCCGGCCAGAATATGAAATAGGACTGGCTTTTGAAAACATCTTTAACATCAAATGGAACGAAGCACAGTTTGCAACAGCATCGAAGTTGATGAATGAACCTGCACCTGTAGCAGAATTGCATTATACACCCGGCACACCGTTTTTTGCAAGGCTGAAGCTGGTGTTTTTCTTTTAAGTGAAAAGCTGTCAGTCTGAGCTTGTCGAAGACGTATGATTTACGAGGAGCTATAAAAATTTACCCGCCTTCGACAAGCTCAGGCTGACACTTTAAAAATTAAAACGTGATAAACTGATAATTTAAAACACTTTTAATACAAAGAACATGAATATGCTGTATATATAAAGGGCTAAAACAATTAAAATCTTTAGCAATATTGATTTTGGTTTTCTTAATAAGCCAACCAGTTTGGGCGCATGATGTGGTAGGCGAACTGGAGAAGATGAGTAAAACAGATGCCGCCGCTTTATACCTGAAGCTTGGCTTTACACACATCATACCACTTGGTTTCGATCATATTCTTTTCGTACTGAGTTTGTTTTTACTGAGCCCCAAATTAAAGCCCGTACTTTGGCAGGCAACAGCTTTTACAGTGGCTCATTCTTTAACGCTTGGCCTGGCCATGTTTAAGGTAATTACCCCCTCACCGGCCATTGTAGAGCCCATCATTGCTTTATCAATCATGTATGTGGCTTTAGAAAACATGATCTCCCCAACTTTAAAAAAGTCACGTATTGGTATTGTATTTTTATTTGGACTGGTACATGGTATGGGCTTTGCCAATGCACTTGGAGAGCTTGGCCTGCCTCAAAACAGTTACCTCACTTCTCTGATTATGTTTAATGTTGGTGTTGAGCTGGGGCAGCTTGCCGTTATCTTATCGGCTTTCTTTTTATTTGGCAAATGGTTTGGCTATAAACCTTATTACCGCAGGGTCATTGTAATTCCTGTATCTATATTGATTACAATAATGGCAGGATACTGGACAGTGGAGCGGTTGTTCTTTTGAAAAATACAACAAGATTCGGGTTGGAAGCAACTATAGTTTATGCAAGGCAGGTTGGTGATAGAGAAGTTGATCTGCTCATTGCTTCCATTTTCGACAAACATCCCGAAGTTGATTACCTGCATGCAAGAAATGCCGAAGCCTGTTGTTTTATCTGTAAGATCGAAAGGGTTTGAAAATTTATGCCGCTGTTGGTCGCCTGACCTACAATTTTTTATATGGAGCTAAATAATTATTCCTCCAATGCTTTTTTTAAATCCTTTACCATTACCGGACTTAGATCGTAGCGGTTCTTATAAGCCGCTTTACAAAACTGCTGTGCATTATAACCTTTGTCTTGAGCCTGATTGTATTTTCCCATCCAATACAATTCAAGCCCTTCCAGTGGTTTGCCTGAAACATGCTGCCGGTAAACTTTTTCAGCCTCTGCTGTTTTGTTATTGCAATGCAATGCCCAAACATACCAGGCATAAGTTTGAGCGGTAGTCCTGTTCAATAATTCTCTTTGGGCAATGGCTTCTGCTTTGGCGGGTTCATGCAAAATGCCAGTGTACAGTTCAAGCACATATTTGTTGTACATATTGCCATAAGCAGGGGCCATTGCAATTGCAACAAATTCATTGGCCCGTTTTTTTTGCATAGCACTATCCCCTCTTGCGTCAGCAAGTTGTACCAATTTAAAAATGGCATCGGGTGCTTTTGTTTTAGATTGTACAAACCGAAATATCTTTTCGGCCAGTGAATCGTTTTTATCATGTACCAATGCGATCCATCCCAAACCCATAATTGAATGCAGATCTGCAGCATGTAACCGTATAGATTCAACATACAGGTCATAAGCCCTTTGCAGGTTACTGTTGTGCAAATTTAAATCAGCTTCGTTTGATAAGGCTGCCTGCCTTAAATAAATATGATCAGCTGCTAGTTCCGAAGCCCGGTGCATGGCTGCAATAGCCGTATCCATTTCACCTTTATAATGCGCGAGCCTGGCTAGCCTAAAATTAAAACCATAATCATCAGGGTCTGCAATTTTTTTCAACTCGGTTTCAGCTAAAAGGTAATACCCCAATTCAAATGCCACATCAAAACCTGTTGCAGCGGACTCATATTTTTTAATGTGGGCATTTCTTGCCTGCCCTAACAGGGAATCAGCATTTTTAAACCGGTGTTGTAAAATACAGTTGTGTACCAATGCCATATTGGGGGCAGGCTCGTTATGATTAAAAGCAATGTCGGATGTATATAAAATACTATCAGCAGTAATAACATCAGTAATATCCCCATTTAAATGAAAACGTTGTACCAGGCTGGATGCATATTTTAATTCATTAACCAGTCCCGGGTTTGTAGGTATTATCCTGCCTTTCCAAAATTGGAGGTCAGTTTCAACCGATCTTATAACGGCAGTATCTGAATAATTGAGGATCAGGCTGTCCACAAAAGCAGCTGATACTATTCTTTTATTTTCGTTTTTGCAGGATACCAATAAAAATAGTATAGCAATGCCGCAGATTAATTTTTTCAAGGTTTAAAGTTTAGCTATATGTACGGGTAAAACCCTGATTCAGATTTAAATTATTCCCAGCCATTAGCGAGTACGTCGGCTACATGCATGGTTTTAAGAGAAAGGTTTTTACCTTTTATGTATCCTTCAAGCTGCATTAAGCAACTCAGATCTGTAGAAATAATATATTCTGCGCCGGTTTCCAGAGCATTTTTGATCTTCTGATCAGCCATACCCATTGAAATGGCTTCAAATTTTACGGCAAAAGTCCCTCCAAAGCCGCAACAGGTCTCCACATCATTCATTTCCACCAGCTCCAATCCTTTTACATGGCTGAGCAATTTACGCGGACCGGTTTTTATTTTACATTCTCTTAATGCCGCACAGCTATCATGATAGGTTGCTTTTGCCTTAAGGGTGGCACCAAAATTTTCAATTTTTAATACATCAGTTAAAAACTCACTAAACTCAAAAATGCGTTTGCCCAGGTCTTTTACTTCATTATGCTGAGATGAGTTATTAAAAATTTTGCTGTAATAATTCCTTACAAAACCAACGCAACTGGCACTGGGGGCAACAATAAAGTCTGCCCCTTCAAAGTCTTTTATGAACTTTGTACAAACAGCCCGTGAATCGTCCCAAAATCCTGCATTAAAAGCAGGTTGGCCACAACAGGTTTGATTGGTATTGTAAACCACTTCACAGCAGGCTTTCTCAAGAACTTTAACCATATTAAAAGCTGTTTGCGGGTAAAGCTGATCAACAAAGCAGGGTATAAAAAGCTGAACTTTCATGTGTTTATTTCTGTGTCCTTAAATATTCTTTTACAGTTAGTTTTTTATCGAGTACCGGATCGTACAGTTTTATTTCAAGTGTTTGAGCATGTACATAAAAATGATAGTAAGTTTCAAAACGGTCATCACCGTTATAACCAGCCTGCACCGAAATCTCTTTTATATTTTCAGCAGGATTTTCCAGCATAAAAGACAGGCCGTGTTTATGATTGCTGAAAGAATCAATATAAGCATTGCTTTTTTTTACAAAAGGGAGGTTTAATAAAGCAGCCGTTATTTTATTTTCGAGTACTGTATCGGTAAACGTATGAATGTAAGTTGTTAAAGAATCCTTTTTTGAAACAGTAGCCGGAGAATCATTTATTGCAACAGGCTCATTTGTTTGTGCGTTATTATCACATGCCGTAAAACTAAAAAGCAGAGCTGCGGATAAAATAATTTTCATCTGATTCTATTTAAAAGTTCCCGTCAAAGAAATCATTTTAAGTGCAGTTACAGCGGCTTCGGCCCCTTTGTTCCCGTATTTTCCCCCGGTTCTTTCATCGATCTGTTGCTGGTTATCTACCGTTAATACGCCAAAGATAACCGGAACCGGGATAGTTAAATTCAATTGTAAAACACCATCTGTTATAGCCCGGCAAACGTAATCAAAATGCGGGGTGTCGCCCCGCAGTACACAAGCCAGTGTTATGAATGCGTGGGGCTTGTCTAATTTATATTTATGCAGTTCCCAGTATTTCTGTATGGCAAAAGGGATCTCAAAAGCACCCGGTACGGCTATTACCTTATGAGCAACTTTATTTTCTTGTAAAACCTGCAGACAGCCTTCTTCGAGTTTATCAACGGTACCGGCATTCCATTCGGTACGTATAATAACAACACAGGCATCCTTTGGTAGCTGGATGCCTGAAGTGTTAAATAAGTTTTGGTTTGAAACCGACATTGTCTATTAACCTTTATTTTATTACCCCTAATTTAGCCAGGTACCTGTCTGCATCTCCCGATTTAACCCTTTGACTGGCGGGGTAATTATCTTTTAATTTTTGAAACAGTTCAATAGCATCTATTGATTTACCCATAAATTCAGCATACCTGCCGGCTATAAACAATGCCTCTGTAGCAATGGCTTCATCATCATCATCTGCAGCAGCAGCTTTTTTATAATACTCCAGTGCATCAGCTGTTTTCTTTTGCTCGGCAAATGCATGACCAAGCAGGAGGTAAGCTTTACTTTGAATTTGTTTAGCACCATTGCCATCAAATTCCTTTAAATGTTTTACTGCCTTATCAAATTGTTTTAAATGCAGGTAGCATGCACCAACCATATATTCTGCCCTGTTGCCCGATGGGGTGCCACTGTAACTGCTGATGATCTTTAATAAACCGGTTACACCGGCAGCCTTATCTCCATTCATTACCATATTCACGGTATCTTTATTATATGCCGATGAGGCGGCCATTTTACCGAATAATTTTTCAGCAGGGAAGATCAATTCACTGGCTTTTCTATCATTGGGTAATTTAATAAAATACTTATATCCAAGATACCCACCAAGCAATACAATTACTGCAGAACCTAATATGATAATTTTTTTACTGTATGCAACCCAGAACCCTTTAGCTCTTTCCACTACATCAACCGCTTCTGTTGTTTGTGCATTAATTTGCTTCTCTGCCATTTTAAGATATTAAGAATTAAAAATTAAGAATTATTAGTCAACAATAAAAGGATAATCTTCCTGCACGTATACATCTTTCAACAGTTCATTATCATCAGGCCATGGGCTTTCTTCGGCAAAACGAACGCTTTCTTCAACAACTTCGTTTATTCTTGCATCAATTGCATCAAGTTCTTCCTGGGTTGCAAATTTGTTGTCAAGTATTGCTTTAATCA
>JAYTOF010000175.1:0-3359 GCA_043747955.1 Chitinophagaceae bacterium
AGATTAAACGACAGTCTAGCAAATTTAAGAATAACCAATCTTACCAAGTATCAAAATTTTTCATTTAACGAACAGCTTCGCTTAAAAAAACTGGATGAAGAAAAAACGGCCTATGCAAATAGAATGAATATGCTTGGCTTGATTGCTCTACTGACTGGCATCCTAGTTATAGCATTAATTCTTTACCGCAACAACCGTCAAAAGCAAAAAGCAAATACTGTTTTAGAAACAACGTTGACCAATTTAAAATCCACCCAAACCCAACTTATCCAATCTGAAAAGATGGCTTCACTGGGAGAACTCACCGCCGGCATCGCCCATGAAATTCAAAACCCGTTGAATTTCGTTAATAATTTTTCTGAAGTGAATAAGGAATTACTGGTAGAAATGAAAGAGGAAATTAATAAAGGTAATTTAGAAGAAGTAAAAAGCATCGCTGATGATATTGCGGCAAATGAACAAAAGATAAATCATCATGGTAAAAGAGCCGATGGTATTGTAAAAGGAATGCTGCAGCACAGCCGCAGCGGCAACAGGCAAAAAGAACCCACCAATATCAATACCCTGGCTGATGAATATTTGCGCCTGGCTTATCATGGTTTAAGGGCGAAAGACAAATCTTTTAATGCCATCATGAAAACTGATTTTGATGAAAGCATTGGAGTTATCAATATCATCCCTCAAGACATTGGCAGAGTAATTTTAAATTTAATCACCAATGCTTTTTACGCAGTAACAGAAAGAAAGAAGCAAGCCCCACCGCATCCTTCAGCTGGCGAAGGGATGGAGAACCCTCAGGATCTTTATGAACCAACGGTTTCAGTAACCACAAAAAAAGGCAATGGCAAAGTACAGGTGATTGTAAAAGATAATGGCAATGGTATCCCGCAAAAAGTACTGGAAAAAATATTTCAGCCTTTCTTTACCACAAAACCTACCGGCGAGGGAACGGGATTGGGGTTATCTTTAAGCTATGACATTATTAAAGCACACAATGGTGAATTAAAAGTGGAAACAAAGGAAGGGGAAGGTGCGACATTTATTATTATTTTACCTCAATAAACATTAAATCAGGTTATGAAAATTTTAGTAGTTGATGATGAAAAAGATGTTCAGATCCTTTTTGAACAGCGGTTCAGAAAAGAGATAAAAAATGGTGAAATGAATTTTGTTTTCGCCTTCTCGGGTGAAGACGCACTAACCTATCTTAACAGCCATGAACATGAAGCGGTATTAATATTATCTGATATTAATATGCCGGGCATGAGTGGTCTTGAGCTGCTGGGGCATATAAAACAAAAATATCATAAGCCACCTCCTATGGTAATGATGATAACAGCCTATGGCGATGCTGAAAATTTCAATATCGCCAAAGAGCTGGGTGCTGACGATTTTTTAACCAAACCGGTTGACTTTACAGCGTTAAAGGAAAAACTAAAAACGATAAACTGATGGCAAAGATTTTAGTGGCCGATGATGAGACAGATCTGGAGATGCTGATCAAACAAAAATTCCGGCAGAAGATACGGGAGCAGCAGTATGAATTTATTTTCGCCATCAATGGCAATGATGCGCTGGATAAAATTGTGCAGTATCCTGATATCGATATTGTGCTGAGTGATATCAATATGCCGGAAATGGATGGCCTTACGTTGCTCAGCCGTTTAGGTGAATCAAGCCCGTTGATAAAAGCAGTCATTGTCTCCGCTTATGGCGATATGGAAAATATCCGTACGGCGATGAACCGCGGCGCTTTTGATTTTATTACCAAGCCTATCAACTTTGAAGACCTGTCGCTGACGATGGAGAAGACAATAAAGCATGTTATCCAGTTACGGGAAACGCTGAAAGCGATCAAAGAAAATAATATCCTGAAGATGTATGTGGATGAGACGGTACTCAAGTTTATGGGCAGCCGTGAGTTTGAATCTTCGCTGATGCAAAACGAAACCGTGGAAGCCACGGTAGTTTTTTTGGACATTTGCAGTTTTACTTCGATCAGCGAAAATGAATCGCCTGATACCGTAGTGAAGTTGCTGAATAATTATTTTGATGTGATGGTGAAGGAGATCATTGCGCAGGGAGGATATGTAGATAAATTTATTGGAGATGCTATCATGGCGGTTTTCCGTGGTAATTTCCATCTCGACAGGGCTATTGATGCCTGTTTGGCTGTAAGAACGCAGATAGACAGTTTGCCGGAGAATTCAGAAAATGTTTCTTTTAAACCTAAAGTATCCATTGGTATCAATAGTGGAGAAATGATCTCCGGTAACATTGGTTCAGCTAACCTTCGCCGTTTAGATTATACAGTCATCGGGGATGCGGTAAATACGGCGCAGCGGTTACAATCTGCTGCTAAGGAAGGCCAGATCATTATTAATGAAGGCACTTACGAAAAAGTAAAAGAATCATTTAATTGTCGTAAAGTGGGTGAAGTAAGCTTGAAAAATAAAACCCATCCGATGATCATATATGAAGTGATGGATTAATAAAATCATTCAACCGTTTTTTTATACGGGTGGTTTAAACAAATACTATCAATTTTTTTGATCCATGAAGAAACTCCTGGTTATTTTTTTATTCCCGCTCCAACTCGCTGCACAACCATTCTCTAAAACAGAAATAATACGATGGGAAAAACAAGCTAAGCAAGTTTCCATCATCCGTGATGACTGGGGCATACCCCATATCTATGGAAAAACAGATGCCGATGCGGTGTTTGGTTTGCTGTATGCCCAGTGCGAAGATGATTTTAAACGGGTAGAGATGAACTATATTGAAAAGCTGGGAAGAATGGCAGAAATAAAGGGTGAAAATTTTTTACACGATGATTTATACATCCGCCTTATCATTGATTCAGCAGCAGCGGTCATGGATTATAAAAAAAGCCCCCTGTGGTTGCAAAAATTATTGAATGCCCATGCCGATGCTATTAATTATTACCTCTATAAACATCCGGAAGTAAAACCCGCTTTGTTAAACCGTTTCAAACCCTGGTACCAATTACTGTGGACAGATGGCAGCATTGGCGCCATCAGTACCGGCGATATAACAGAAGAGGATGTAAAAAATTTCTACCTCGGGGGCAATGGGCAGGCTATTGCCAGGAAAAATTTCTTTGAAGAACAAATTACCGGTTCCAATGGCTTTGCCATCGCCCCTTCCAAAACTGAATCTGGCCATGCCATTTTATATATCAATCCCCATGTTACTTTTTATTTCCGTCCTGAAGTACAGGTGGCGAGTGAAGAAGGGCTAAATGTATATGGCGCCGTAACCTGGGGCCAGTTTTTCGTTTACCAGGGCTTTAATGAACACTGTGGCTGGATGCATACTTCCAGTAACGTGGATGTGGC
>JAYTOF010000176.1:0-2571 GCA_043747955.1 Chitinophagaceae bacterium
AAATGAACAACTGGGTTATCATAAAGAAAAATACAGAGAACCGCTCTTCAATTTTTACCAGCCCGTTTTACTTAAAAGTTCTCTTACTTGTTTATTCAGTAACAGCTGCATTTTCTTTTGCCCGGGCGCAACTAATACCGGGCTTTCAGGCAACAGGCCTTTTTTCTGAACAGGAATTAACGATACAGGATCAAAGGAATAATGTTATCATAAATATCAATGCACCATCAGTATTTAGCCCTAAAGGGAAGACCTATGTTATTTTTTATGCTTTACCAAACGGTAATAGTATTGAGTGGACAAAAGGAAAGAAATTGAATGCGGGTGATGACTGGCATTTTGATATACAACATATAGCAGCACAAACCAGGTTTATAAGAAATCTTGACAAAAATAATTCATACATCATTGTTTATTTAATGACCGGCCAAAAAAGCTGGCCATACTGGAAACGAACTACTGCCGGCTCAATTTATATAATAAAAAGTATGATTGACAGTATAACAACTCTTTTTGATGCCTATCATCCCGCCATCATTTTAAACGGGCATAGTGGCGGTGGAAGTTTTATATTTGGTTACCTGGATGCCGTTAAAGATATCCCAAAAAATATTGAAGGAATAGCTTTTTTGGACAGTGATTATGGTTATGAAGAAACCAATCATAAAAACAAACTGATCAATTGGCTTAATCAAAGCCAAGTAAATAAATTACTGGTACTTGCCTATAATGACAGCCTGGTAATGTATAATGGCAAGCCCCTGGTAAGTGCAACCGGTGGAACCTGGTACCGAAGCCGCCTGATGCAAAGAAATCTTGCTGATTCTTTTCAATTTATTTCAACCTGCGACAGCAATTTTATCCGGCATCAGTCATTAAAAGGCAGGATACAATTTATCCTGAAAGAGAATCCCGGCGGGTTGATCTACCATACCGAACAGGTTGCACGAAATGGCTTTATTTTTTCCCTGCTCTCCGGAACAAAATTTGACAGTAAAAAATACTTTACTTATTTTGGAGCGTGGGCATATGAAAGGTTTATAACTGATTAATAGTTTTGTTAATTAAAATTAACAAAAACGATCACTGTTATTTACAAGGTTGGCATAATTTTTTCCATCTTTGTACTAAACAAAGCAATTGAAGAAATATTTACTCCTTTTATTTATAGTAACTTCCCTTTTTTCCAATGCCCAGCAAGTAGAAAGTATTTATGTAAATCTATATACTGACAGCCTTAAAAAAGGAACTTTTAATTATATAAATATTGATGGCAGGCTATCCAATGGCAAATACCTTCCACTTGACAGCAGCCATCTTATCTTTTGGTCATCGGCGGGAAAATTTACCGGCAACAGTTTATGGATCGACAGGGAACTTACAGTAGAGAAAGTAGATATAAAAGTACGATTAATAAAAAATCCAACTGTTGTAAAAGAGTTCAGCATCTACATAAAAAGGCAACCTGATCCGGAATTAAAAACTCTGGATCAAATCATGAATAAGTCAAAGAATAAATCAAAAAAAATGTAAAAGAAATTTATAACCACAAACAAAATGCCCGGTAGATCAGCAAGATTTGCCGGGCATTTTTTCTGATCAGATGTCCTTGTCTGAACGGGAAAAATCATAATTGTAAGACAATTACATCAGCTGAAGTGTTATGCAAACTTCTTTGCATCTTCTAAAAACTTTGCCAATCCTATATCAGTTAAAGGATGTTTTAATAAACCTAATATAGAATCAAGCGGGCAGGTACAAACATCGGCACCTGCTTCGGCACATTTAATTATATGCAACGGATTGCGAATAGAAGCAGCTAATATTTCTGTTTTATACCCCTGCATTGAAAATATCTGTCTCATCTGCAGTATCAGTTCCATACCATCCCAACCGCTATCATCAACTCTTCCTAAAAATGGAGAAACATAAGTGGCACCTGCCTTAGCAGCCAGGATAGCCTGGCCGGCACTGAATATGAGCGTACAGTTGGTTCTTATACCATTATCTGTAAACCATTTCAATGCTTTAATGCCGTCCTTTATCATCGGCACTTTTACTACAATATTTGGGTGAATAGCAGCCAGTTTTTTGCCTTCGGCAACAATACCCTCAAAATCTGTAGAAATAACTTCAGCACTGATATCACCGTCAACCATTTCGCAAATGGTTTTATAATGAGCCATAACTGCTTCCTGGCCTTTAATACCTTCCTTGGCCATTAAAGATGGATTGGTGGTAACGCCATCTAAAATTCCCAGATCATTCGCTTCTTTAATTTGTGCCAGGTTGGCTGTATCTATAAAAAATTTCATGCCCCATACCCCTAAAGGGGATTTGTTGTTTAGTTAGAAAATTTTGTTTAGTGCAAAAGTAAAATAATTGAAAGACTATAATTTAAAAATTATTGATTAAAGTACAGGGAAAGTGTAAACAGCGTCAAAAACTCCGCCATTTGGCGGATTGGGGCAAATAAAAAATGGCAAGTTACTTACATCGCACCGCTCAACCATCTACCCTTGCTACCTTCCGGTCCTGGGGGAGTTCAACAGGAGCTGGCCGTATAAGACT
>JAYTOF010000177.1:0-1876 GCA_043747955.1 Chitinophagaceae bacterium
TTCAGTGCAGGACCATTTGTGGGATAAAACATTTGTAAATAATTTGCCCTCGGCTCTAATGCATATTGAGTGCCGCCACCCGCATTTATTATGTTATCACAAGCAGCTATACAATCATTATTCCGTTGAGTGCCTGTATAAACTTCTGCATTCAGGTACAATTTTGCCAGTAATGCGTAAGCCATGTATTGTGTGGGTTTGCCATAAGTAGTGGCACCAGAAGTAATTTTTAAAAATGGAATGGCTGCTTTTAATTCGCTTTCTATAAAATTAAATGTCTGTGTTCTGGTAGCATTGGTTTTTAATTCGGTATTGCCATATACTGTATCCAATGGAATGTTGCCATACATATCCATCCACATATAGTAAACCAGGGCACGCATTGTTTTTAATTCAGCAATACTGGTATTTTTAACAGCACCGTCGGGTGATTTATTTACAATGAAAATTGTTTGGTTGGTAGTTCCTACCAGGTTGGCGCAATAATTCCAGCCTCCGCCTACTACTGCATTATCTTTTGTCCAGGTATGGCGGTGCAATTCCAAATACCTGTTTCCATCTACCCAGTCTGCAGCATAAGTAGGTAAAAGCGACTCATCGGTCGTCATACTTTGCAAAAAGAAATAGGTAGTGGCAAATTCACTTCTTAATAAGGTATATACCGGGCCCATTACAGAGTTGAATTGTGCTTCTGTCTGTGGATAGGTATCAGGAGTTAGCTCCGAAGTTACCGGCACATCAATTTTATGACAGGATGAGAATACTCCAGCAACGAATGCAAGATATCCAAGTCTGTTAAATATTTTTTTCATATTCTTTTATTTATAGCTTTTTAAAATGATACATTAACGCCAAAGAGTATAGTACGGGTTTTAGGATAAAAATTATTATAGTCAATACCTGGCGATACTCCTCCCTGGTTTATTTCAGGATCTATTCCTGAATATTTTGTAATGGTAAATAAGTTATTTACTGACATATAAATCCGTACACTGGTTACATATTTAAAAGGTTTCGGGATGCTATAAGCTAATGTGGCATTGTCCAGCCTGATGTAATTGCCGCTTTCAATGTACCGGTTAGAGTAAAACGAGTTTTTAGTATCTGCAATCTTATCATCAGCGGCACTCAGCAGAATATTATTTCCCGATGCGGCTGTTACATATGATAGATCTGCACGGGTTGCATTAAATATTTTATTACCAAATACACCCCGGAAAAATATATTTAAATCGAGGTTATTATATTTAAAGGTATTGCTCCAGCCCATTAATAATTTGGGTTGTGCATTGCCCATGTACCAATAATCAGTTCCAATGCCTGGTGCAGCTGAACCTGCGGTTACTGTACCATTTCTTTTATTGAATTGAGATACACCATTGGCATCTTTGCCGGCATAGCTTAGAGTAAAAAACTGGCCTAATGGATAACCAACTTTTAATAGTTGCAACGTGGCGTTTGTCTGCCCCGGACCTTCAGGATCTGAATAGCGAATAGAATCGCCGTTAGATAATGGCCCTTGCAAACTGGTTATCTTGTTTTTATTAGTTGCCAGGTTTAAACTTGTATTCCAACTAAAAGTAGTGTTACTTAATGGAGTGGCGTTTAAAACGAATTCAAACCCTTTATTATTAATACTTCCGCCATTTGCATTAAGCCTTCCACCGGGAACTAATGAAGGGGATACGTTATACGCAAATAACATATTTGTAGTGTTCTTATTATACCAATCTATTGAGCCGCTAACTTTTCCTTTTAGTATGGCAAAGTCAAAACCTATATTAGTAGTTGCTACTTCTTCCCATTGTAAATCAGGATTTGATCCCTGTATTGGACCATAAGAGGCAGCCTGAACACCGTTATTATAGTAAGTACC
>JAYTOF010000178.1:0-4334 GCA_043747955.1 Chitinophagaceae bacterium
AGCCTCAAAACATTATCTTTGCGCCGCGAAGTAGAGCAGCGGTAGCTCGTCGGGCTCATAACCCGAAGGTCACTGGTTCGATCCCAGTCTTCGCAACAAGATCTAAGGCTCATTAGAGCCTTTTTTTAGTTCTTTTAATAATAAACTTTATATGTTATATTATTAAAGCGATGTAATGTGGCTCATATCCGCCGGCAGGTGGACACTGGTTCGATCCCGGTCTTCGCAACTAAACACAAAGGCTCAATTGGGCCTTTTTTATTCTCAGCGGATTTAAAGCTGGTGAATTTGATTATCTCCTCCATTCTAAAGCATGTTTGTGATAATCAATTAATTTAAATGATCACAAATAATGAAATCAGGTTTTGTAAACATATTTGGTAAGCCCAATGCGGGCAAAAGCACATTACTTAATGCGCTGATGGGAGAGAAGATGGCCATTGTATCGCACAAAGTACAAACTACCAGGCATCGTATAAAAGCCATTCTTACTGAAAAAGATTACCAGATCATTTTTTCCGATACACCAGGTATCATTGAACCCAAATACAAACTGCATGAAAAAATGATGCAGGCTGTTAAAGGAAGTTTGGAAGATGCTGATGTGGCATTGTTAATTACTGATGTACGGGAAAATACGGAAGAGAGCCAGGCGATTTTTTCGGCTTTAAAACTTAAAGCACCGGCAATTGTTATTTTAAACAAAGCCGATTCGGTTAACGGGGAACAGTTAAAAACTACAGCAGCATTTTTTGCTGCTCAGCCATATTGTATGGAAGTGGTTTCCTTATCAGCCTTGAAAAAAACGGGCATTGCCGAATTATTAAAAAGCATACTTATCTACCTGCCCGAAGGACAGCCATTTTACGAAGGCGATGATTTAAGTGATATGCCTACCAGGTTTTTTGTGGGTGAAATGATCCGCGAAAAAATATTTTTACTGTACGGCGAAGAGATACCATACCATGCAACCGTATTGGTGCAGGAGTTTAAAGAAAAAACAACACTTACAAAAATCAGTGCAGAGATCATTGTTCAAAGAGAAACACAGAAAGGTATCATACTCGGTGGTGGTGGCAGTATGATTAAAAAATTAGGTTCCGATGCACGAAAAGATATAGAAGCATTTTTAGGACGTAAAGTATTTTTGGAATTGTTTGTAAAAGTACGGCCTAAATGGCGGGATAATGAAACACAGTTGAAGGAATATGGATATTGACAGGATATGCAATTGACAATAAGCAATTGTATGAATTTGTAAATTAATAAATACGATAATCAAAATGGCGGGCGAATTTACTTTGCTTATTGCATATTACCCGTTACCAATTTAATCATGAGTTTTACAGTAGCAATAACAGGCAGGCCCAATGTGGGCAAAAGCACTTTCTTTAACCGTTTGCTGGAGCAGCGAAAAGCCATTGTTGACGATATAAGCGGAGTAACCCGCGACCGTCAGTATGGTGTGGCCGAATGGGCAGGAAAAACTTTTAACGTAATTGATACCGGTGGATTTGTTGCCGACAGCCAGGATGTATTTGAAAAAGAAATTCGCAAACAAGTGGTAATTGCCATTGAAGAAGCCAATGCCATTATTTTTATGGTTGATGCTGCAACTGGTATTACAGAACTTGATAACTCGATGGTTGACCTGTTGCGCCGCAGCACTAAACCTGTTTTTTTAGTTGTTAATAAAGTAGATAATCACAACCGGCTTTTAGAAGCCAGCGAATTTTATAGCCTGGGTTTCGAAAATATATTTTTTATTTCTTCTATAAGTGGTAGTGGCACAGGCGAAATTTTAGATGCAGTTACCGCACTGATAAGTGATAAAGATTCGGATGAAGCAGCAACAGTAACCGATCTGCCAAAATTTGCTATTATAGGCCAGCCTAATGTAGGTAAGTCATCTTTATTAAATGCTTTGATTGGGCAGGAACGAACCATTGTCAGTGATATTGCAGGAACCACCCGAGATACGATTCATACTCATTACAATTTATTCAATAAAGAATTTGTTTTGATTGATACGGCAGGTATAAGGCGTAAAACAAAAGTGCATGAAGACCTAGAATTTTATTCCGTAATACGGGCCATAAAAGCTGTTGATGAAGCTGATATTTGTTTACTGATGCTGGATGCAGGTAAAGGCATTACCGCACAGGACCTCGCCATTTTTGCGTTAGCTGTAAAAAAAGGTAAAGGGATAGTTGTGCTGGTAAATAAATGGGACCTGGTGGAAGAAAAGAAAACCAATACCACCAAAGATTATGAAAAAGAATTAAAAAAGCGTTTTGCCCCCTTTTCTGATGTGCCCATTGTTTTCATTTCGGTTACCGAAAAGCAGCGGATATTTAAAAGTATTGAAGCAGCGCTGGAAGTTTTCGAAAACCGTCATCGCAAAATACCTACTTCTAAATTAAATGATGTAATGCAAAAGGCTGTTGAAGCCTACCATCCGCCGGTTGTAAGAGGTAATATGATTAAAATAAAATACATTACCCAATTACCAACCCATACCCCAACTTTTGCATTTTTCTGCAATTACCCTGATGATATTAAAGCACCTTATAAAAATTATCTCGAAAACCAGTTAAGGGAAAAATTCAATTTTAGCGGAGTGCCCGTACGGTTGTTTTTCCGGAAGAAATAGTTGCCTGCAGGCAATGGGTAAAGCACAATCTTACGGAGGATGGGTTAGGAATAAAAGGTAATGGCTTGTTTATTTTAAAACAGCTTTTATATTTGCGGTAATTAATAACGATAAAAATAATGAAAAAAATATTCGCCATTTTAACTGTCACTTCTTTTCTTACAGCCTGTAACAACAGCAGTAAAGAAACAACAAAAACCGATGCCTCTGATTCTTTAGATGCAACGGAATCACCACTGATGGATGCGGAAAACATAGCAGACAGTGCTAACAAAATACTGCATGACAGTACCCATCATATGATCGATACTTCCGGCAAAAAATAAGTAATTATATACCGTCATTGTTCAACAGGTAATAAAAACTGTTTTGGTTTTCTTTTGCCTGCTGTTACTCTTCTTACCATCTTTGCCACACTGCTATTCCAATTTAACTTTACCTGCATGTACATTTTATCTTACTAATATGTGCAAAACGATATTAACCCAATATTAAATAATTGTAAATTTCAATTGAATTTTGCACATTCAGAAAAGAAGCAATAAAAAACAGTTCTGAAAAAATAAAAGTATTTCCCAAATCCAAAATTTTCCAAACAATCCCATCTTATTGAAAAACCATTTTTAAAGATTGTTTGGATCACGCGCTTTGATAATGTAGGATGTTAACCTGCATTCCGGCTGAATGCTCTCTGGGTAAAGATCCATATCAAATGCTGATTCCATTACTTATCCGATAACAACGGTTTTCAATTTCCGGGTAAAGAGGTTCATCTCCTGAGCTGTTATTTCCGGGTATTTAGCTTTTATATCTTCAGGTTGTTGAATAATAAGAATTTATTTGTTGTATAAAATAGTAAATACTAACTGCTTATTACTGTTAAAATCCACAGCATCGAATCTTTTTAGTTATAAAAGGAAATAAAACCCTAAAAATACCGTTGTAACAGGTTAGGTAACAAGCTTAAATTGTTACTCCTGAAATCTAATAATCCGTTTGATATGAAAAACTTTACTAAGCTGATAAAGTATATCAACTTCTTTCCTATAATTATTCTGTTTTTATTTACCGGCGGCTGTGTTCAAATGAACACGGATAATGATCATAAGCTGGAAGATAAGGACAAATATGACGGCCCGGATAAAGCTGCTGAATATGAATTCAATATTACAAAAGATCCTGCCACAGGAAAAGTGCCGAGAGAAAGATTATTAAATGCATTGCAGAAAACAATACTTTCAAAAAATGAATCTTCATCGCTTGTAGCTGCGTTAAGCTGGACAGAAAGAGGTCCCAACAGCGATGTGCCCGGCCCATCAAATGGTAACACCAGAGCAAACAGTGGTATAACTTCGGGGAGGATAAGGGCTATTATGGTTGACTCAACCGATGCCACCTATAAAACGGTTTGGATTGGTGGGGTAGATGGGGGATTATGGAAGACAACTGATATTACAGCTTCTCCGGCAACCTGGACCGTTATCAATGATAATCTGAGCAATCTTGCTGTTGCTTCAATTTGCCAGGATCCCAGGCCGGGGTTTACAAATATTATGTATTTCTGTACCGGTGAATCATATTTGAACCTCGATGCTGTGCGTGGAAATGGCGTTTTTAAAAGTACCAATGCTGGTGCTACCTGGACATATTTAGCAAGCACAAGTGCTTTTGTTAATGGAAC
>JAYTOF010000179.1:0-8916 GCA_043747955.1 Chitinophagaceae bacterium
AGACAAACCAGGTCGCCTTCTTTTATCCTGCCTTCTTCCCATGCTTCACACAGGGCAATAGGAACAGAAGCAGCAGTAGTGTTACCGTATTTTTGAATATTATTATGAACCTGGTCGTCTCTTAGCTTTAATTTATGCTGTACAAACTGGGCAATGCGTAAATTAGCCTGGTGGGGTATCAGCATGTTAATATCAGCAGTAGTTAATCCGTTTGCCGATAAAGCTTCTTCAACCACTTCGGGCATTTTAACAATGGCTTTTTTAAAAACTGCCGGGCCATCCATGTTAGGAAAATTTTGTGCTTCATCAATCATGGCATGGCTCATAAACATTTGTCCTATTTCAGCATCTTCAAACTTTGCAACAGGTTGCTGAACCCAGTGGTTGGCATGTGTACCGGGATTGTACATGGCCAGTATCTCAGCACTCTCACCATCACTATGTAAATGGGTACTTAAAATTCCCTGCCCTTCTTTTTGAGTTGGTTGTAAAACCACGGCACCAGCTCCATCACCAAAAATCACACTCACATTTCTGCCACGGGTACTGAAGTCCAGGCCAAATGAATGTTTTTCGCTGCCTACAACTAAAATATTTTTATACATACCGGTTTTAATGAACTGATCGGCAACCGACAAAGCATAAACAAATCCGCTGCACTGGTTGCGAATATCCAGTGCTCCAATTTCTTTCATTTTTAAGGCACGTTGTAATAAAACGCCGCAACCCGGAAAAAAATAATCAGGGCTAAGTGTGGCAAAAACAATAAAATCAATTTCCTGGGGAGTAATACCAGCCCTTTCAATGGCAACTTTGGCTGCTTCAACACCCATAGTAGCAGTAGTTTCACCGGTTCGTTTTGCATAGCGCCGTTCTTTTATGCCTGTTCGTTCCTGTATCCATTCATCTGAAGTATCCATATACTTTTTCAGGTCTTCATTGGTAATTATATTTTCGGGAACATAGTAACCAATACCGGCAATTTTACTTCGTTGCATGCAATCGTATGTTTAGAATCAGCAATTTACAAAATAGTGAATGATTTACAACTGTTTCATTTGCAACTAAAGTAAAGGATCAAAAAGGATGGAAAGTATCAGGGTAGATAGAATTTAATTTTATTGATTCATTTTAATCATTTCATGTAAACAAAAATCATCATCAAGTATTGGGTGTACCCTGGTTTTGTAATGAAATTCTACAGAGTTTCTGAGCGCATTACTGTTCAATATCATTTTGCCGGTAAAGTGCTCTGCTAGCGGGAGTATAGAAAGTTTATCATCTTTTAGTTTTAACTGGACAATATAAATTTTTGCATAAATATTGATATTTAAAAACTGGTTAGTACCAACTATAGACATAAATGCTGTTCCGGTTATTGAATCTGACCTGATGATGTTATAAGGCCTGAGGGCTTCGAGGTCGCCGGTGAATGAAATATTATATTCGGTATCTGTTCTTTTGCTTAAGATGAGTTTTATAGTTTTCTCCTGGTTGCTCCCGGGCGATTTTATAAGTGTTATCCAGTTGCCGAGCAAATTATCTTCCACATAAATAGTTGGTACTTCATCTAAATTGTAAGCCGAACTGTAAGGGCAGGAGCACAGCGAAACGGATAAAAAAAACAATAGTAGTATTTCGAAAATTCTTTTCATTTTATTGTTTCATAAATATAAACATGAATTTTTGTATATGCAATAGTAAAAGCCCCGTTATCAGGCTGCTGAAAATACTTAATTGTAAATGTGTTGATTATTTTTTAAACAGTAAGCCAAGCCAGCTGCCGGTTTCCATTAGCCAGGCTATACCCAAATGCACTATTAATCCTCCCCAAATACTTTGTGTGTTATAACTGATGATGCCTAAGAGCATTCCGCCCCAAAAGCTGCTGATGGCTTCGCCCAGAGGTTTGCCAAAATGAATGGTACAGTAAAAACAGGCTACCGGTACAATACAATAAGGGCCGCATATTTTTAGTAAGGATAAAATTAAGAAACCACGGAAAAAAAGTTCTATGCTTATAAAATCAAATCCATAGCAGATTTCGTAAAAAATATAATACCATTTTTTTGAAGGCAGGTCCAGCTGTTCCAAAAATGCTGCTTTTGGATACATTTGTAAAAAATCTTTTTGTGTACTGGCGAGTGCGATCAGCGGTATCATTATCAGCAGCATGATCAAATATGGCTTTGCATCATTTAATGCGCCGGTGCCGTAAAAAGGCTGGTTGTTTTTATCTTTTATCCACCAGATAATAAATACGGGTATAAGAACAACAAACACCCTTACCACCCAGCTTAAACTGCGCAACCAGAATATTTGTGCATCGCCGTACCATATATTTTTAATGAAGGATTGATGAAAATCAAAATTTACCCTGAATGAAAAAAAAGCCGGTGCCAGAAGCAGTATTACCCAGAACCAGTAGTTTTGATAATAAGTGCAGCCTTTATAAAAAAATAACTGCAGTAAAAAGGCTGAAACAAAGGGGATGAGGTATAACAGGTAGTATCCAATAAATTTACCCCATTTTGTTTTGTTGCCTTCGGCCAAACGGACTTCTAAATCATGCCAGTAATTTAAATAGATCCAGATGCCTAGTAAAAATAAAACAGCCAAAAAATAAGACAGCTTAAACTCTTTTAGATAGAACTCCTGCAGGTATTTAAAAATGGCTGACAAATGATGCTATACTTTATTACTATTGTTTAAGGTATTCCAAAGAAGGTCTTTTAATTCCGGCAATCCCTGTGCGGTTACCGACGAAATAAAAATATGGGGAATATTTTTCGGCAGTTCTTTTTGGATGGCTGTTTTTAATTCATCATCAAGCATATCGCTTTTACTTATGGCGATCACGAAATCTTTTTGAAGCATTTCGGGATTGTATTGTTCAAGTTCGTTGTATAAAATTTCAAATTCTTTTTTGTGGTCCTTACTGTCGGCAGGAATTAAAAACAGCAGGATGGAATTTCTTTCAATGTGACGGAGGAAACGATGACCCAATCCTTTGCCTTCTGCAGCGCCTTCAATAATACCGGGCAGATCCGCAATGCAAAAACTTCTTGCATCTCTATACTCAACCATACCCAACTGTGGAACCAGGGTTGTAAAAGCATAATCTGCAATTTTTGGTTTTGCAGCAGTAATACTTGACAGCAGGGTTGATTTTCCGGCATTGGGAAATCCTACCAGCCCTACGTCGGCCAACACTTTTAACTCCAGTGTTTTCCAGCCTTCAATACCCGGTTCGCCGGGTTGGGCGTAATCGGGCGCCTGGTTGGTTGCTGATTTAAAATTACTGTTACCCAGCCCGCCCCTACCTCCTTTTAATAAAATAACCTCCTGGCCATCTTCTAAAATCTCAACTTCTTTTTCGCCGCTTTCCTCATCACGGGCAATAGTTCCTAATGGAACTTCTATAATTATATCTTTACCCGTTTTGCCGCTTGAATTATTTTTACTGCCATTCTCCCCGTCTTCTGCCAATATATTTTTATAATACCGAAGGTGCAGCAGGGTCCATAATTGGGTATTTCCTTTTAAAATGATATGTGCACCCCGGCCACCATCACCACCATCCGGCCCACCCATTGCCGTTAATTTATTTCGCATAAAATGCTTACTTCCGGCACCACCATGCCCGCTGCGGCAGAATATCTTTATCTGGTCTACAAAATTTGATTTTTCCATTATTGGCGCAAAGGTCTGCAAAATTTAAAGATTATTGCCTGTTAACTTCTTTTTATGCTTTTAGAAAGCTATTAAACTTCTAATTCATGTTACATTTGTATCAGACAAAACGAAGTTCTCAAAATGGTCAAATTATTTTTTATCCAGGTATTGATCGTATTGAGTTGCGGTTCAATTAAATCAAATGAGGCTGATGCAAAAAAAGATACGGTAACTGCCACTGTATCCCCAGCACAAAATGTAAATGATTCTTTACCTGACCAATCCCCTTCTTTAGCTGCCCAGGTAAAAAGAACAGCAGGAATACCAACCTGTATTAAAATCAAGATCGACTCTTTTAAAATAATGCAAAAACACGAACAGCCACAGCGTGTAGTAGAATATATGTACAGGGGGAAAAAGGTATATTATATTGTAATGCCCTGTTGCGATTTTTTCAGTGAGGTGTATGATTCTGCATGCAAATTCCTTGGATCACCCGATGGCGGAATAACGGGGAAAGGCGATGGTAAATTACCCGATTTTTTTACTGAAGCTTCAAAAGAGAAATTGATCTGGCAGGCAGCTAAATAATTATTTGTTTTCGTTCCAGGTTTTATAATCTGAAGGCTGTACTTTACGGTCAGCCGGAATAGATCTGAGTGGTTCACATTCCTTCCAGGTTTCAAACATAGTTTTAGATAATTGCCGGTACAATATTGTGCCCTTTGTTTTCCAATTGATCATTTTATCAGTTACTTCTTTAATTTTTTTTGCAGGATTGCCTGTGATCAGGCTCCTGCTTTTAAAAATTTCACCGGTTTTAATAAAACTTAAAGCACCCACACTACATTCATCTCCCCGCTCTACATTATCCATAATAACGGTATTCATTCCTATCAAACAGTTTTTGCCAATAGTTGCCCCATGAATTACAGCACCATGACCAATATGTGCACCCTCCTGTAAAACAACAGTTACACCGGGAAACATATGTATGGTACAATTCTCCTGTACATTACATCCGTCTTCAATAATAATTTGTCCCCAGTCGCCACGGATTGCTGCCCCGGGGCCAATATAACAATCCCTGCCAATAATTACATTGCCAGAAACCGCTGCCAGCGGATGTATAAAAGATGAATCGTGTATAACGGGTTTATATCCGCTGAATTCGTAGATCATATCAGTTTTTTGTTGGTGCGGAAGCAGGTTCCTTTGAATAATGCAACTATATGATCGTTTTGATTGGTTATGGTAATATGATACAGCCCGGTGGATCTGCCATTATGTAATTCTTTTGCTTCTGCTGTTAATACATCACCCACATGCACGGGCTTTAAAAAATTAATGGCTGTATCTAAAGCCACCGATAAAACATTGCGGTTGTTACAGGCAAAAGCAAATGCACTGTCGGACAGAGAAAAAGAAATGCCGCCATGCACAATATTAAAACCGTTGATCATTTCACTTCGAACGGTCATCTTGATTTTACTGTAACCTTCTTTCACTTCCAGAACTTCTATGCCCAGCCACTGAGAAAAGAGGTCGTGTTGCATCATGTAGTCCACTACCTGATTTGGAGTTGTATTCATAATTATTTTTTTAATACTCAATGATCAAAGCTCAATAAACAATTTTCAAAATAGAAAGCCTGTGGCACTGAATGTTGAACATTGATCGTTGTATATTGAATATTGTTTTTTATTTACCCTTAAACTCCGGCTTTCTTTTTTCTAAAAAAGAATTTATCCCTTCAGCATAATCATCAGTAGCAGCTGCTTTTTGCTGGTATTTATCTTCAAGTGATAACTGATCTTCCCAGTTGCTCATTATAGATTGGTTTAGCACATGTTTTGTATATGCCAATCCTTTTGTAGGCATTATTGAAAGAGTTTGTGCAATTTTTTTACTTTCATCTTCAAAATCTTCATCTTCAAAAACTTTATAGATCATACCCATTTTTTCAGCATCTGTTGCAATGACCTTATCACCTGTCATCATCAGCGCACTTGCTTTTTGCCAGCCGATCAAACGGGGTAAAGTAAATGTTCCGCCGCTGTCGGGTATTAAACCAATTTTGCTGAAAGCCTGAATAAAAGAAGCAGAAGCTGTTGCCACAACAATATCGCAACATAAAGCGATGTTGGCGCCTGCACCGGCAGCTACACCGTTAACAGCAGCCACCACAGGCTTTGGCATATTTCTGATCCTTTTTACAATGGGGTTATAATGTTCACCAAGAATTTTCGCTATAGTAATCTCCTCTCCCCTGGGAGGAGGTTGGGTGGGGGCTAATTCACTAATGTCCTGTCCTGCACAAAAAGCCTTGCCTGCGCCGGTGATATAGACAGCCCGTACTTCATGCAACGATGCTGCTTCATCCAGTTTTGACTGCATCAACAGGGCCATTTCCCGGTTAAAGGAATTAAATTTTTCAGGACGGTTCAGGGTAATGTATGCAACTGCATTTTTTATTTCAAATAAAATAGAAGTCATCTGTAAAAATATTTAATCATTAAAAATCATATACCTACACTTCAAAGCTTTTTACATCTTTATGGTTTAATAAAAACTGGCTTACCAGGTCATAGTTTCTGTCGGGCGAGCTGATTCTGTATAAATAAACGGCATCGTTATTTTCTTTTGTAAATTTCATGCAGCGATAAGTAAGTCTATGATATTTGAAAAAATCTTCCAGCTCAGTATTAAAATTATTACCTAATTCAACAGTTCGTATTTTATAATCCTTAACCTTATGAAACCTGTTGATGAAGCGTTGTACCGGTTCTAAAACAAACAGGGCTATTACCACCATTGCGGATACTACGATGGCCAAAGGATAATTATGATAACCGATCGCCATGCCCAGTGCTGCCGTAACCCAGATTAAGGCAGCTGTGGTTAAGCCGTTTACGGTAATACCTTCTTTAAAAATTACCCCGGCGCCAATAAAACCAATACCGGTTACAATATTACTGGCAATCCTGTCTGCATTGTCTGCTCCGGTTTCTTTTGACAGGATAGTGTATAAACACGAACCCACACAAATCAGGATCATGGTTCTGAATCCTGCCGGCTTGCTCCTGAATTCCCTTTCCAGGCCGATGACAGCGCCTATTACAAAAGCAACAGAAACCTGTGCGGCTTCTTCAAAATAAATAGATAAATCCATATAAATTATTTTTGAACAAAAATAAAGTTACGGATATTAATGGCACTTAAAATAATCAAACGGTTCTTTACAATCCCTGCATTGGTATAAAGCCTTACAGGCCGTGCTTCCAAATTCGCTGATGAGTTTGGTGTTGGAGGAATTACACCATGGACATTCGATTCCATCAGTGGGAATCGTGAATTTTTTATTCGGGGCGGCTATACCATATTCCTTTAGTTTCCTTTTTCCGGCATCACTCATCCAGTCAGTGGTCCAGGCCGGGGAAAGCACCTGGGTAATTTTAATGTTTGAGAAACCATGTTCAATTAAAGCCAGTTTAATGTTCATGGCAATCATATCCATGGCGGGGCAACCGGTGTAAGTAGGAGTGATGATCACTTCAACCTGGTTACCGGTTATTTTTACATCCCTTACAATTCCCAGGTCTGTAATGGTAAGCACCGGTACTTCCGGGTCTGTAACTTCCGCCAATATGGCTAATATTTTATGTGTATCATTTGTATCCTGCATATATAAAAGTTAAAGCAATTGTATCAAAAACGGCATGACAAAAAACAGCATACCACATATTCCTTTTATGGTAAAGCATTACTGCATGATATGCAGAGCCAGCTATAAAAGCATTTATTATTCCTGCTGCACCCAATTGCACATGATACAAAGCAAAGATAATATTGGTAAGCAGGAAACTCAGGATGACTGTGTATTTACCTGATATTATTTTTTCCAGACGGGTAAAGATGAATCCGTGAAAAATAATTTCTTCATAAAATCCGCCAACAATCCAGCCCATGGCCAGGAGAAAAATATAGAATCCCGTATTACCCCGGATTTTTGCTATATCACCCAGTTCGGCCGGGGGTATATCAACAATCTTTCCAACTAAAGGGAAAAAGATCCAGTTTAAAAAAGCAAATAATAATATTGCGGTTAGTGTGCCGGTAAATACGGCTTTAATTTCAAAACGCTTAAAGCTAAAACCAATGCTTGTAAAATTCTCTTTGTATCGTTTTAAAAAGAACCAAACAAAGATCAGTATAGGAATGCTGTAACCAAATGGCAGGGGTATAATTCCTGAATGCGGAATTAATAAAACAATTATTATTGCTGATAAAACAAGTAGTATTTCTTTAAGCGAAGTCATGGTTGAATTACCAATCAGCACCAGGATATGTTCTCTGGAGATACTGCATTTCAGTTAAAATAAAACCCAGGTGTTCAGTGTGTACACCATCTTTACCACCGGCCTGCATAAATGCTTTTTCAGGAACGGATAATGTTGCTTCATCAAAAACCGTGTTTATTTTTTTCAGCCAGTCTGCTTTTAATAAACTCACTTCAAAGCCGGATGCCGTTTCATAATTTGCTGCAACAAATAATTCACCGGTATATCTCCACAGTTCATCAATGGCTTTTAACATGCGTTGGTGGCTTTCTTCGGTTCCATCGCCCAGGCGTACAACCCACTCGCTGCTCCAGCGCAGGTGATAGGTTACTTCTTTTAGTGCTTTGGCAGCAATGGCTGCAATCTGCCCATCGCCTGAATGCTGTAAATTTTCGTAGAGCAGGTATTGATATGCACTGAAAAAAAACTGGCGTAAAATGGTTTGTGCCCAATCGGCATTTGGTTGTTCTGCCAATAAACAGTTTTTAAATTCTCTTTCTGTTCTCAAATATGCCAAAGAATCTTCTGTAGCATTATTGCCAATTAAAGTGGCAGCATACTGATAAAAATTTCTCGACTGACCAAGCAGGTCCAACGAAATATTAGTGATAGCGATATCCTGTTCCAATATTGGTCCGTGGCCGCACCATGCTGCATTTCTTTGTGCAAGAATTAATGCATTATCTGCCAGGTGCAAAAGCCCCCCCACCCCCCAAAGGGGGGATTTGGAAGACTCTGATGCTGTAGAATTCTTTTAAATTTTTGAAATCTCTCTGTCCTGCATTTTATAAAAGGGCTTTAAATAATTATAATCCATAAGCCCCTCCTTTGGAGGGGTTGGGGAGGCCTTTACATGTGCCCCACTTCATCAGGCAAATCATAAAAAGTAGGGTGGCGGTAA
>JAYTOF010000180.1:0-16738 GCA_043747955.1 Chitinophagaceae bacterium
GTTGAAGGAGGCGCCGATCTGAGGGCTGTACAAGAAATGCTGGGACATGAGAGTATTACCACCACTGAGATATATACACATTTAGACAGGGAATATTTGAGGGATACGCTGCATCAGTTTCACCCGGCATTTAAAGTCTGATATTCCCAACTGACTTTTGAGGAAATGTTTTTTCATGAGCAAACGGGCATTAGGACAATAAAAAAACCGGCCAGTTGCTCCTGCTTTTTTTAAAATGTAAGGCAGCAATCTTGGCCGGTATATACAACTACTACTGAACGATAAACTTATTTTTACTGACCAGCCTTTTTTGGCTGTTAAAAATATTGATATAATAAACCCCGCTGCTCCACCGGTTATCAGCCTGTATTTTTTCCGCATACTCTTTTGCCACTGCATTAAATTGTTTTTGTAAAACAATTCTTCCGGCAGCATCAGCGATCTGAAGATTATGAGTACCCGATTGTTTTAGTTTTAATACTACTGAAAAAGTAAACCCTCTATGAACGGGATTGGGATAAATCTGTAAGGAATCATTTAATAAAGTAATAACCCTGGCCCTCAGTTCACTATATCTTGTTATTTTCGAACACATACTAAGCGCACCCATTCTACCTTTCAGGTAACCGATGTCTGACTGGACCGTTACCGTATCCAATTTTTTTACTTTTGATTTTCGGGTTGTTATGATCACGGCTCCTCCAACGGCTTCACTCCCAAATAAGGACATGGCTTCCGGTGCTTCTAAAACTGTATAATCTTCTAAATCATCGGGATTAATTTCTACAGCTCCAGGCATAATAACACCATCAACAACATAAATAGCTGCCCTGCCTTCGGTAAGAACAGAAATACCGCCAAGCCTGATCTTTGTTTCCTTACGAACAATAATTTTATTATTTCTTACATCAATACCCTTTTTTTCAGCAGACAGTGCATTGCTTATATTCGTCGTTCTTATTAAATTTAGCTGTTCAGCCGGTATTTTTTGTATTTGTCCCTGCGCCTTTGCAATATTCCCTTTCCCAAAAAACATAAAAAACATCAGCACATAATTCCAGTACCAAAACAATCTTTTCTCCGGATTTTCCGGCTTGCTGATGGTTCTGTCTAATTGTGCAGGCAATACACTGCCGCAAACCTTTTCATGGGTAATTGTTGTAAAATAATTTAGCAGTTCCGCATCGGTCATCATGCTGAAATCAATCACTTCTTTTGCACAGGAATTACAAAAACGGCCCTGATCTGTTGGATGCATATGCTGCCAGTTTTCGTTACAGGGTTCGGGAATGGAGAGTTGAAACTTCTGCATAATAATTAGTTTTGTAATACAGATGCAGTATCAAAAAATATTACATAAATAAAAAAGAAAAAATGGAAGGGAGGTTGAAAGGCTGGATCTATTTACTTTCCATTACAATATCGGGCTGGTTAAAATTAACTTCAGCAGCATTATTATAATCTGTATTCGCAACTTTTTTTTGGTAATTTTTAAAGAGGCTGTGCAACCGGAGTTTAAGTACACCCAAAACGCCTTCTTTAATGATACCTTTGTTCATTTTACTGGACCCAAATTCGCGGTCAATAAAAGTAATGGGTACTTCTTTAATTTTAAAGCCCAGTTTCCAGGCTGCAAATTTCATTTCGATCTGGAAAGCATAGCCCACAAATTCTATCTGATCGAGGTTTATAGCTTCCAGTACTTCTTTTTTATAGCAAACGAAACCGGCAGTAGGATCTTTAACCGGCATCCATGTTATCATCCTTGTATATAAAGAAGCGCCTTTTGAAAGAATAATACGGTTGGCAGGCCAATTGGCAACAGCCCCGTCTTTTACGTACCTGGAACCAATTGCAACATCAGCACCCTGGTTACAGGCCAGGTATAATTTCCCGAGGTCGTTTGGATTATGGGAAAAATCTGCATCCATCTCAAAAATAAAATGATACCCTTTTTCAATGGCCCATTTAAATCCGAAAATATAGGCGGTACCTAAACCGGATTTTTCCATACGTTGTTCCAGAAATAATTGCCCGGTATATTTTGGGATCAAGGCTTTTATTATTCCGGCTGTACCATCAGGCGAGTTGTCATCAATGACCAGAACATGGTAATTGTTCTGCAAACCAATTACTGCATCGATAATTTTTTCGATGTTCTCTTTTTCATTAAATGTTGGTATAATTACCAGTTTCTCCAAATGCCTGAACAATTTAGCTTCTCAAATTTACAAAAAATAAGACATTGCCTTATCAACATATTTTCTACAGCAGGTATTTAATTATTCTTTAACAGGGTTCTGTTTAATATCTCCGTTAATTTTTGTTTGGTATGCAAAGGAAAATCACCCCGCATCATCCAGTCATAATACTGAGGCTCAGCTTTTAAGATACTGGTAACGGTTCGTCCTTTATGTTTTCCAAAATTAAAAACTTCGTTGCCTTTATCATCAAAACCAAATCGCCGGGCATAGTCAACAATTTTATCTTCCCCAATAACATCCAATATAGAATCAACTGAGTTCCCCAGGTTTTCATATCGTTTTAACTGTGCCATCAACACATCAATGGTAGCATCAACATCTGCCTCGGCACTGTGTGCATTTACCAACTCTTTATTGCAAAAGAATTTATAAGCAGCAGTTAATGTACGGGGCTCCATTGTATAAAATATATGCTGAACATCGATCATCTTCCGGGTACTCAGGTCAACATCCATACCAGCCCTTAAAAATTCTTCCATTAAAATAGGAATATCAAACCGGTTGCTGTTATATCCCCCCAGATCGCAGTTTTCGATAAACATCTTTATTTCATTGCCTGCCTGTTTAAAAGTAGGGGCATCTTTTACCATTTCATCAGTTATTCCGTGTATTTCACTGCTCTCTTTGGGTATAGGTATTCCCGGATTAAGCAGCTTTCGTTTTACCTGGCGGGTACCATCAGGTAAAATTTTGATCATGGCTATTTCAACAATACGATCAAAAGAAAGGCTAACTCCGGTAGTTTCAAGATCAATAAAAACGATTGGGCGTTTAAGTTGTAACATTTTTGGTTTTACTGTTTAATAGGTTAAAATATCAGATTTTTACTGGCTGTTTTACCGGCTTTAACTATAAAAATGAAGTCGAAGGTAATATTATTTGTATTTCGCCGTTTACTCAGGGTAAATTATCTTTGCAATAATAGGAGTTTTAACACCAAAAGAAAAATGATGAAAAAAATATTTTTTGTTTTAGCTGTATTTATCACTGTTACAGCAATTATAAGCAGTTGCAGCCCCAGCCGCAGATCAGGTTGCCCAATGAATGAAGGAATAATTCATTAATACCTTTTCCACCTCCCATGAACTGGATTGAATTAAATAGCTTATCTCAGCTTACCCATATAATAGAATTATCCAGGTACAGGCCCCAGGTAATTTTCAAGCACAGCACCCGTTGTTCTATCAGCAGTATGGCTTTAAGCCGTTTGGAAAGAAATGAACAACCGGAAACAGGCGATTTTTATTTTCTTGATTTAATAAAATACAGGTCGCTCTCCAATACAATTGCCGAAGATTTTGCAGTAAGCCACGAATCACCCCAGGTACTGTTAATTAAAAACACAAAATGTGTTTATGATGAAAGCCATAGTGGAATTCAGATGGATGAGATTGCAGCACAAATAGCACTTAATTAATCTTTCGCCTTTTAAAATATTTTACAAGTTCATACCAAATAACTGAGGCAAACCCGGTTACAATACTTATTAATAACTGTACTGTATTGAGTTTTTCAAATTTAAATATTTTGCTGAAAGGCGTTACAAATAAGAGTAAAGCCATTAACAATACTGTGATCAGTATGATTATGGGAACCAGGTTATTTGTATACCTGCTGGTTGTTATTATTGAATAATAAAAAGAACGGTTTACCAGGGTTAAAAATATATTGGCCGAAATAAGCGTTAGAAAAACCATTGTTCTGGTTATGTTTTCACTGCTCCCCTGCTGTACTGCAAATTGGTAAATGTAAAGCGTTCCGATTGTAATTACAAGGCCCTGAATAATACTGGTTGTAAGTTCACGTGCGTTAAAAAATGTACTGGTAAACAGCCTTGGCTTTTGCAGCATCATATTTTTTTCAATGGGTTCATTTTCATAAATGATAGAACAAGTTGGGCCCATGATCAGTTCCAGAAAAATAACATGCACCGGCGTAAAAATATTTGGATAAACCCATCCCAGTGCAAGCGGAATAAAAACGGTAAGTATGATTGGAATATGAATGGAAATTATATATTGAATGGCCTTCTTAAGATTACTGTAAATTCTGCGCCCCATGGCTACCGCATCAACCATTTTTGCCAGATCATCATCCGTAAGGATCATCGAAGAAGCCAGTTTGGCAATCTCTGTTCCTTTCTTTCCCATTGCAATCCCGATATGTGCCGATTTTAAAGCCGGTCCGTCATTTACACCATCACCGGTCATTGCCACCACCTCATTATTCCGTTTTAATGCTTCTATCACCCTGAGTTTTGCTTCGGGGAACATCCGGGTATAAATATTAACCTGTTTTACCAATTCTTCCAGTTCTAAATCCGATAGATCAATCAAGTCTTCCCCGCTAAGGCTATTGGAATAATCTTTAAACTGAATTTGCGATGCAATGGTTTGGGTAGTTGCTTCATTATCGCCGGTAATGATCTTTACCGATATTCCGGCCTTATCAAAAGCCTGAAATACCGGGCCTATATTTTTCTTTGGCGGATCGTAGAAAGCCAGCAATCCTTTAAAACGGAAATTAAAATCCTGCTGCAGTTTTGGGAAATCATATCCGGTATGCGCTGTTTCCGCAACAGCCAAAACCCTATATCCCATAGCAGTAAGTTCTTCCATAGCAGCAGCTATCTTTACTTTTTCATCAATTGATAATGTTGATACATTTATTATAGCTTCAGGCGCTCCTTTTGCAGCTATGATCCGCTGCCCCTGTTGGTTCTCAAAAACATGTGTCATCATAGGTGGTCTTCCACCGAGTGGATATTCATGAATCATTTTAAAATCCGGCCTTTCATTTTTTGAAAATAATTCAGCATATTTATTATGCAATTCCACTTCCATCGGATCAAATGGAATGGGCTCGCTTGCCCACATGCCTATACGTATCAGCTCTATTCCGGCTTTATGTAAACCGGGCTCCGGTACTGTTATCTTTTGGGTACTGATTTCAAATATTTTTACCAGTGACATTTTGTTTTCCGTAATGGTGCCGGTTTTGTCAACACAAATAACTGTGGCACTGCCCAGCGATTCAACTGTTTTAGTCTGCTTAACAATAATGCCCATTTTCATTAAACGCCATGCCCCTAAAGCCATAAAAGTTGTAAAAGCAACCGGTATTTCCTCAGGTAAAATACTCATTGCCAGTGTAAGTGCCTTCAGCAGGCTATCGAATAAATCGTTTGATTGTAAATAATTGATTATCCAAACTATTAAAAAGATGATTACACCGGCAAAAGCCATCTTTTTTACAAAATTGCTGATCTGTTTCTGCAGCGGCGTTTTCTCTTCTTTAATAGACTCAAGGCTCTTTCCAATTTTTCCAAGCCTGGTTTCATTACCAACCTGGGTTACTTTGCAAATGGCAAGGCCACCCGAAACAGATGTACCCTGGTAAACAAAATTATCCAGGTCGGTTGAGGACCTGAATACACTTAATGATTCCCCTGTAAGAATTGATTCATTAACGGAAAAATCATTGGATTGAATAATAATTCCATCTGCAGGTACCGCTGTTCCTTCTTCAATAAGCATATTATCACCCACAACAATATCTTCACTGTTAATTTCAACAGTTTCGCCATTGCGAATAACTTTACTGTGCGGTTGGGTAAGTAATTTTAATGCAGCCATAGCATTTCGGCTACGGGAATCCTGGTAAAGAGATATAGCCGAAACCAAAACAATGGCAGACGCCATAAAAATACCATCACTTGAGTTACCGGTAATAAAATAAACAGCACTGGCGATAACCAGTAAAAAAAACATAGGTTCGGTAATTACATCTTTCAATGCAGCTGCAAAACCTTCATTTTTTTTTAACTCCTGAACATTGGCCCCGTATACTTTTCGGGAGATTATTACTTCCTGATCTGTTAAACCAATAATTTCACTGTGGTGTAAAGCCATTTTTCCGGTTTAGGGTTCTTCTAAACAGTTCCCGGTTTTAAATATAGTTTAAAATACATTTTCATTTTTCCCGACATCTAGCTCCATTATTGTAAATTTACAGATAACACATTAATATTCCGGCATCTGCAATTATGGCCAATCAAAAACTGAATCAGGAGAAAGAAAAATTTGAAGCCCTGTTCCAACATGCTTCTATGGGTATATTGGTTGCCAATACACAAGCTGAAATTTTATTGGTAAATAATTTTTTACTTTCGCAGTTTGGGTATGAGAACCCTGCAGAGTTGATGGGTAAAAAAATTGAAACCCTGATACCTACCCGCTTTCACAGTAAACATGTTAATCAACGGGATCATTATATTAAAGAACCCAGACCCAGGCCAATGGGATTGGGAAAAGATCTTTTTGCCGTTAAAAAAGACGGCTCTGAATTTCCGGTTGAAATAAGCCTGAGTAATTATACAACACAAGAAGGCAGTTTTACCATTGCATTTGTGATCGATATCACCAAAAGAAAAGAAACCGACAATGAAATTCTGCGCCAACAGGAACAATTAACTGAAATTAATAAAAAAGTAGAGGTGCTGAATGATGAACTGGAAGAAAAAGTAGAATTAAGAACAAAACAGTTGAAGGAAATATTGCAGGAACTTGAAGAGTCGAAAGATGAACTGACAAAAGCTTTAAGCAAGGAAAAGGAACTCAGTGATTTAAAAAGCCGGTTTGTGTCTATGGCTTCGCATGAATTCAGGACACCATTAAGCACCATACTTTCCTCAGCATCGTTAGTTGCAAAATATACCGAGGCAGAAGAACAGGAAAAAAGGGATAAACATATTCAGCGTATCAAATCTTCAGTAAACAATCTTACCGGTTTACTGAATGAATTCTTATCAATCGGGAAAATAGAAGATGGTAAAATTACAGCCAATAATATCAACTTTAATATTAAAGAACTCATTACTTCGCTTTGTGCCGAAATGGAAAGTATTGCAAAGTCCGGTCAGCATATCATGTACAAGCATACGGGCAATGACATTATTTTTTTAGACCCCTCATTATTACGAAATGTAATTACAAACCTTTTATCAAATGCTATAAAGTTCTCTTCCCAAACCGGTATCATTGAGGTGGAAAGTTCTGTTTCAGAAAAAGAGATCTTTTTGCAGGTTAAAGACAACGGGCTGGGTATCTCAAAAGATGACCAGGTGCATTTATTTGAACGCTTTTTCAGAGGAACCAATGTTACCAATATACAGGGAACGGGCCTTGGCCTGCACATCGTTGCCAAGTACATTGAAATTATGGACGGAGAAATTGAATTTGAAAGCGAATTGGAAAAAGGTACTAAATTTATCATCAGATTAAAAAATGAGTTGTTAAACTAACCAAATCTTTCAACCATGCATATGAAACATTTATTACTGATTGAGGACAATATTGAGATTCGGGAAAATACGGCCGAAATTTTAGAATTGGCAGGTTATAAAGTGCAAACTGCCGAAAATGGAAAAGTGGGTGTGGAAATGGCTTTAAAAGAAAAACCTGATCTGATTATATGCGATATCATGATGCCGGTTCTGGATGGCTATGGTGTTTTACACCTGCTGAATAAAAACCCTGAGCTCACCGGGATTCCCTTCATTTTTTTAACCGCCAAAGCAGAAAGAAGTGACTTTAGAAAAGGTATGGAAATGGGTGCCGATGATTATATTACCAAACCTTTCAGCGATATTGAATTACTGAATGCTGTTGAAAGCCGTATTAAAAAAACGGAACTGCTTGCAAAAAATTATTCAACAGATGTTGATGGCATGAACCAGATGCTGCATGAATTTAAAGGAAAAGATGCTTTGATGGAACTTGCTGCTGACAGAAATATCAATCACTACAAAAAGAAACAACCCATTTATACCGAAGGTAATCATCCAAACAGGTTATATTATGTACAAAAAGGTAAAGTAAAAACCTGTAAAACCAATGATGCGGGTAAGGAATTAACAGTTGGCCTGTTTAATGAAGGTGATTTTTTTGGTTATAATGCATTGCTGGAGGAAACGGTATATAAAGAAACAGCTGAAGCCATTGAAGACAGTGATGTGTCCATTATTCCGAAAGAGGATTTTGAAAATCTGTTGCACAGTAATAAAGAAGTGACACACAAATTCATTAAGCTGTTGGCAAAAAATGTTACGGAGAAAGAAAACCAGCTTTTAGGCCTTGCGTATAACTCGCTGCGGAAAAGAGTGGCGGATGCCCTGCTTACTTTGCAGGATAAATACCAAAAAGAATCTCAGGATAAATTTTCCATACATATTTCAAGGGAAGACCTTGCCAATATTGCCGGAACAGCTACAGAATCACTTATCAGAACACTCAGTGATTTTAAAAGTGAAAACCTTATTGAAATCAAAGACGGAAATATCATAATAATGAATCAAAAGAAGCTTACTGATATGCTCAATTAAATTTTATAAAACCGTTGACAGGTATTTATTGAACTCATTTTTCAGCAAATTAAAGTCCTTTTCAAAATATTCTATTTCATTGCGTAGTTTTTCCTGGTTCTTTACCAGTTTATTGTCATCCGGGGCCCCTGTATTGTCATGTAAGTTATCATTCTGTACATTTATATCATGCCGCAATTCATCAATGTATTCATCTTTTAATATAAATTTATTTTGAAACTGCTCCGCAAGGGCTAAAAAATTTTTATCGGAGCTGTGATCAAGTACTTCAGAAAGACGGTTTTTTAAAAACGTATTCTCCTGCTTAAAAAATTCAAGCATTCGGCTCCATGTTTTATTTTCATGGTGAAACTGATCAGGTATTGTTAATTTAACGGGTGCCATATAATACCAGTACTATATCTTTATTTTAGTAACTATAATTGTTACAAACCTATATTTATTTCAAAGTAATTTTCAGGATATACATCATTTCAAAACCTGAGATTCGTCATTTTTTGCTGCAGCAGCCTGTTACTTTTTCTTTTTCAGCGTTCATTTTTGGGCTTACATAAGGTATCCCCAAACCCATTCCCCTTAAAATAAGCAGGCATGCCATCATGGCCATCATATAAGGATATGCCCGGCGGATCTTTTGCCGAAGCGAAATACCCACATAATTTCCAAAAAAGGCAATGCTCCACATAACTGGCAGCGTACCCAAACCAAAAGCTGCCATAAATAAAACACTGTTAAATATATCACCGGCTGCTATGGCACCGGCAACCGCCATGTACACCAGTCCGCAGGGCAACAACCCGTTCAGTAACCCAATCACAAAAAGAGACGTATTATTTTTTTTGGTAAAAAGCCGGCCAAGCTGTGTTCGAACCCCGGTAAAAAATCCTTGGGTATAATTTGCAGTACTGCTTTGCATTTTATACTTTTTTGGCATGATGATAAACAACAGAATTAATGCCCCTGTACCAATGGATAACCATTGCTGAAACCCAAATAGTGCAGCCGTTTGACCTATTAGACCAAAAACCAGCCCAAAAACAGTATAGGTTACAATACGACCCGCATTATAAATAAATGCACCACCCAGCTTTGCAACAAAACTGTTATTGCTTAATGGGAGCGCCATTGCAAGCGGGCCACACATACCTACACAATGAAAGCTGCCAACAATACCTATCGTAAAAGCAACAAAAAACAACTGCACCATTTAAATAAATATTTTCTTTTCAAAATAATAAGTAACACTGCCGTCCTGCCAGCTTATATGCAATTCGTATAAACCCTTATGGTCAGCCGGAATGTTTATTTGCAAAGATTCATCCCGCAGGGTAAATCTTTTTTTAAAATCTTTATCCTGGTCTGATGGACAATACAGCACTGCTTCACCTATTAGTTTTTTACCTGCAAAATCTTTAGGGAATTTTATGAAAACCGAATTGTCTTTAAGTATATATTCTACCGGGGCACTCAATGCAGCTACCCTTTTCATTTCATCAATTTTTTCCTGGTACTTTAATTCTTTGGCATAATAATCGGTTGTAACCAGGTCTGTGTTTTGGGTTGATGATTTATAAACCATTGCCAAAATGCCCAGAATAAAAACAATATATACAATCAATATTTTAGTTCCCCAGTTCATAATTAATGATTTTAGTTATACACTTCCGGCCCTATAAATTTGGCCGTGATCGTTTTAATTTTATACTCACCGGCATACATGCCGATCTTTACTTCGGTTTTCCAGTTTGTTATATCTTCTTTTTTAAGTTTTACAAAAAATTGCAGGTTTGCATAATCTTCTTTCTTTACTTTCAGCCCGCCGCTGCCAACCAATGTAATTTCTCCGGGCAGGTTTTCCAGTTTCAACATAAAATCAATGTCTTTATGCGTTTTGTTTACCAGTTTCAAATTGTAGAGATTACTCAAACTTCCGTCAGGCAATTTTGTATATGTCATGCCTGCAGTACGCATTAAGGTAACATCCAGGTCGGTTCTGCTTGCCAATAAAAATAACAGCAGGGAAAGTAAAAGTGCCAGTACAGCCGTATATGATTTTATCCTGGCGTTGAATTTTAATTTTACTGCATTGCTGATACTGTTTTCTGATGCATACCTGATCAACCCTTTTGGTTTATCAACTTTCAGCATGATATCATCGCAGGCATCAATACAGGCGGTACAGTTAACACATTCCAGTTGGGTACCGTTTCTTATATCTATTCCGGTAGGACAAACCCTGACACAGGCAAAACAATCAATACAATCGCCCTGTTTTGTATATTCTTCAAATTTTGCAGTCATACTTTTGCAGGCTCCTTCTTCTTTGCAGTCTGTACATTTACAATCGTGATCTTCTGCTTTTTTAAGTTTACCCCTGGGTTCTCCACGTTTATGATCATAGGCAACAACAATAGAATTTTTATCGAGCAAAACACCCTGTAATCTTCCGTATGGACAAACCACAATACATACCTGCTCCCTGAACCACCAGTAAACAAAAAAGAATACCGTAGTAAATATCATCAGTGAAACCAGGGTACCCGCATGTGCACCCGGATGTTCTATATAACCTATCAACTCATCCATGCTGATCAAATAAGCAAGAAAAAAATTAGCAATGAGAAATGATATAGCAAAAAATACAATAAATTTCTGTGATCTTTTCCTGATCTTCACTGCATTCCAGGGCATGGCCCTGAATTGCTTTTGTTTAAATGAATCTCCATCAATCCAATATTCGATTTTCCGGAAAACCATTTCCATAAAAATGGTTTGTGGACAGGCCCAGCCACAAAATATACGGCCAAAAACTACCGTAAACAAAATAACGAAAACAATAAATGTAAGGAACCCAATAGCAAAAATGAAAAAATCCTGAGGCCAGAAGATCATACCGAAAAAGATGAACTTACGCTCCAGTACATTGAACATAAAAAGGGGTGCATCATTAACTTTTATGAACGGGAGTGTAAAAAAAACGATCAGGTAACCAATACTGAACCAGGTTCTTAAATTGTATAATTTCCCTTTTGGTTTTTTAGGATTAATAAAGTTCCTTTTACCCTCACTGTTAATGGTAGCAACAGAATCCCGGAAAGATTCCTGATGATAAATATCTGTAGTTTCTGTCATCTTTTATTTTTTAAGCCCGGCCGGGTCTGGCCTTGCTAAAGCAGCTGAATCCACTTTTTTAACTGATGCCGAATCACCAGCTTTACCGGCAACCGCATCCACATAAAACTCTCCCTGTTGTGCTTTTGGTACAGCAGGTTTGGTGCCTTTTAATGATTTAACAAAACTGGCAAGAAAACTTATTTCCTTAGGTGTAAACTGGCCATTCCAGGATTGCATCCCTTTATCAGCATATCCAACTTTGATGGTATTATAAATATCATTTAATGAGCCTTTATGCAACCAGTAATCATCTGTTAAATTTGGACCAACACTACCTCCTCCATCTTTTAAATGGCAGGCAACACAGTTTGTTTCAAACAAACGCTGGCCGGCTTTAATCCCGTCAGCATCTGCCATCATCACATTATTTTCATCAACCCTGTCTTTATTATTTGCCTCGTATATTTCTTTTTCAATTCTTGCCTGTTCCATTTCGGCATTATATTCCTGCGTTGGATTTAAACCAATGCCTAATACGTGAAAATTAAGCAGGTAAATAAAGGCAACCCCAATGGTGATGTAAAAACCATATTTCCACCAGGGCGGTAATGCGTTATCCAATTCTTTAATTCCGTCATAGTCGTGATCCAGCATCACATCAGCCTCTTTTTCAACCGAAACCGCTTTGGTGAATAATTTTTGATCCAGCTTACTCCACCAGGCAGCAAGTTTAGAGCTTTCAAATTTTGGTTTAACTTTTTCAGGTAATAATTCGGTGTACATCCTGCGGATAGAAAATGCAAGGAAAAGGATCACAACCAGTTCCATACCTATTACCGTAAGGAACATATAATAAGCTGATGAAGTAAGTCCGCCATAATTAGGCAATTGTTCTGCAACTACAGGCTTCAGGGCATCCTGTGCAAATGAAGCCTGCGACAATAATGAAAATCCTGCAAGCAAAATAACACCCAGAGTTTTTGTAACGGCTTTATTTTTATCTACCAGTTGTTTGCCCAATGCCGCCAAGACCTGGCCCATTCCCCAAATCACAAAAGCAAGTACAACGATCAATATCATTAACAGTATTGCCAATTGGTTATAACCTGAAGCAGCTGGCGAAGCCGGAGCAGGAGCCGTTGTTTGTGCAGTAAGGGCTGATGCGGTTAAAACGGAAAATAACGTTGATACTGTTTTATTTTTTATAGATTTAACAAATAGCATACTATAAATATTTATATGGTTGAGTTAGTTAATTCTTCATTTTCGAAAGGAAGCCGGGATAATTCTTCCACCCTTTCTTTCTTCATTTTTTTTACCAATACCAGCAATACAATAAAAAAAACAAAGAAGATGAACAGTGATATCATCGGATAAATATTGATATCACTGATCGTTTCGGCGTATTGTTTTATGAATTTGAACATAGCTTATTTATTAAAAGTTGCTGTTTTATTATTACTAATATCTTTACCCAGGCGTTGCACGTAGGCTATCAAAGCAATTACTTCCCGGTTTGCCGGCACTTCTATTCCTTCTATTTTCAAGTTGATGCGGATACTGTTTGCCTGTGTCATCAGGTCTTTATTGGCCTGGTTTTCGTAACCTTTATCATAAGGCACACCCAGAGAACGCATGGCATTAATTTTTGCTGCAGTTGCAGAAGTATCAATACTTTGAGTAATCATAAAAGGATATGACGGCATGATTGATCCTTCACTCATAGAAGATGGTTCCCTGAAATGGCGGAAATGCCAGCCATCTGATTTTTTCAGATTCCCCGTTCCTTCCCTGGCCAGATCGGGTCCTGTACGTTTACTACCCCATTGAAATGGTTTATCATATACAAACTCACCTGCTTTTGAATATTCACCATACCGTTCTGTTTCACTCCGGAAAGGGCGTATCATTTGCGAGTGACATACATAACAACCCTCCCTTACATAAATATCCCTGCCCTGTAACTCAAGCGGTGTATATGGTTTAACGCTGCTGATGGTGGGCACATTTGATTTTATCATGAAGGTGGGGACTATTTCAATGATACCACCAATCAAGATCACTACTAAACTCAGGATCATGAACTGAACAGGTTTTCTTTCAATTACCCGGTGCCAGTGTTCGCCTGTATGTTTTACATATTCTTTGGCCAATGGCGCTGCTTCGGCCTCTTCGTTGGCAACCAGTTTACCACTTTTTACTGTTTTATAAATATTATAAAACATGATGAACACACCGGCTAAATAAAAGGTGCCCCCGATAGCACGCATGCTGTAAAACGGTTTCATGTACGTTACCGTTTCTAAAAAAGTATATTTTAACTGTCCGGCTTCGGTAAATTGTTTCCACATCAGGCTTTGTTGTATGCCTGCCCAGTACATGGGTATGGCATAAAATAAAATACCCAGTGTAGCCAGCCAAAAATGGTTGCTGGCTAATTTTTTTGAATATAGTTCGGTTTTAAAGATCCTTGGTATCAGCCAGTACAGCACACCAAAGGTTAACATGCCGTTCCAGCCCAATGCACCAACATGTACGTGGGCAACTATCCAGTCGGTATAATGCGAAACGGCACTTACACTCTTTAATGAAAGCATTGGCCCTTCAAAAGTTGCCATACCATATGCGGTAACAGCCACTACCATAAATTTCAAAATAACATCATCCCTCACCCTGTCCCATGCACCACGTAAAGTCAGCAGACCATTGATCATACCACCCCAGCTTGGGAATATCAGCATAACTGAAAAAACAATACCCAATGATTGGGCCCAGTTTGGAAGTGCTGTATATAATAAATGGTGAGGCCCTGCCCAGATGTATAAAAATATCAATGACCAGAAGTGGATAATGGAAAGCCGGTAAGAATATACCGGACGATTGGCCGCTTTTGGCAAAAAGTAATACATCAGGCCCAGGTAAGGTGTTGTTAAAAAGAAGGCAACGGCATTATGGCCATACCACCATTGCACCAATGCATCCTGTACACCGGAGTACCAGCTGTAACTGTGCAGAAATGAATAGGGCAACTGTCCCGAACGAACAATATGCAAAACCGCTACGGTTACAAATGTGGCTATGTAAAACCAGATGGCTACGTACAGATGTTTCTCTCTTCTTTTAATGATGGTGCCAAACATATTCCAGCCAAACACAACCCAAATGACAGTGATGGCCAGATCAATGGGCCAGATAAGTTCTGCATATTCTGCCCCCTGAGTTAACCCGATGGGTAATGTAACAGCAGCTGCAACAATAATTAATTGCCAGCCCCAGAAATGGATATTACTCATTTTATCACTAAACATACGGGCTTTACAAAGGCGCTGTAACGAGTAGTAAACACCCATAAAAATTCCATTGCCCACAAAAGCAAAAATGACTGCATTGGTGTGCAGCGGACGCAAACGGCCAAATGAACCATACTGTGTAATATTCATTTGGGGAAATATGAGTTGCAAAGCCACCCATAAACCGGCCAGCATACCAACAGCACCCCATAGAATTGTAGCATAAGCAAAATTCTTAACTATTCTATTGTCGTAATAAAATTTTTCTACCTGCATGTGATTATTTGGTTTGGTTTATTGTTTTAGGAATTGAGGTTGAGGATGTTTGTTTTATTTCATCATCAAATAAAATGCGTATAGATGGAGTATAATCATCATCAAACTGACCTTTGTTAACGCTCCATAAAAAGGCTACCAGAAAACCACCTGCTACAAAAATGCTGATACCAATTAATACAAATAATGCGCTCAAAAGAGATGATTTAAAATGATTGTCAAAAGTACCTGTAGCTTTAATTTTAGAGGCTGATGACTATCAAATCAAAATATGATTTTGGTCATATTGAAAATGAAGGCAGGTTTACAGCCCTTTTTTACGGGCAATGAAAGAAGATAATAAACTAACAAAGAGTACAATGCTGATGCTGCTTGCAGGCATCAGTATGGCCGCTATCATGGGCGAAAGAATGCCCTGCACTGCAAAAGATAAACCAACAATATTATACAGGATTGAAAGTACAAAACTTGCCAGTACAATTTTTTTACCGGCTTTGGCATAGCTGATAAATTTGTGAAGCATTGATACTTTACTTCCATCCAGTATAGCATCGCTGGCCGGAGAAAATTGTGCTGAATTTTCGGACACCGCAAAACCCACATGGCTTTGCATTAGTGCACCGGCATCGTTCAGGCCATCGCCAAGCATTAATACATTTTTTTTGTCCCAAACTCCTAAAGATGAGAAAGAACCCATTTGCTGGTTTTTAATAAAATCGAGTTTTTGTTGAGGAGATTGGTTAAAGCGGAGCTGTATATCTGTACCGAATATTTTTTGAAGATTGGATCTTTCAGAATCATTATCACCCGATAAAACAAACAGATGATACCCCTGCTTTTTTATATACTGAACCATTGCAGCAACACCCTGCCGGTACTGATTTTGAACACTAAACTTACCTACATGTATTTGATCCATCTGCACATGTATGGATGTACCCGTATCCTGTGTAACAGGGCCATTACCTGCATATATAAAATTTGCCGAACCCATTTTTACCGGAATATCTTCTACCAGCGCATCAAGACCTTTCCCGGTATATTCTTTAAACTGATTTACTGTCAATAATTTATCGGCATCATTGCTTATTGATGCTGCAATAATCTTACTTAAAGGATGAGAAGATTGTTTGGTAACCGATTTTATGATTGCCAACGCTCTGCCGGAAAGCACTGCCCCCTCATAATTAACTGTTGCAGCATTGCTTTGCGTGATGGTGCCGGTTTTATCAAAGACTATAGTATTGATTTTTGCAAGCGCTTCAATAACACCGGCATTTTTAAGATATAATTTATTGCGGCCAAATATCCGCAGCATATTACCATAAGTAAATGTTGCTGAAAGCAATAATGAACAGGGACAGGCAACAATTAAAACTGACGTAACCGCCGGTAAAATTTTAGCCGCATCA
>JAYTOF010000181.1:0-1795 GCA_043747955.1 Chitinophagaceae bacterium
GTACTATTTGGAGTAATGCATTTAAGCAATTCCGGCCCCAGGAATAAAACACAGTCATTTTTTTTGATAGCCTGCGCTATGGTATCCACCCTTCTGGAAAAACCATCTTTTATTTCTTTGTACATCGATTCCAGCTCTGCATTACCGTTGTTTTTATTTTTTACCGCATTGACCATCTGCAGTAACAGGTTCTGTTCTTCAGTTGCAACAATAATATTTGTCCATAATTCCATTGCCGCAGTTCCCGCAAATTTTACATTGGCATAATTGAAACTGATCGGGTTACCAGGATCGGTATCATCAATGGTCTCACTGCAGATAACCTTGGCATCTGCCGGATCGGAGATCAGTTTGGCTAGCAGTTTGGCCAGGTTATATTTTGCTTTATTGAGCAGCATGGGTTAAAGATTATTGTCTTTTATTCCGGCAATAACCAGATTAATATTTATGCCTTCGTTTCGTAATAAAAGCTTGGGGTTACCGGGTTCTGCCAGCATACCACCGCTGTGATGCAGGGCTACCACTTCCCATTGGCTGTTGAATACCGGTGAACCGGAAGAGCCTGGTTCTGTATCTGTGAGATATTGAACAATCTTGTCATCGCTATAAGTAACCAGGTTATGATACATGCCAATTTGTTTGTATTGCCCACCGGGGTGCTGAATGATATTGACAAATTCATCTTTGCCGGCAGTAGCTGGCTTCAGGTCAATAGCACCGAATTGTGTATTGGCATCCCCTTTAATGCGGACGGCTGTCCAGTCATTTTCATTGGCAGGGGAGGTAGCAAAATTATTGGGTGAGTCAGGATCCAGTTTAAATTCGGTAGGTATCATAATATTACCATCGACGCTTTTCTCAAAACCAAATTGTATAACGGCGATCCTTGCATCTTCTTTATTCTTTATTACATGGTTATTGGTGATAAAGAGATTATTGGGTAATAAAAATCCGGTACCGGCTTCAGTTCCGTTCGGACGTTTTAATAAAACCCGGGCAACAGATTTCGCTTTCTGCACCCCCGTTTCCAGAAAACTGACCGGTAATAAAGTAGTAGCAGCTCCGGTTATTTTTTCCAGTGATTTGGGATCAATTTTCCCTTTTATATCAGCCTCTTTCAGGTCTTTACCAGTAGTATAGTCCAGTTGTTCCTGGTAAGATTTCAGGTGCGGATTATCAGGAAAATGAATCAGCAGAACATCAACCAGGTCATCGGTCTTATTATTGTTCTCGGTATACTCAAGAATATTATACCAGAGGGTAGTGGGATTCAGCGGCATCGAGAAATTAAGCCAATTGATATTTGCTTCATCCAGATATGGTTTAACATTATCCGGGTTGGAGAGCTGTCTTGCCATTGCATCACGCAGCTGAATAAGTTGTTTGGTCCAGGCCATGAGGATCAGGTTAATGGTTATAAAAAAATATCTGTTGATATTTTACGAAGGGGAAGGATCGGGAGTGCTATAATCAGAAAGAATCAACCGTATTATTTTCCGGTAAATGCCGGTCTTTTGTAAATTTTAATTTACTTTTTAAATATAAACATCTCTGCTGACTACACCAACACTCATCAACGTTAAATTATAATAAAAAAAAATTATTTTCTGCTTACTAACTGATACGGGTAACTTTTTTTGTTTAATCTCCTGTTTAAAATTATTTACTAAGTGTTTTCACTTATTTTAACTTGCAAGAGGCTGATTTACTGTTTATTGCCCGGCCTGTAAGTTGCACCTTGTTTTTGTAAAAGTCAATAACCCTTTCGGGGTATTTAAGTTAAGACATTCAGAAA
>JAYTOF010000182.1:0-2228 GCA_043747955.1 Chitinophagaceae bacterium
TGCCAATATTTCTGTTATTACTTTTGGGGTGCGGTGGAATATGTATAGAAAAGAGTTAGAGTTCTAGTTTTTTCGTTATCAACGAGAAAAATTAAAAAGATAAAGAAATTACTTACCCTTCCAAATGAATGGAGAACACAATCATCCTCGATTGTATTTTATCAAACACACTGGAGAATTTAAGGTTTGCATCACGGTCATGGAGATTTTTCAAACCGTTGGTTATTTTTATTTCCGGGGAGAAAATAAAACTTTCGAAAAAGAAGTTGAACCCGATTCCAAACTCAGGACCAATATCGTATTTGCCAATCTTTACCAGGCCTTCACCATTTTTTTTACGGGCATTCGATGCCATATCAATATCGGCTTTAAAACCGGCTAATGTGTACACTCTAAAATTGCCAATCCTATCACTCTGAAATTTTAATTGGATAGGAAATGACATCGTAACGGATTCTATTTTCTTAATTACTTCCGTTTTATTATCAATCGGGTCAGGATATTTTAGTTTGTATAAAATACCCCGTTCGGTAAACATCAACTGCGGATTGAATCGTAACTGGAAACGATTGGAGATACGGGCCGTGGCTGATAAGCCCAATGATAATCCACCAGAGTTAACCGGCTCGGCTACATAAACACTATCATCCTGTAAAAAGCGAGGATGTAATTCTGTTTGAAACCGGGCCTTTACAATACTGATGGTAAGACCAAAGTAGTAGGGCTTAAAATCATGGTCGGGCATGTTCAGCTCCACTTTGCCAAACTGCGCAAAGGAAGTGTCGCCAAGCAGCAGCAAGCCTATCAAAAAAGTTGAAAGGAATTTTATTTTCAGCGAAGCTTTCTTCCGGCGTAAATGCAACATATTCCTAAGCTTAGTGGTGTACATTCTGTTTCGGTGTAGCCCACTTTTTTTAAAATGTCAGTAAATAAATGACGGTCCGGAAAAGCATTGGCAGATTCGTTCAGGTATTGATACGCCTCTTTGTTTTGTTTAAACCATCGGGCTACCTGCGGTGCCACTATGCCCATGTACAGGTTGTATAAACGCTGAACTGCCTTGCGCCGGGGTTTGGAGAATTCTAGCACAATCAACCGGCCTCCGGGTTTTAATACCCGCCGCATTTCTGCAAGGCCATTTTCCAGGTTTTCAAAGTTCCGAACTCCAAATGCCACCATCACAGCATCAAACGTATTTTCAGGAAAATTTATTGTTTCTGAATCGCCAGTGTGTAGGTGGATTTTTTCCCCAAGTTGTTCTTTATCAATCTTTTTTCTACCCAGTTCCAGCATTCCTTCCGATATATCAATGCCTGTAACCTGTGCTGGTTGCAGCATTTTATAAGCCATCAACGCCATATCGGCCGTGCCGGTGGCCACATCCAATATATGTTGGGGATTGTCTTTTCTTAACTTATTAATAGCTTTTTTGCGCCAGCCTATATCCGTCCGGGCAGACAGTACCCGGTTCATTACATCGTACTTGCCGGCTATCTTATTAAACATATCAGCCACCTGTTCTTTCTTGCTCTTTTCAGTGTCTTTAAATGGGGTGATATGGTCGTGGGGTAATGGGTTTGACATGAGGTGCAAAGGTAAATAAGTTTATAGTTTATGGTTTATAGTTTATTGTTATCGTGTTACACTATAATACACAGATTGTTGTCGTAATGTTGCAAAGTCATGGAAATAACATCAGCTACATACGTTATCAGCAGCCCCAGTTACAAGCAATGCCCGGTTTCGGATAAGCCGGAATATGCTTTTATCGGCAGAAGCAATGTGGGAAAATCGTCGCTGATAAATATGATAACCAACAAAAAATTGCTGGCCAAAATATCAGCCACTCCGGGAAAAACGCAACTTATCAATCATTTTGAAATTGTTTCATCTGATAAAAAGAAATGGTTCATCGTTGATCTTCCCGGCTATGGCTATGCCACTATTTCCCAAAAGGCGAGGAATAACTGGGAGAATATGATTGAGTCTTACATCCGCAAGAGAGAAAGTCTCGTTTGTTTATTTGTATTGATAGATAGCCGGCATGAACCACAGGCCAACGATTTGAAATTTATTAATCAATTGGGGGAATGGCAGGTACCTTTTGTGCTGGTATTTACCAAAAAAGACAAAAATAAACCCAATGCTACCACCCGGAATGTGGATGCTTTTTTAAAAGCCATGGGTGAAACCTGGGAAGTACCGCCTCCTTATTTTGTAACGTCTGC
>JAYTOF010000183.1:0-11597 GCA_043747955.1 Chitinophagaceae bacterium
CATTTACATCAAAGGCAACAGATTGGGTTTTAAAATATACGGAAGTATTTATGAGCAGGGAAGAAGCACATAAACGTGAATTGGAAATCAAAAGTAAAAAGAGCCGGAAATATATTGAATGGCTGATTCTGACATTCTGAAAATATTTTTAAAACGGGCGCTTGCTTGTCCCGATAGCTATCGGGAAAGAGGTCGTCCCGCCTTAGGCGGGAAACTCTCCACCAAACATATCCTTCTTCGGCAGGATTTTTTGTTATGCCATTTTACGTTTACATATTATTTTCAGCGTCTCTTGATCAATATTATATTAGTCATACTGAAAATCTGGAAGACAGAATATTCCGGCACATAAAATCGGGCTGCAAGTCAAGAAAAAATGCAATTCACAGGGAGCTGGGTATAAAAAGAAAAAAAGCAGAAAATATATTGAATGGTTGATTAGCTCTGCCGATATCTTCGGGATGGGCAGGTCGTCGGTTCGACCCCGATACGCTCCACCAAACATATCCTGCTTTAAAATAAAAAATATTTCTCTTGTTATTACGTTTAACTTCTACATTTGTATCTGCATTTTAAAAACGCTTAACTAAGTTCAGCTAAAAACAGCATAGTGTTTTTATGGTGAAAGCCAGTACGTATACCAGTCAATAAGGTTTTTTCAGGCAGGGCGATTGGGACGGTGCATGGAGTTCATTTTAATTCCAATGGAAATAAAGCCGGAACTGAATAACATTTGCAAGGGGATTTACATAAGTAAAATGCCGGTATGATAATTTTTATATTTACCCTGATGAAGGTTTTAAATTTTTACTGTGTCGAAACAAGTTAACAAGGTTACAGCAGCCGGCCTGTTGGTTGCTTTAGGAATTATTTATGGCGATATTGGTACTTCACCGTTGTACGTTTTTGATGAAATTATTCATGGCAGGGTCATTACCGAACTTTTAGTTGTAGGTTCATTAAGCTGCATCATCTGGACCCTCACACTCCAGACAACCATTAAATATGTTATACTTACTTTAAAGGCCGATAACCGGGGAGAGGGCGGCATTTTCTCGTTATATACATTGGTGCGGCGCAGGCGAAAATGGCTGGTATTACCGGCTATGATTGGTGGTGCGGCACTGCTGGCCGATGGTATGATAACGCCTCCGATTTCTGTTACATCTGCAATTGAAGGGCTTCGTATTACACCTGCTTTCAGCCATATTCCTCAATCCACGATCATTTATATTGTTATTGGGATACTGGTGATTTTATTTTTTATGCAGCAGTTTGGTACATCAAGCATTGGTAAAATGTTTGGCCCTATCATGTTTGCCTGGTTTTTTATGCTGGCCGTTTTGGGCATATCACATATTTCGGATGACTGGAGTGTATTTAAAGCGCTTAATCCGTATCAGGCGATTAAATTCCTGAGGGAATATCCAGGTGGTTTTTGGTTGCTGGGGGCCGTGTTTTTATGTACAACGGGTGCAGAGGCACTATACAGCGACCTGGGGCATTGTGGCCGTGAAAATATACGCAGGTCATGGATCTTTGTAAAATCCAGTTTACTTATAACTTATGTAGGTCAGGGGGCATGGTTACTTCAAAATCATACAGGTAAAGTTTTTACCGGAAAAACATTTTATGCTGTAATGCCTGATTGGTTTCTTATTCCGGGTATAATTATCGCCACTGCAGCTGCCATTATTGCCAGCCAGGCTTTAATAAGCGGATCATTTACATTGATCAGTGAAGCCATACGGCTGAACCTTTGGCCAAAAATGAAAATAAATTATCCTACTGAAGCCAGGGGCCAGTTATTTGTACCTGGTATCAATTTTCTTTTATTTGTGGGTTGCGTAGGTATCACTTTATATTTTCAAACCTCCAGTGCCATGGGTGCTGCTTATGGATTGGCCATTACTTTGTGTATGCTGGCAACCACCATACTGGTTGCAAATTTTATGGTGCTGCACCGGGTAAAATTTTACCTGATCTACCTTTTCCTGGGCGTATTTTTAACAATAGAATTAAGTTTTTTAGTAGCCAACCTCGATAAATTTCCACACGGAGGTTATGTTACATTAGTAGTAGGCGGGGGCCTGTTTGTAGTGATGTACATCTGGTACCGGGCAAGAAAGATAAAAAACCGGTATGTAGAATTTGTGCGTATGGAAGAGTATGTACCTAAACTGGAAGAGTTAAGTAATGATTCAACGGTACCTAAGTTTGCAACCCACCTGGTTTATTTAACCAGTGCCAATAATCCAAAAGAGATTGAACATAAAATAATTTATTCCATATTAAGCGGTAAACCAAAACGTGCCGATATTTTTTGGTTTGTACATGTTGATACCATGGATGATCCTTATACCTGCGAATATTCGGTAGAGCATATTATCCCCAATGATATTATCCGGGTTGAATTCAGGCTGGGATTTCGTATGCAGCCCCGCATTAACCTGATGTTTAAAAAAGTGGTGGAAGACCTGGTGGCTAACCGCGAAGTAAATGTTATGAGCAGGTACGAAAGCCAGCAGCGGAATAAAATGATCGGCGATTTTAAATTTATTGTGATGGAAAAATTCCTGAGCCAGGATAATGACCTGCCGTTTTTTGAACGGGTTATCATGAGGCTGTATTTTTATTTAAAAGAAATTTCGCTCAATGAAGAAAAAGGTTTTGGGCTTGAGCAGAGTATGGTACAGGTAGAAAAATTGCCTTTGATCATTTCGCCGGTACATAATCTTAAACTGAACAGGGTGTATAAGGACGAAGAAGAAGAAGTGTAAAGCCAACGCCGTAAATCAACCAAAAGCGACTTGTATCGGGTTCTACTTAAAAAGAGTTTATTTTTTAAGCAGTACTGCCGGAAAATTTGAAAAGATTTTAAATCTGTAACACTTCAAAATACCCCTTGAGGTCCGCACGGATTAAACAGTTCGGACGGGGGAAGCAACATGAACTCGATCACCGCTATCGCACTTAAAGAAAAAATGGATGCTGCCACAGATTTTCAACTGATTGATGTTCGGGAATCAGACGAACATCAGGAATTTAATATTGGTGGCGAATTAATTCCATTGAATGAAATTGTAATGCAGATAGACCGCATTGCTACCGGTAAGCCCGTAATCATCTATTGCCGCAAGGGCATTCGCAGCCAGATCGCTATTCAGCGGCTGCAGGAAAAATTTCCTTTCACAAATTTGCTGAACCTTATCGGGGGTACAGAAGCCTGGAAAAAGCAGTTTGATGCCTGCCTGCCGGACAGGCAGGTTTAAAGTTTTCAGTTTGTTGTTATGTATAGAATACTTAATTTAACAGGGTACTGTAAACTAAAAACGGCAAACCATTAACGAACCTTTGCTTCAGATCATCCTCTATATTATCATTGGTATTACAGTCCTTTCTGTACTGGCTTATTTTATACAGGAGCGGTTTATCTTTAAACCCGAAAAATTAAAGCAGGATTTTATTTATAAATACGATGTTCCCTTTGATGAACTGTTTTTTGATGTGGAACCGGGGGTACGGATCAATGGGCTGCATTTTACAGTTCAGGATCCATTGGGCCTGGTTCTCTACTTTCATGGCAACAGCCGCAGTATAAAAGGCTGGGCCAAATATGCCGTGGATTTTTACCGGTATAAATATGATGTGGTATTGGTTGATTACCGCGGATTTGGCAAGAGTACCGGAAAGCGAAATGAAAAAGATATGCTTAATGATATGCAGTTCGTATATGAAACGCTTGCAGCAAAATATAACGAAAATCATATGATTGTTTATGGCCGCAGTATGGGCAGTGGCTTTGCAGCCAAAGTGGCCAGTGATAATAAGCCACGGTACCTTATTTTAGATGCTCCTTATTTTAGTTTTAAAAAAGCAGTGGAACGGTTTTTACCCATCCTGCCGGTACGTTGGGTTTTGCGGTATCATATGCGAACCGATAAATGGATAACCAAAGTAAACTGCCATACGTATATTTTGCACGGCACCAAAGACTGGTTGCTGCCCGTAAGTAACAGTGAAAAATTGCAGGCTCTTAACCCGGGTAAAATTACCCTCATCCGCATTCCCGGCGGCGGGCACAATAACCTGCCCTCTTTTCCGGCATATCATAATTTTATACGCGATATTCTGCAGTACTGAGAAAAATTAAAAATCAAAATTCAGAACCCCGGGCTACTCCGAAATTTTTGAATTGATCAGCGGCTTTCAATAATTCATAACTATAATTAATAATTTAACAAGCCCTAACTTCGCCACTTTATGAAAAGAAAACTTTTTTTCCGTTGGCTTAAGATCATCATCATCCTGTATAGTGGCATTGGCATTACTTTATATTACCTGCAGGAACGGTTTTTATTTCATCCCGAAAAATTATCCAATGCTTATGTGTATAATTTTAAAGTACCGTTTCAGGAACTGAATATTCGGTTTAATGATACCGATACCCTGAATATGATTAAATTTTTCCCAGCTGATTCTGTAAGAAGGGGTGTCGTAATTTATTTTCATGGCAACAGGCAAAATATAGAACGATATGCAAAATTCGCCGGCAACTTTACCAAACACGGTTATGAAGTATGGATGGAAGATTACCCGGGTTTTGGAAAAAGCACGGGCGAACGTTCAGAAAAAAAAATGTATGACCAGGGATTGCAGGTACAAAAAATGGCACTGGGTAAATATGGGAAAGATAGTATTATCATTTATGGCAAATCTTTTGGAGCCGGGATAGCAGCTTATGTTGCATCCGAATCAAATAACCAACGGCTTATCCTGGAAACGCCTTATTACAGTATCCCGTCGTTGTTCAGTTGTTATGCGCCCATTTATCCAACTAATAAAATGAGTACCTATAAAATACCGGTAAATCAATTTTTGCTGGATATAAATTATCCGGTCACCATTTTTCATGGCACTGATGATGGGGTGATACCTTACCGCAATGCTGCAAGATTAAAACAGGTTTTAAAACCAACCGATGAATTTATAACGATTGAAAAAGGCACACATCATAACCTCAACGATTTTGACCTGGTAAAACATAAGCTGGATAGTTTATTAAACCTCCGTTAATTGAGTTTTGTTTTTACCGATCTTTAAAGTGTAAGACACACCAACTTTTAAAGCATAGTTTTCCTTACTGTGGCTGACCGGAAAGCCAAAGCACACCGGGTAATTATAAGCGGCTGTAATTTCATTGATCAATTTATACACTTTTTTTCCAAAGGGCCGTTCGGTATCCAGCATATCTGTAAACCCCCCAACAATTAAACCAGCCAGGTTTTCTAATTTCCCACTGCGTTTCAATTGATATAGCATGCGGTCAATATTGTAGATATGCTCTCCTATATCTTCAATAAAAAGTAATTTATTATTGGGGTTGATATCAGAAGCTGTTCCGGTTAGGTGTGCCAGTAACGAAAGGTTACCGCCTACCAGTTCGGCAGTTACTGTGCCGGGCTTATTAAACGTATGTGTTGCACAACTATATATTGCCTTTTTGCCAATGAGGGCATTGTGCAGCGCTTTGATGTATTTATTTTCCCCTTCATTAAATGCAACTGCCATAGGTGCATGTAAAGAAGCCAGTTTTATTTTTGTATACAGGTGTGCATGTAAAACAGTAATATCACTAAAGCCGATGATCCATTTGGGTTTCTTTTTAAATTTTGTAAAATCAAGCCCGTCAATGATCCGGGTTACACCGTACCCACCCCGGCCACAAAGTATGGCATGTATATTTTCATCATCCAGCATGGCCTGCAGTTCATCCCTTCTTTGTTCATCTGTACCGCTGAAATAATTTTTTGATTTGCTGCCGAGGGTTTTGCCCACCATTACATCAAATCCCCAGCTTTGTAAAGTATAGATACAGGCTTGTGCTTTTGCCGCAGCCATATAGCCAGCGGGACAGGTAATGCCGATTAAATCGCCTTTCTTCAGGTACGGGGGAATCTTAATCATGTAAAGCCAGGTTTTAGTTTTAGTAATTAGCCGTTAGCGGTTTGCTTTCAGGATCTGGTTTTAAGGTATTCAATAAAAACATTTTTTATGGTTAAGCATACAAATGAACTGATATTTTAAGGCCAATTGCTGAATACCAAAAGCTGATAACGGATGTTACCCGATCATACTTTAACTTCTGTTAACCTGCATTCATTTAAATGTACGCCCAAACTGTGTAATACACCACTCTTTAAAGCAAAATTATTTTTTTGGTGCCCCACCGGAAAATCAAAACATACAGGATAATTGAATTCAGAAACTTTTTCCAGCACAATTTCTTCAATTGTTTTCCCGAATTCTTCACCGGCATCATCGGGTTTAACTTTAAAACCGCCAATGATCAGTCCCTTTAATTTTTCCAGTTTTCCACTTCGTTTTAAATTCCAGAACATGCGGTCAATGCTGTATAAATATTCACCCGTATCTTCTACAAATAATATTTTTTCCGTAGTTTTTATATCTGATCTGCTTCCGGCCAGGGATTCCAGGGTTTTTAAATTACCGCCAACCAGCTCCCCAACCCCAAGCCCTGTTCTGTTCTTTTCATTGGGCGTAAAAATATATTTCATCTTTTCACCGGTTAAACATGTTTTGATGGAAGTTATGGTTTCCTGTTGTACCGGCTCAGCCTTACCCCAGTCTACAGGAAAACTGTTACACATTTTTGCATGAATAGAAGCAATACGGAAGTTTTCATTCAGGTGTGAATGAAAAACAGTAACATCACTGAAGCCGATGATCCATTTTGGATGGGTTCTGAATTTTTTAAAATCCAGCTTATCTATAATTCTTATTGCTCCATACCCCCCACGGGCACATAAAATTGCTTTTACAGTTTTATCATCCAGCATCTGTTGAAAGTCTTTTACACGTTCATCATCTGAACCGCCATACGTAAAATCTTTTTTACCAATGGTATTGCCAATTTTTATATTAAACCCCCACTCATTTAATTTAAGTAATGCCGGTTGAATATCTTCCAGGGTAATATATCCGCCGGGGCAGCAAATACCAATGGTATCGCCGGTTTTTAAGTAAGGAGGTACTATAACCGGTTTATCCGGGTCCTCTTCAACTTTACCTGTAACCATGGAGGTTAATGTTGCTGCAAGGGGTACAACAGCAGAAATAAAATCTTTTCGTTTCATTATCTAAAGTTATTTCAAATGTACCATTAGAAAAAAGAATGCTGTTTTTATTGTTATTCATTTTTATAAAAAGTTCAGGCAGGATAAAATTCATTATAATTTGTCAGCTGCTTTCCCGAACTTATTATTATATTAGATTACTTTAGCATTACGATTGTTTAACTGCTTAATCCTTCAATGTATGAACACTTCCATTTATTTAGCCGATCTGCACAAAGTTGGGATCAATGATATTGAACAGGTAGGCGGTAAAAATGCTTCCCTGGGAGAAATGCTTCAAAATCTTACCCAGCTTGGGATACAGATACCCGGCGGATTTGTAATTACCGTGGCGGCATACCGTGAATTCATCAAATACAATAACCTGGATGCAGAGATACACCAGATCATAAACGATATTAAACTGGATGATATAGAATCACTGCGGCGTGGCGGTTTGCTGGCCAGGCAACTTTTAAAGAATGCAAAATTTCCGCGTCACCTCAGTGAAGCGATCATTGAAAAATATTATGAGCTCAGTAAAATTTACGACCAGGAAATAACGGATGTGGCCGTTCGTTCATCGGCCACTGCCGAAGACCTGCCTGATGCTTCTTTTGCGGGCCAACAGGAAACTTACCTTAATGTTCGGGGCCCGGCGCCGTTAATGAATGCAGTTCGAAATTGTTTTGCTTCAATTTTTACCGATCGGGCCATCAGTTACCGGCAGAGTTTTGGATACGATCATTTCAGCATCGGCCTTTCGGTTTGTATTCAAAAAATGGTGCGGAGTGACCTGGGTGCATCAGGGGTGGCTTTTTCACTGGATACCGAAAGTGGCTTTAAAGATGTAGTGGTTATCAACGCTTCTTTTGGTTTGGGTGAAATGATTGTGCAGGGTGCCGTTTCGCCCGATGAATACATTGTGTTTAAACCTGCTTTACAAAAAGGGTTCAGCAGCATCATAGAAAAAAAACTGGGCATTAAGGATAAGATGATGGTATATGGGGATAACCCCGATGAACGTGTTCAGATCATCCACGTAGAAAAACCCTTGCAGGAACGTTATTGCTTAACAGATGAACGCATTATTCAATTGGCGCACTGGGTTACCAGGATAGAAGAATATTACAGCAAATTAAAAGGACACTGGTGCCCGATGGATGTAGAGTGGGCGCTTGATGGGCTGACAAAGGAATTATTCATCGTACAGGCAAGGCCTGAAACCATTCATTCGCAAAAAGATTTTTCAAAAATTACAGAGTATGTAATGGATGAAACCTCTGCCCGCAAAACCCTGGTAAAAGGAATTGCTGTGGGTGATAAGATCGGTGCCGGTAAGGTTTCTATTTTATTTTCACTTGATAAACGTGTTACAGAGGGCCATGAGTTTCAGGCGGGTGATGTATTGGTAACAGATATGACCGATCCGGATTGGGAGCCCATCATGAAAAAAGCCTCTGCCATCATTACCAATAAAGGTGGCAGAACCTGTCATGCTGCCATTGTTGCCCGGGAACTGGGTGTGCCGGCCATTGTTGGTTGCGGCAATGCCACTGAGATATTAAGCACGGGACAATTGGTTACGGCTTCCTGTGGTGAGGGCGATGAGGGCCTTGTATATGAAGGGATAGTGCCTTTTAAAAAAATTGAAACAGACCTGAATGACCTTCCAAAGGTTAAAACACCCATCATGCTGAATGTGGCATCGCCAAACCTTGCTTTTAAATTTTCTCATTTACCCAATGCCGGTGTGGGTTTGGCAAGAGAAGAATTTATCATCAATAATTTTATACAGGTTCATCCGCTGGCTTTACTGAAACACAAAGAATTGAATGATGAGGAATTGACCGCAGCCATAAAAAAAATGATCCGGGGTTTTGTTGATGAAGAAGATTTTTTTATTCAAAAACTCAGTTATGGGGTTGCAAAAATTGCTGCAGCTTTTTATCCAAATAAAGTGATCGTCCGTTTCAGCGATTTTAAAAGCAATGAATATTATAATTTATTGGGAGGGAAATATTTTGAGCCGCATGAAGAAAACCCGATGATCGGGTGGCGGGGAGCCAGCCGGTATTATTCCGACAAATATAAAGCTGCATTCGGTCTGGAATGTATAGCCATTAAAAAAGTAAGGGAAGAAATGGGATTGGATAATGTGGTGGTGATGATACCTTTTTGCAGAACTGTTGAGGAATTACATAAAGTGCATACTGTGATGAAAGAATATGGACTGGAAAGAGGTAAAGCAGGATTGGAACTTTTTTTAATGGCAGAAATTCCTTCCAACATCATCATGGCCGAAGAATTTGCAAAACATATTGACGGGTTTTCCATCGGCTCCAACGATCTTACACAATTAACACTGGGGCTCGATAGGGATTCTTCTTTAGTTGCTCATTTGTATGATGAAAGAAATCCTGCGGTAAAAGAATTGCTGCGTATGCTGATCATTACGGCCAAAAGAATGAAAGTAAAAGTAGGTATCTGCGGACAGGGCCCATCTGATTTTCCGGATTTTGCACAGTTCCTGGTAGAGCTTGGTATTGACAGTATTTCTGTAACACCCGATTCTGTTATGAAAACAGTTAAAGCCATTGCGGCAGTGGAAAACAAGACCATGAAATAAATGCAAATAAATGATTTAAAGCGGGGCTGTCTCAAAAGTCAACATTGCTGTCAGACTGAGCTTGTCGAAGTCATTTGAACATACGTTTTATACTCAAATATGTTTCGACTAGCTAAACATGACATACTTTTGAGACAGCCTCGTTTTTGTTTGGGCAATGGCAAGGTTTACGGTATTTTTGCCCCTCAATGAAACAACCCAAAAGATATTTAATTACTTCGGCGCTGCCTTATGCCAACGGGCCCAAGCATATCGGACACCTAGCCGGTGCTTATTTGCCTGCAGATATTTATGTACGCTACCTGCGTGCCAAAAAAGCGGATGTAGTTTATGTTTGTGGCAGCGATGAACATGGAGCTGCAATTACTATTCAGGCTATGAAGGAAAAGACCACACCCCGTGAAATTGTAGATAAATACCACGCCATGCTTAAAAGCAATATGGCCGATCTGGGTATTTCTTTCGATATCTATCACCGTACTTCTTCTCCCATTCATCATCAAACAGCACAGGAATTTTTTACGGTGTTGAATGATAAGGGAGACCTGGAGAAAAAAGAAACTGAACAGTTTTATGATGAGGAAGCAAAAACATTTTTAGCCGACCGTTATATCATCGGTACCTGCCCGGTATGCGGCAATGAAAATGCTTATGGCGATCAATGTGAAAAATGCGGCACTTCTTTAAGTCCGGAGCAATTGATAAACCCCCGCAGTACTTTAAGCGGAAATGCACCAACAAAAAAAACAACCACTCATTGGTTTTTGCCTTTGGATAAACATGAATCTTTTTTAAGGGAATGGATCTTAAAAGAACATAAAGAAGATTGGAAGGTCAATGTTTTGGGTCAGTGCAAAAGTTGGTTGGACCTGGGTTTGCAACCCAGGGCGGTTACAAGAGATCTGGATTGGGGTGTTCCCCTTCCCAAAGATGTGGTGGGGGGAGAAGGTAAAGTACTATATGTATGGTTTGATGCACCCATTGGTTATATCAGTGCTACCAAACAATGGGCACTGGATAATAATAAAGACTGGAGACCATTTTGGGAAGATAAGGATACCAAACTGGTTCATTTTATAGGCAAGGACAACATCGTTTTTCATGCTGTCATTTTTCCGGTGATGCTGAAGCTGCATGGAAATATTTTACCGGATAATGTACCCAGTAATGAATTCATGAACCTGGAGGGGGACAAGATGAGTACCAGCCGGGGCTGGAGTATTGAGATGGAAGATTACATAAATGACTTTGTAAAAAAGCCCGCTCCTGCAGCCCTGCGGGAAGGACCTGATGAGGAAAATGGAGGTAAGCAAATGGTAGATGCTTTACGGTATTACCTGACACAGATAGCCCCGGAAACCAAAGACAGTGAGTTTACCTGGAAGGGTTTCCAGGATGCGGTGAACAGTGAACTGGTGGCCATATTTGGTAATTTTGTGAACAGGGCATTTGTGCTCATGCATAAATTGTGTAAAGGAAAAGTACCACCATTGCATATGGATATTTTGGATGATGCAGATAAAAAAATGTTTGAAGAAATTGCATTGACCAAAACAAAAATTGAAAATTTAATTGAAGGATATAAGTTCAGGGATGCTTTATATGAAGTGATTGACCTGGCCAGGAAAGGAAATAAATATATGCAGGATAAGCAGCCATGGATTGTAGCGAAATATCTGGATCCTGAATATGCTTCTTCAAATACCACACTGGAAGGTGGTGTGGCACAAAAGCAAATTGATAATTGCCTGCATATTTGTTTGCAGTTAACAGCAAACCTGGCTGTATTTATTAATCCCTTTTTGCCGTTTACCGCAAAAAAAATGTGCTAC
>JAYTOF010000184.1:0-2200 GCA_043747955.1 Chitinophagaceae bacterium
TCATCGCTGCTGTCTATCCATTTACTTTTATCAGTTTCTGCATCCTGCACCTGTAATAATCCTGCATCGGGTAACTGCATATCCATTTTATCATATACCCTTATTCCAATTACGTCGTGTTTATTGCCAATCACTTTAAGGTCATCGTCATACCCGGTAACTAAAAAATCACTTAATAAAAAAGCGATACTTCTTTGTTTTACCGAGCGGCTGAAAAATTTTATCGCAGTATCCAGGTCAGTGCCTTTCCGGGTTGCTTCTACAGTCAATAATTCACGAACGATATACAGGGCATGCTTCCTTCCTGTTTTAGGTGCAATGTATTTATCAATTTTATCGCTGAAAAAAATTACACCTACTTTATCATTATTGCTAATGGCACTGAAAGTTAATACAGATGCCAATTCAATGATAAGATCTTTCTTTTGCATGGCCACTGTCCCAAACATATTACTTGCACTGGTATCAATTAACAGCATTACAATAAGTTCCCTTTCTTCTTCAAAAACCTTGGTAAAGGGGTGACTGAACCGTGCACTAACATTCCAGTCAATAAAACGTACATCATCGCCTGCATAATATTCCCTTACTTCCCTGAAACTCATTCCCTTTCCCTTAAAAGCAGAATGATACTCCCCCGTAAATAAATGCGTGGTTATCTTTTTGCTCTTGATCTCAAGCTCACGGACTTTCCTTAGTATTTCCTCTGTTGTTAACATCAATTGTTTCTTGTTACGCGTTTCTTGTTTTCCGTTTTCCGTTTCTGAAAACTTAAGAGTCATCAAAAAATATACTCCCAACCAGAAAGAAGAAACGGGAAACGGACAACTGTTTTAGGGTACATTCACCACTCTCAAAATCTCATTAATGATCTGTTCAACATTTACATTCTCCGCTTCAGCTTCGTAAGTTAATCCAATACGGTGCCGTAAAACATCTTTACAAATGTTTCTTATATCTTCCGGAATAACATATGCCCGGTTATTTAAAAAAGCATAGGCTTTTGCAGCAAGTGCCAGGTTAATACTTGCTCTTGGTGAGCCTCCAAATCCTATCAAAGCGGTCAACTTTGGCAGATTGTACTTATCCGGAAAGCGAGTGGCAAAAACAATATCTAAAATATAATTCTCAATTTTTTCATCAAGGTAAACCTGGCGAACCAGTTCTTTTGCAGTCAGAATTTCACTGGCAGAAGCTACCGGGTTTAATGCAGGGAAACTCATCCCCAATGTATTTTGACGGATAATAAGCTGTTCTTCTGATTTACTGGGGTAATCAATAACCACTTTCAACATAAACCTGTCTACCTGTGCTTCCGGCAAAGGATAGGTCCCCTCCTGTTCAATCGGATTTTGAGTTGCCAGCACTAAAAAAGGTTCTACAAGTTTATAAGTTGTATCGCCGATCGTTACCTGCCGTTCCTGCATGGCTTCCAATAAAGCACTTTGAACTTTTGCCGGGGCTCTGTTAATCTCATCTGCCAAAATAAAATTTGAAAAAATGGGGCCTTTACGAACCATAAATTCATTTTTTGCCTGGTTGTAGATCATGGTACCAACTACATCTGCCGGTAGCAGATCCGGAGTAAACTGAATACGGCTGAAATGGGCATGCACCGTCTGCGCCAACGATTTAATAGCCAAAGTTTTAGCCAGGCCTGGTACCCCTTCCAATAAAATATGTCCATTACTTAAAAGGCCAATTAATAACCTTTCGATCATGGATTGCTGCCCCACGATTACTTTACTTAACTCATCATTAATACGTGTTATAAATCCGGATGCATGATTAATTTTTTCATTAAGCAAACGAATGTCTTCGGAAGTTTGAACCATAGGTTTTATTTTAGCCCCCTCCGCCTCCGCCAACCGGTAGAGAAACTTTTTAAGGAGAAGATCATGTAGTGTTTAATTTTTTTGTAAATAATATTCAATTTCGATTTCTAATTATATTAACCAGTTCCCTCTTCTTTAGAGAGGGGTTGGAGTGAGGCGCAAAATACGAACTATGGCTAACAAAAATTTGACCGTTTTTATGAACAGCGCAAAACTTTGTTAAATTCAATCTAACTTTAGCAAAAAGATTAACCATGATAGATCAGCAATTAATAACCACAGCCAACAGTCTGGAAGGCTACCGCATTACCAAACATCTTGGATTAGTAAGAGGAATAACAGTAAGAAGCCGGAGTTTACTGGGT
>JAYTOF010000185.1:0-3869 GCA_043747955.1 Chitinophagaceae bacterium
TTGCACAAAGCGATATATCTAAAAAATTTGGCGGATGGGCAGCCATCATTGCAGTTCCCACTATGGTGGCAGGTTTTTATGGCATGAATTTTAAATTTATGCCCGAGCTTCAATGGCATTATGGATATTATGTGGTCATTTTTATAACCATTTCTATTTGTATCACCCTTTATTTTTTCTTTAGAAAATCAGGTTGGCTCTAAAATACGGCCTTTCTCCTGTTCTTTTCCCCACTAACAGAAATTATCAAAACATAAATTAGTTTGTATGTCAGTAACCGAAGTAGCGGGATTAAACCGGGCAGGTTTAAATCACTTCCCTTTTTAGTATTAGCATGCCCCGGCAGGCTTTTTTCATTAATGAAAATGCAGGCATTGGTAATTGGAAGCTGCCACAAACATGATATCCCAGTTTTTTATAAAATTCAATGGCTTCAATGCTTGAGTCCATCGCCTTTAAAAAAATAATTTCTTTTTTCAAAGCTTTTGCTTTCTCCATAGCTATCTGCATAAATCGCCTGCCTGTACCTTTGCCCATCATTTTCTTTAAAAGGTAAATACGTTCCACTTCAAGCGCTTTACTGTTTTCGTATCCGGGTAAAGAGGAATTCAACTGCAGTTTCATATATCCCAATGCTGTCTCATCTTTATAGGCTATAAAATATTCAATATGTGGATCCCGGAGTTCATTTTCTATTTTATCCCCTGCATAAGCATATACTTCCATATACCACTTAGCACCACCCGGTAGCCAGAGATGCAGGTAATGTTCTTTATAAATTTTCCGGGCCAGTGTTGTTATAAGTAATGCATCATGCGTCGTGGCCTTAAGGATCGTTATCATTAGTAATGTTATAAATGATGAGCATAAAGGAAGATTAAAATTAACGTGTTGTGTTATTAAAAGCACTTAAAGTAATTAGACTCTTCATTTCAAGAAACCGCTGTTGAAGCTACAGTAATACAAAAGCTAAATCATGGCTCCTTCCCGAAACCTGCCTGCCGGTAGGCAAGTCGGGGTGTAATCCCTGCCCGTCCTGTCAGGCGGGGGTTTCGGTCCCGATAGCTATCGGGATTTGTTTGTTACTTTTTTGCAGAAGCAAAAAAGTAAAAGATAAAAACCAGAAGAATTTCAAAGATACAGTACTATTATTTATTTAAGTAATAGCACAACACGTTAAAATTAATTCATTTCATATTTGCAGGGTAATTGGAATAAAAAAATATACCTGCCTTTTTACTGTTCTTCCCGGGCTGCCGTGCAGGAAGATCTTGTGGCAGCTATAAAATAAATGCAGGATACCGGGTTGTTGCTGAAAGTTTATCCCATTTTTTTCAACACAGTTACAAAATCACAACTGCGAAATTTTAAAGTCTGTCAAAAATAAAAAACAGAAACACTGCACGGGTGTGAATAAAAATGATCCCTGCAAACTTCATTCTTAATTTTATTTGTATTAATATAGTATGTCGATTATTTAAATTATTACCAAACTGACTGCGATTAGCTTTCATCTTAATCACTAAATCTATTATTATGAGAAATGTATTTTCCCTGAAAAAAATGACCGCCTTACTTTATGCTGTACTGCTTATGGCTGTTGCCAATGCACAGGTTACCACTGCCACCATAACCGGTGAAGTGAAAAATAATAAAGCCCAGGCAATTGCCGGAGCCTCAGTTACCATCGAATACCCCGAGGCCGGGATCAGGCAAACCATCATCACCCGCACCGATGGCCGCTTTACGTTGCCAAACCTGAGGGTTGGGGGCCCCTATAAAGTAACCGTAACCAATGTGGGTTACCAGACTGCTGTTACCGAAAACATCATGCTTGACCTGGGACTGAATAATTCAATTGATTTTTCTTTACTTGAATCCGGAAAAGAACTGGAAAATGTTACAGTAAAAACAAGTTCCAGGTTAATTGATGAAAGAAAAACAGGGGCTTCAACAAATATCAATAACCGGCTTATAAGAACACTCCCCACCATTTCCCGTTCTGCAGATGATTATTTACGGCTCACCCCTTCTGCATCTGCAAACTATAATGGCATTTCTTTTGCAGGCCGCAACGGACAATACAATAACTTTTCTTTAGACGGTGCTGTTTTCAATAATCCATTCGGACTCGATGCTCCTACTCCCGGCGGACAAACAGGCGCACAACCTATTTCACTGGATGCTATAGATCAGATACAGGTTAATATAGCACCTTATGATGTTACCCAGGCTGGCTTTACCGGAGCCGGTGTAAATACAGTAACCAAATCAGGTACTAATAAATTCAGCGGAACCATTTATGGGTTTTTCAGAAATGACGGGCTTACAGGAAAAAAAATAGAGAAAGTAAAGCAACCCATTACTGATCTCAGCCAGGTGCAGGCTGGTTTTGCTTTAGGTGGTGCGATGATAAAAAACAAGTTGTATTATTTTATAAGTTTTGAAACAGAACAACGGCGCGACGCTGCCAGCAGCTATGAAGCAAGGAACGCAGGAAATTCAGGTAAATCTTCCACTTCAAGGGTTTTGGAAACAGACCTGCAGTCTGTAAGGACCATCCTGAAAAACAGGTTTGGTTATGAAACCGGCGAATACCAGGGTTTCAGTCACAAACAAATAAATTATAAATGGCTGTACAAAATGGATTGGAATATTAATTCCATTCATAAACTATCATTTACCTACAATGGCCTTGATGCTAAAAAAGAAAAGCCTGCCCATCCAAGTGCTATAGGCCGCAGGGGACCCGATTATACTACCTTGCAATTCCGTAATGCGGGTTATGAAATCGTAAACAAACTACAATCATTCAGTACTGAACTAAAATCGAATTTTAATGGTAAATATGCCAATAAGCTCAGGCTGGTGTACACCAGTTTCAGGGATAAAAGAAATCCATTCTCAGTACCTTTTCCCGTTGTTAATATTTCAAAATTCGGATCCCGGTATATCGTAGCGGGGCATGAGCCCTTCTCTATTTATAACCGTTTAAACCAGGATGCATTTCAGGGTACCAATGATTTCAATGTTTATCTGAAGAACCATACCCTTACCGCAGGTGTTTCTTATGAATCATTCAAATTTGCCAATTCTTTTAATCTTACTGGCTATGGGCCTACTTTATTTGGTGATATTGATATACAAACTTTTAAAGATTCTGTTCCGGTAGGTGGTAATGTTGTATTTGGTTTTTACCCGCTTGATGTTGATGTAAACTATGCACGTAACAGGGCTATTGCAGATAAATGGACCTGGTATTATGTAACGGTTGCTCAATTATCGGGATACCTGCAGGACGAATGGCAGGCTGCCAAAAATCTTAAAATCACGCTGGGATTACGTATAGACAAGCCTTTGTATAACAATGCCAGTTTCAGAAGCCCGGATTTTAATAATGACGGAACATTTAAGGGTACATATACAGAAGGCAGTCCAACAATTCAAAACAACGATAACCTTACTTTATTTGATGCAGATGGAAGGCCCGTCAGTAATGGAGCAGGTAAAGAACTTGATAATGCTAAGTTACCAAGTGGTAAACCGCTTTTTTCACCGAGGCTTGGTTTTAACTGGAATGTGAAAGGCGACAGGTCGATACAGGTAAGAGGTGGTACCGGATTATTTACCGGCCGTTTTCCTTTTGTATGGATCGGCAACCACCTGGGGAATCCTTTCAGCTTCTTTTATAATGCAACCGACAGGAAATTTAAATGGCCCCAGGTATGGAGAACTAACCTGGGTACTGATTTCAGAATACCTACCGGTACCATTTTTTCTGTGGACCTGTCTTATACAAAAGATGTGAATGCGATGATCGTTCGTAATTATAAATTAGGAACCCCAACAGGAACCTTAAATTCGGGTAC
>JAYTOF010000186.1:0-3985 GCA_043747955.1 Chitinophagaceae bacterium
AAAAAGAGCTTAAAGAAATATACAAGCAAACAGGAAGCGGAAAGTTTACACTTGATGATGGAGTAGAGGATGTTCATTCGCAGGTGGAATTAATGCTGACTCAAAAACTGGGCGATGTTGGCAAAAAGATACACAGTGCAAGAAGCAGGAACGACCAGGTTTTGGTTGATCTGAAATTATTAATAAGAGCTGAGATTGAAAAAACGGTTAAAAATACCAAAACCTTGTTTGATCTTTTAATTGCCAGTAGCGAAAAGTATAAAGATGACCTGATGCCCGGCTATACTCACCTTCAACTGGCCATGCCCTCATCTTTTGGTTTATGGTTTGGTGCTTATGCCGAAAGCCTGGTTGATGATGTAATAACCCTTGAAGCGGCTTATCAGATTGTGAACAAAAACCCGCTGGGATCGGCAGCAGGTTATGGTTCTTCTTTTCACATCAACCGGCAAATGACAACCGGTCTGTTAGGTTTTGATGATCTGAATTATAATGTGGTTTATGCCCAAATGGGCAGGGGCAAAACAGAACGCATTGTTGCATCGGCCCTGGCAAATATTGCTGCAACAATTTCCAAACTTAGTATGGATGTTTGTTTGTACCTCAATCAGAATTTTGCATTTATTTCCTTTCCTGAAGAATTAACAACAGGCAGTAGCATCATGCCTCATAAAAAGAACCCGGATGTATTTGAACTGATTCGTTCTCATTGTAACCGTATACAGGCATTGCCCAATGAAATAATGCTGATGACCGCTAATTTACCTTCCGGTTATCACCGCGATCTTCAGTTAATTAAAGAACATATTATACCGGCTTTCGAAAATCTGAATGATTGTCTGCAAATGACCGGACTCATGTTGAGCAATATTGAAATTAAAAAGGATTTACTCCGGGATGCGAAGTACAGCTTTTTATTCAGTGTTGAAGAAGTTAATAAGCTGGTACTTGAAGGCATGCCATTCAGGGATGCTTATAAAAAAGTGGGTGCTGCTATTGAAGCCGGAAGCTTTGCGCATTCACATTCACCAAACCATTCGCATGCGGGTTCAATAGGAAATCTATGTAATAATGAAATAGAAGGCATGATGAAAGAAATTATACAAAAATTCAATTTTAATAAAGTGAAAATTGCGTTACAACAATTATTAAGTTAGATTTGTCGCAATAATTTTCAAAATATAATGAACGATAAGGCCTCAAAAAAACGAATTGCAATATTTGGTTCAACAGGTTCTATTGGTACACAGGCACTGGAGGTTATCCGGTCAAATCCTGCACTATTTGAAGTGGAGATATTAACCGCTCAAACGAATGATGAATTATTGATAACCCAGGCAATGGAGTTCAGGCCGAACGCGGTTGTGATAGGTGATGATACCCGGTATGAAAAGGTAAAAAATGCTTTATCATCTACAGCTGTAAAAGTTTTTGCAGGCGAAGCGGCATTGGAAGAAGTTGCCGATTTTGACACGTATGATATGATGCTGGCTGGAATTGTAGGATTTGCCGGACTTAAACCTACTTTAAAAGCCGTTGAAAAAGGGAAAGCTGTAGGACTGGCCAATAAAGAAACCCTGGTAGTTGCGGGAGATATTGTAATGCAGAAGGCAATAGAAAAAAGAGTACCTGTTATTCCGGTTGATAGTGAGCATTCAGCAATTTTTCAATGCCTGGTAGGAGAAGTAAGAAACCCCATCGAAAAAATTATCCTGACAGCAAGTGGTGGCCCTTTCCTGGGAAAAAAGCCAAATTTTCTCGTAAATGTAAAAAGAGACCATGCTTTGCAACATCCTAACTGGAGCATGGGTGCAAAAATATCAATTGACTCTGCAACCCTTATGAATAAAGGGCTGGAGATGATTGAAGCAAAATGGCTATTTAATTTACGGCCAGATCAGATCGAAGTGGTTATTCATCCGCAAAGTATTGTTCACAGTATGGTGCAGTTTGAAGATGGCAGTATTAAAGCACAGATGGGATTACCCGACATGAAATTACCCATTCAGTATGCCCTGGCATTTCCGGGCAGGGTTAAGAATGATTTTCCCAGGTTGAATTTTCGTAAATATCCTGCACTCAATTTTGAAGAACCGGATGTTAAAACTTTCAGAAATCTGGCTTTAGCCATAGAAGCGCTTCATAAGGCAGGGAATGTACCCTGTGTTTTAAATGCTGCCAATGAAATTGCCGTGTGGGCCTTTCTGCGCAACCGTATTGGATTTTTAGATATGACAGCCATGGTTGAAAAAACAATGCAACATGTTCCTTTTATTGAAAAACCTACTTTGCAGGAATATTTTGATAGCGACGGCGAAGCCCGTAATTTTGCGGCTTCATTGATAAACCTGTAAATTAAATATTGTAAGGCCTTCGCAACAATTCAAATCAACATTTCAGACAATTATCAGATTACATAAACTCATTATAAAAAATGGACATAACCTTATTAGCAATAAACTGGCCCAGTGTAGGATTAAAAGTTGCTCAGTTATTATTATCACTTTCCATACTCGTTATTCTGCATGAATTTGGCCATTACATCACAGCCAAATGGTTTAAGTGCCGTGTTGAAAAATTTTACCTGTTTTTTGATCCCTGGTTTTCTATTGTAAAAAAGAAAGTTGGCGATACGGTATATGGTATTGGCTGGCTGCCGTTGGGCGGCTATGTAAAAATTTCAGGGATGGTTGATGAAAGTATGGACAAAGAACAGTTAAAACAGCCACCACAACCCTGGGAGTTCCGGAGTAAGCCGGCCTGGCAGCGTTTGATTATCATGTTGGGTGGTGTTACGGTAAATGTTTTACTGGCATTTATTATTTATGCAGGCATATTAATGGTTTGGGGCGAAGATAAAATGCCAAATCAGTCGGTAAAAAACGGGGTATGGGTTACTGATTCACTTATGTATGATATCGGGTTGAGGGATGGTGATAAGATAATGGCTGTAAATAATGACAGCATTGCCTATTTTGAGGATATACCTAAGAAAATTCTTTTTAGCGGGGGAGGGCAGATAAATATTGTGCGTAATGAAAAAGATACCAGCATTGAAATACCCAGAAGCCTGATCGGCCAGCTGGTGGAAAAGAAAAAATCAAAAGGCAGGTTATTTTATCCTAGGATACCTGCAATAATGGGAGAATTCAGTGATGATGATACCTCCAATGCAAAAAAAGCAGGGCTTCAATATTGGGATAAAATAGTAAAAGTAGATTCAACAGCCATCACATTCCTTGATGAAGCTGCGGCTTATTTTGGTACAAAGAAAAAACAGAAAGTTGTATTGACCGTTCTACGAAACGGAAGCGAAACATCTTTTCCTGTTCAGCTTGATGAAGATGGTAAAATGAATCCAACGATATTAAATAATAAGCAGTTTGACAGTTTAGGAGTATTGAAAATAGAACATAAGGATTACGGATTTTTTGCCGCATTCCCTGCCGGTTTCAACCTGGCCATAACCTCTTTAAAAGATTATATTGATCAGTTTAAACTTATTCTGTCACCCAGCACTGGTGCTTATAAAGCCGTTGGCGGATTTAAAGCCATGGGTTCTGTTTTTTCGGGTACCGAATGGGATTGGCGTCACTTCTGGAACATCACGGCATTTTTCTCCATCATACTGGCCTTTATGAATCTTTTACCAATACCGGCTTTAGATGGCGGGCATGTTGTGTTTACTTTAGGCGAAATGATAACGGGCCGTAAACCAAGCGAAAAATTTTTGGAATATGCCCAAATTGTTGGATTCGTTATTTTGATCTCTTTGATGCTTTATGCAAATGGTAACGATTGGTTTGGTTGGGGAAGAGGGAAGTAGGTAAAAAGTGATAGGTAATAAGTAGTAAGTAATAAGTAGTAAGTAATAAGTAGTAAGTAGTAAGTAGTAAGTAGTATGTAGTATGTAGTAAGTTATAAGAAGTAAGTAATAAGTTAACTTTTGCGAATTCCTGCCTTATTTACAACTTAAAACTTTCAA
>JAYTOF010000187.1:0-2400 GCA_043747955.1 Chitinophagaceae bacterium
AAAAAGATCCCGGCATTTTAGCCGGGATCTTTGTTTTTATACGATGGAAAAAAAAGTTTCAATACAGGGATTTGAAGGTTGCTTTCACCAGGTGGCTGCCCTGCAGTATTACGGAAAAAATACGGAAGTGATCTGCTGTTCAACTTTTAAAGAGGTTATTAAAAATACAACAGCAAGTAAACAATCGGATGGAGGTATAATGGCCATTGAAAATTCTATTGCAGGCAGTATTTTGCCCAATTATAATTTAATTTTAAAAAACAATGTAAAAATTGTTGGCGAAGTTTATCTGCATATTAAACAGCACCTGATGGTAAACCCGGGTGTAAAACTGGAGGATATTAAAGAAGTATATTCTCATTATATGGCAATTCAACAGTGTTTTGGGTTTTTAGATAATTACAACTGGAAACTGGTTGAAACCGAAGATACAGCGCTCAGTGCAAAACATATTCACCAGTATAAAAACAAACATGCGGCTGCCATTGCCGGAAAACTTGCTGCAGAAATTTATCACCTTGAAATTATTGCACCGAATATTCATACCCTTAAAAATAATTATACCCGGTTTTTAATAGTACAACATAAAGATGCTGCATCAGAGATCATAGATGCAGACAAAGCTTCTGTAAATTTTATAACCGGCAATGCCAGGGGTAGCCTGGCAAAAGTGTTAACTGTTATTGCTGATGCAGGCATAAATCTTTCAAAACTTCAGTCCATGCCAATTCCCGGCAGTAATTTTAAATATTCATTTCATGCCGATATGGAATTTGATCATGCAGATCAATTTTACCGGCTCATTAATAAATTGCAGGACGTTACAGAGCATTTAACGGTACTGGGCATTTATAAAAACGGAAAAATACAATAGCATGCAAACTGCAAAAAGACTGGAGGGCATTGGTGAGTATTATTTTTCTCAAAAACTGCGGGAGATCGACGAATTGAACCGGCAGGGGAAAAATATCATCAGCCTGGGTATCGGCAGCCCCGACTTACCGCCACATACGGCTGTAATCAAGGTTTTACAGGAAGAATCTTCAAAGCATACAACACATGCTTATCAAAGTTATAAGGGAAGCCCTGTTTTAAGAAATGCAGTATCTGCCTGGTATAAAAAATGGTACCAGGTTGATCTATGTGCCGATTCAGAGATATTGCCTTTAATAGGAAGTAAAGAAGGCATCATGCACATCTGTATGACTTATTTAAATGAGGGCGATACTGTGCTGATACCCAACCCAGGCTATCCAACTTATAAAACCGCAGCAACCATTGCAGGAGCAAACTGTAATACCTATGATTTAACGCAGGAAAATGATTGGTTTCCTGATTTTGGAGCCATTGAAAAAAATGATCTAAGCAGGGTAAAGCTGATGTTTGTTAATTATCCGCACATGCCTACCGGGCAACTGGCAACCAAAAAACTATTCAGGGAGTTGGTTGCATTTGCAAAAAAGCATGAAATTTTAATGGTACATGATAACCCTTACAGTTTTATATTAAACGATGAGCCTTTGAGTCTGCTCAGCATTGAAGGTGCAAAGGATTGTGTTGTTGAGTTAAATTCTTTAAGCAAATCGCATAATATGGCGGGCTGGAGGATCGGAATGCTTTGTGGTGCACAACAGTTCATTGATGATGTGTTGCGTTTTAAAAGCAACATGGACAGTGGTATGTTCTTACCGGTGCAGATAGCTGCAGCAAAGGCTTTAACACTGGATAAAGACTGGCATGACAGGGTTAATGAAATTTATAAAACCCGGAGAAGAAAAGTTTTTGAACTGTTGGATTTATTGCAATGCAGTTATTCAAAAAACCAGGCAGGTATGTTTGTGTGGGCGGCCATACCCTCAAAATATAAAGATGGTTATGCATTGAGTGATGAGGTTTTATATAACTCAGGTGTATTTATTACTCCGGGCGGAATATTCGGTAGTGCCGGCGATAAATATGTCAGGGTAAGTTTGTGTTGCAAAGAAGAAAATATCCAGGAAGCAATAAACAGAATCATTAATAAATAAGATTATGACAATTACAGTTGTTGGTGTTGGTTTAATCGGGGGGTCAATGGCCCTTGGTTTAAAGGAACTGGGTATTGCAAAAAAAGTAATCGGTGTAACACGCTCAACCGATAACCTGGCCAAAGCACTGGAGCTTAATATTATTGATGAAGCATTGCCGTTGCAGGATGCGGTTAAAAAAGCAGATATCATTTATATCGCTATCCCGGTTGATACTACGGTTGACCTGGTATTGCAGGTGATGAATTTGATAACCGATGAACAAATAGTTATAGATGCCGGGTCAACGAAATATTTTCTGTGCGATGCGGTAAAAAATCACCCCAGGCGAAAACAGTTTGTAGCTTCACATCCCATGTGGGGTACTGAGTTT
>JAYTOF010000188.1:0-16830 GCA_043747955.1 Chitinophagaceae bacterium
TTCATTTTCTTAGTGTTACTTTTTAAGTGGTTATGTTTTGTCAATTCATTTTTCTTGGTAAGCTATTCATGGTTTTTGATGGGATATTAAAACTACAATCGGTAATACTGGATTGAATATTTAAAACGGGACCATTTAACTGATATATTAGTGAATTAATAAAAGTAAGACGGGAATAAGACTATTCCCGTCTTTTACCCTAATAAAACCCTAAACCAGCAAAAATTTTTATCATACTATTTTATAAGATATTAATGTCTCAATTTTCTGAAATAACAAAAGCCAATTCTGTGCCAAAAAAGTAAAACTGTGGATAACTATCTATGAAATATAGGCCCGCTGTGGCTTTCACGATAAAAGAAAAAAAGTAAGTCGTAGTATTACTTAGTATTAATTATATAAAATTCATCCTGCATTTTTAAACCAGTTAAACTTGAACCCTTCTATTTTCATACCTTTGCAAACTTATAATAAGCATAGATTGAAGAAAAAATTATATGAGGGCTAAATACACAGAATATCAACAACTTAACCTCCCATCCATCAGCAATGAGATATTGGCTAAATGGAAAAAAGAAAACACTTTTGAAAAAAGTGTAGAGATCCGTGAAGGAAATCCTCCTTTTGTTTTTTATGAAGGCCCCCCAAGTGCAAATGGGTTGCCGGGAATTCATCATGTAATCTCCAGAACATTAAAGGACCTGGTTTGCCGATATAAGACCATGCAGGGTTTCCAGGTAAAGCGTAAAGGCGGTTGGGATACCCACGGATTACCAATAGAGCTGGGTGTTGAAAAAGAATTGGGCATTACCAAAGAGGATATTGGTGTAAAAATATCAGTTGAGGATTATAATAAAAAATGCCGCGAGGTGGTAATGCGGTTTAAGGATAAGTGGGACGACATTACCCAAAAGATGGGTTACTGGGTTGATTTGAAAAATCCATATGTAACATTTGAGAACAATTATATTGAAACTTTATGGTGGTGCCTGAGCGAATTATATAAGAAGGGATACCTGTATGAAAGCGTGAGTATACAGCCTTACTCACCGGCAGCTGGTACAGGTTTATCAAGCCATGAATTAAATCAGCCGGGTACCTATAAAGATGTAAAGGATACGAGCGCTGTGGCGATGTTTAAGACCTCCCGAAATCCCTCCAAAGGAGGGATTTCGGAACACCCTGCTATTTCTAAAATCTTTTCTGCAATCGAAGGATCTAAAGCCCCTTCTCCTTTTGGAAAAGGGGTTGGGGATGAGGTCTTTTTAATGGCATGGACCACAACCCCATGGACACTCCCATCAAACCTCGGATTAACTGTTGGTCCTGCTATTGATTATGTATTGGTTCAAACTTTTAATCCGTATACACATTTGCCAAATAATGTTATTCTTGCAAAGGCTTTGGTTAGCAAATATTTTAAGCCCGAGGGAGAAAATGGTGATTTTGAAAATTATACGGCTGAAGTAAAACTGCTGCCATGGAAAATTCTTGCCGAATTTAAAGGAAAAGAATTAGATGGATTGGCATACGAACAGCTCCTCCCCTCAGAAGCAAATACGATAGAAAAAATACAGGAAATAACCCCCGGCGCCAAACCCTTTACAGTTATTATAGGCGATTTTGTTACCATTGAAGATGGAACCGGTATTGTGCATACCGCTCCGGCATTTGGTGCGGATGACTTCAGGATTGGCCAGAAAAATAATTTAGGCATTTTAACCCTGGTTGATAAGCAGGGAAAATTCGTTGAGGGTGTTGGAGAATTCAGTAACCGCTATGTAAAAAATTACAAAGATGAAAAGGATTATGTAGATGTGAATATTGACATTGCCGTAAAATTGAAAAAAGAAAACCGGGCATTTAAGGTTGAAAAATACGAACACAATTATCCTCATTGCTGGCGTACCGATAAGCCTATCATTTATTATCCGCTGGATGCCTGGTTCATTAAAACCACGGCAGTAAAAGACCGGATGGTGGAACTGAATAAAACCATCAACTGGAAACCTTCCAGCACCGGTACGGGCCGCTTTGGTAACTGGCTGGAAAATATGGTGGACTGGAACCTGAGCCGCAGCCGTTTTTGGGGAACACCGCTGCCCATTTGGAAAACCGAAGATGGTGAAGAAGAATTATGTATCGGTTCTATAGAAGAATTAAACAACGAAATAAGAAAAGCTGCCGGAGTTTTAGGCGGTGAAACCAATAAGCATTACCTGCATAAAGGTATTCTGGATCTGCATAAACCTTATGTAGATGAAATTACATTGGTGAGTCCAACAGGTAAGCCTATGCAGCGGGTACCTGACTTAATTGATGTTTGGTTTGACAGTGGCGCCATGCCGTATGCCCAATGGCATTTCCCTTTTGAAAATGTTGAAGCTTTTGTAAAAAGCTATCCGGCTGATTTTATTGCAGAAGGTGTGGACCAAACAAGAGGTTGGTTTTATACTTTACATGCTCTCGCTTCACTGTTAAAAGAAAGTATAGAAGAAGAATTAGTAAAACATCAATCTTCGCAAAGTTCTTCTCCATTTCCTCCCTCCATCGGGGGGGATAGCGGGGGCCGGACTGGAGTTGCTTATAAAACAGTGGTGAGCAATGGCCTGGTGCTGGATAAGAATGGAAACAAAATGAGCAAACGCCTCGGCAATGTGGTTGATCCTTTTGTAACCATCGATACTTTTGGTGCTGATGCCACCCGCTGGTATCTGATCACCAATGCATCTCCCTGGGACAGTTTGAAATTTGATGAGGAAGGCATTAAAGAAGTACAACGTAAATTCTTCGGTACTCTTTATAATACATATCAGTTTTTTGCTTTGTACGCTAACGTAGATGGTTTTGCTTTTAAAGAAGCTTATATCCCTGTTAAAGACAGACCCGAAATTGACCAGTGGATATTATCTTCCTTAAATACATTAATAAAAGTTGTTCAGGAAAATTTTGATGCTTATGAACCAACTCAGGCAGGCAGAGCAATTGAGGATTTTGTTGATGCGCATTTGAGTAATTGGTATGTAAGACTTTGCAGACGCCGGTTCTGGAAAGGTGAATATGAATATGATAAGATCTGTGCTTATCAAACCCTGTACGAATGCCTGGAAACACTTGGCAAACTGATGGCGCCCGTTGCTCCATTTTTTGCAGATTGGTTATTTAATAACCTGAATTCAGTTTCTGATCGCTTTAAAAATGAATCCATACACCATACCCATTTTCCAAAACCAAATGAATCAGTTATTGATATTGACCTTGAAAAAAGAATGCAGCTGGCCCAGGATATTTCATCATTGATATTATCACTCCGTAAAAAAGTAAATCTTAAAGTAAGGCAGCCACTACAAAAAGTTTTCATCCCGGCTTTAGATACCGATATGGCTTCCAGGATAAAAAAAGTAGAAGATATTATTAAAGCAGAAACGAATATTAAGGAAATAGATGTTTTAGTTGCAGAAAATGATTTTATTAAGAAAAAAGCAAAAGCCAATTTTAAAACCCTGGGTAAAAAACTGGGGGCGAAAATGAAATGGGCAGCCGGGCAAATAGCAGTATTTAACAATATTATTATTGATAAGGTTCTTGAAAATGGATATATACTTAATCCTGATTATAAAAAAATAGGGGAAGATCCTATTTTAATTACTGCGGAGGACCTTGAAATATCAACTGATGAGATTCCGGGCTATCAGGTAGCTGTAAAAGGCCAGTTAACAGTAGCTTTAGATATTGTAATTACTGATGATTTAAAAAAAGAAGGGATTGCCAGGGAGTTTGTAAACCGGGTTCAAAACATAAGAAAAGACAGTGGATTTAGCCTGACAGACCGTATAGATGTAATAGTAAGTGAAAATGGAGGACTTCAACTGTCCTTAATTCAATATAAAGATTATATTTGCGCCGAAATTCTGGCTGATTCGCTTGCTTTTTTACCTACAGTAACTAACGGAACTGAAATAGAAGTGAATGAAGTCATATTACAAGTGAACGTACTTAAAAAAGGATAATAGTATGGCAACAAAAAAGAAAGCAGCTAAACCAGTTGCTAAAAAACCTAATAAGCCTGTTAAGAAATCAACTCCGGCTAAAAAAACAGCTCCCAGGAAAGTAGTTGTTAAAAAGCCTGTAGCTAAAAAAACAGCTGGTAAAACAACGAAATCTGCTGTTAAATCAACCGTAAAAAAGGCGATACAAGTTAAAAAAGCAGCTTCCAAAAAGGTTGTTGTTGTAAAAAAGGCGGCTAAACCGGCAGTAAAAGTAACATCAAAAAAAACGGTAATAAAACCTATGAAAAAAACGATTGAATTAAAGAAACCCCTTGAAAAACCGGTTCCAGTTAAAAAAGCAACGGTAAAAGTTATTATGCCGGTAAAAATTAAATCTCCGGAAAAAGCAAAAGATATTAAGATTGCTCCAGCTAAACCGGTTGTGTTGCCAAAGATAAATACTAAAACATCCCGCAAATATCAACCTGAGTTTACCAAATCTGTACTTGATCAACCTTTACATGATCTGGGTGCACCCATTGTTCGTTATAATGATAATGACCTGAATGAATTCAGGGAACTGATACAGCGAAAGCTGGAATCGGCTAAAAAAGAATTGACGTATTTGCAGGGATTAATAACCCGTAAAGACGAAATGGGTGGAGATAATGATGATGCCCGATACATGACCATGGAAGATGGCAGTATCAGCATGGAAAGAGAACAATTGAGCCAGATGGCCAGCCGCCAGATCACTTTTATTGATCACCTGGAAAAAGCGATCATGCGTATTGAAAATAAAACCTATGGTATTTGCCGTGTAACCGGCCGTTTAATTGACAAAGCCCGTTTACGTGCAGTACCACATGCTACATTGAGTATTGAAGCAAAAATGGGAGCTGTTAAGTAAATTATATAGCCTTTCCCTCAAAGGGCCAGGTTTGGAGAACTAATATTTAAGAGAATGATTAATTTCATTCTCTTTTTTTGTAAATATTATTGTGGCGCTTCCTTTTTCTATCTGAATCTTTGTGTAAAAAAATGTTTAAAAAATTAAGATCCGTTATTTATTATGTACCCGATTTGCAAAAAGCAAAAGAATGGTATATCAACCTTACCGGGGTTCAACCTTATTTTGATGAAGCTTTTTATATAGGGTTTGATTTTAACGGTTGTGAATTGGGTTTACATCCCCAGGAAGAAACGTTTACATCAGGTAATGCAACCGTTGCACATTGGGCAGTAGATGGAATTGAAGATTGTGTTACAAAATCAGTTGACCAGGGTGCAACAATTTTATATAAAGTAGCTGATGTTGGCGATGGTATAAAAGTGGCTACACTTATTGATCCCTGGGGAAATGCAGTGGGGTTGATAGAGGGAGCTTAAAAGAAAGATATAGGATACAGGATTCAAGATTGCGATTAGGATTCAAAATCAGAAAAGCTTTTCATACTTGCAGACCAAAACAGGCATGAACAGGTATCGACTTTACTTTACTTCCTGCATATCCACCAGCTTCTTATAAAACCCATTCTGCAAAAGCAAACTGTCATGCGTTCCTCTTTCAACGATCTCCCCTTTTTGCAAAACAATAATTTCATCGGCATGACGGATGGTACTGAGCCGGTGTGCAATAACCAGTGATGTACGGTTATTCATCAGGTTATTGATGGCATCCTGCACCAGTCTTTCGCTTTCTGTATCTAAAGAAGAGGTAGCCTCATCTAAAATTAATATGGGGGGGTTTTTCAGAACTGCTCTGGCAATGGTGATTCGTTGCCTTTCACCTCCGCTTAACTTTCCGCCACGGTCACCGATATTGGTATTATAACCATTTTCTTTTTGCATGATAAAATTATGAGCATTGGCCACTTTGGCTGCCTGTTCAATTTCTGCAGGGGTGGCATGACTCATTCCCAGGGCTACATTATTGGCAATGGTATCATTGAATAATATGGGCTCCTGGGTTACTATACTAATCAGATTGCGCACGGAATGCAGGGAATATTCTTTTATATTAATGCCATCAACCAGCAGTTCTCCGGAGCTTACATCATGAAACCGGGGCACTAAATCTGCAAGGGTACTTTTGCCGGAGCCGCTGCTTCCAACCAGGGCTACTGTTTTTCCTAACCCTACTTTGAGGTTGATATTCTTTAATATTACAGCATCATTATATTTAAAGCCAACATGGTTGAATTCAATGCCTGATGTAAATGCTGGTATCTTTTTTCCGTTTATATTTTCATCAACCGTAATAGGTGCTTTCAATACTTCTTCGATCCTGCCAATAGCAGCAGCACCTTTTTGCATATTACTGAATGCGGTGGAAATAGATTTTGCCGGATCAATAATATTGAAAAACATACCCATATAAGCAAGAAACAAGGCACCATCCAACCCAAGTTCACCACTTAAGACCAACCTGCCACCAAACCATAAAATACCAGAAAAAATAGCCACGCCCATCATTTCACTCATTGGAGAAGCAAGATCCCTTCTAAAACCGATACGGTTTTTTGCATGTAATAACTGATTGTTGGTATTTAAAAATTTATTGCGTAATAATCCTTCAATATTAAAAGCTTTTATAACCCTTAGTCCTCCCAGTGTTTCATCAATAATTGAAATAGTTTCGCCACCCTTCATTGCTACTTCTACCGATTGCTTTTTTAATGAGCGGCTCAGCCGGCCAATAACAAAACCCATTACAGGAATGCATAAAAGAATAAACCCCGTAAGTTTGGGACTAATGGTAAATAAGACGATAAGATTAATTAAAATTGTAAGCGGATCTCTAACCCAACCTTCCAAAGTACCTACTACAGAGCCTTCTACCTCACCTACATCGTTTGTCATGCGGCTCATCAGATCGCCCTTGCGCTGATCTGTAAAATAGCCGATAGGCAGTTTTAATATTTTATTAAACATATCTATCCTGAACCTGTTCACTATCCCATTCTTAATGGGACCCATTGCACGATAAGATAAGTACAAAAACAAATTTTTAAAAGCAATGGATACGATAATCAGTATACAAACTATACCCAATGCCTGAAAGGAGTCGTTGGTATTAATAAGCTGGTTTAACTGTTCCTTTAACCAGTGAACAACTGCAAAATCAGGCTTTTTTGACAGATCCGGGAGCAAGCTCTGTTTTACACCGAATATGATGTTCATAAATGGCACCAGCATCCCTATTGAAATAACAGAAAAAACAATAGAAAGTAAAATGGATATAAAATACCAACCTATGGAAGTTTTATATGCCTTTAAGTATGTAAAAACCCTTGAATATTTTTTCATTTGTAATAATTCTGAATAGAAACGGCAAAGTAACTAATTTTACAACGAATAAAGCGCAAACATAATGTTAGAAGGCAAAAGACAGAAACAGGTGGCTGGTTTACTTAACAAAGAGTTGAGTGATATTTTTCAGCGGTTGGGAATATCAATGATGGATGGTGGTATGGTATCCATATCCTCGGTTAAAATTACACCAGATCTTTATGAAGCCAGGATATACCTTAGTTTTTTTAAAGTGGAAGATAGTTTTGCAGCACTTAAAAAAATTGAAGAAAGAGGCTGGGAAATAAAAAAAGAACTGACCTCAAGGGTGCGCCACCAGCTTAGGAGTATGCCCAAACTAACATTTTATATTGACGACACATTAGATTATGTAGATAAAATGGAAAATATATTCAATGAAATAAAACCCCCTGCTGTCTCTCCCCCTGCCGCTGGAAGTGGAAAAGAAGAGTAACGCTAAGACCTTTAACCCTTTTAAATTTTAAACATTTTAATGTACCTGACCTTTGCCTGGAGATATTTTAAAGCAAAAAAAAGCGCCAATGCCATTAATATTATTGCGTGGGTAACAGTAGGTGTTATTGCTTTTGCAACCTGCTGCCAGGTTTTGGTATTGAGCGTTTTTAATGGATTTGAAGACCTGGTTAAATCGTTGTACTCCTCTTTTTATCCGGATATTAAGATTGTTCCTGCTAAGGGGAAAACATTTATACTTAATGCTGAACAGATTAATGCTTTAAAAAAACAACCGGCCCTTGAAAATTTTTCATTGATTGCTGAAGAAAAAGCTTTGTTGAAAAACTATGATGCCCAAACTGTTATTTATCTGAAAGGTGTTGATGATAATTATGTAAAGGTTAGTGGCGTTGCTGCTAAAACAAACAGGGGTAAATATTTTACCGGCTCTACTGATGATCCATACCTGGTAACCGGATCAGGCATTCAATATGCCGCTTCAGTTAACCTTAACCCTGCTTTACCGTCCGCTGCATTAACAGTTATTTTACCTAAAAGAAACAATCAAAATAATGACCCGCTGCTATCTTTAAGTGAGGGGTTTATTAAGGCTTCCGGTTCATTTACTATTCAACAGGAATTTGATGATAAATATGCCATCACCAATATCGGATTTGTAAAACAGCAAATGAACTTTGCAGCTGATGAATACAGTGCCATTGAAATAAAACTACGGGAAAGATCAGACCCACTGGAAGAGAAAAATAAAATAGCCTTACTGCTTGGTTATAAATACATAGTTCAAACTAAATACGAACAAAATACCAGCCTTTACAATACCATGAAACTGGAGAAATGGGCTATTTATGCTGTACTTACATTAATATTAATTGTATCAGCCTTTACAATGGTAAGTGCTTTAACCATGCTGGTACTGGAAAAAAGAAAAGATATCAGTGTTTTACAAAGTATGGGGGCACCGGAAAAAAGCATACTCAAAATATTTTTATCCGAAGGATTATTATTGGGCTTTATAGGTACTGCAGCCGGTATTTCACTGGCTACTGTAATTTGTTTACTTCAGATAAAATTTAAATTAATTAAGATGGCCGGGAGTTCTTTTCTGTTAGATTATTTTCCGGTAAAATTAATTGCTGCAGATTTTTTACTTGTGGCTATAACTGCAACGTTCATTGCATTTACAGCTGCCTGGTTTCCGGCAAGAAAAGCATCGAATCAAATTTTTGAATTAAGGTAGAGAACCCGGTCCCTAATAATCTCCTAAAGTTTCGGGTAATTGAGCCAAAGCTTTTTGTAATTGCTCATCATTAGGTGCAATTCCATGCCATTCATGGCTTCCTTCCATAAAATCAATACCCTTACCCATTTCTGTTTTCATCAAAATAACAATTGGCTTTCCTTTCCCGGTAAAAGTTTTTGCCTTATTTAATCCGGCAACAACCGCATCCAGATCATTACCATCCATTTCCAGTACCTGCCAGTTAAAAGCTTCAAACTTTGCTGTAAGGCTGTCTAATGCCATCACAGATTTAGTTGGGCCATCAATCTGCTGGCCATTCCAGTCAATGGTTGCAATAAGGTTATCAACTTTTTTATGAGCAGCAAACATTATTGCTTCCCAGTTTTGTCCCTCATCAAGTTCGCCATCTCCATGTAAAGAATATACAATATTAATATCGTTATTTAATTTTTTTGACAAAGCTGCACCAATAGCTACACTCATTCCCTGTCCCAGTGAACCACTGGCAATTCTAACTCCGGGTAAATGTTCATGGGTTGTTGGATGCCCCTGTAAACGACTGTTTAATTTTCTGAAAGTACTGAGTTCCTGAAGTGGGAAATAACCACTACGTGCAAGTGAACTGTAATAAACAGGTGAAATATGGCCATTACTTAAAAAGAACAGATCTTCTCCAACCCCGTCCATACTAAATTGGGTGTTATGCTTCAAAACGCTAAAATACAGTGCGGTAAAATATTCTGTACAACCCAGGGATCCTCCCGGGTGACCGCTTTGCACTGCATGAACCATACGTACAATGTCCCTTCTGATCTGGGTGGCTATATCCCTTAAACTACTCATTTGAAAATTTAATTATTATTTGAAAATCATTATATCCTGTATGAACTGAAATTACTGTTAAACCATACAACCCGTTTTTTAAAGTGGCAAACCTACTTGAAAATAGTCTGACCTGCAAAGTAAAATAACCGGCTAATCACTAATAGTTGATAATAAGTTAACAAATTTTGCGTTATTTGCATACCAATACCGGGAAAAGCCGTTTTTTTACATGATACTGCTCCCTGGTAATAACGCAGGCAACTCTTTCCTAAAAAGTTGTGTCTAAATTAAATCAGTTTTAAGTTTTTATCCTTAAAACATATTTAATACTTTTGCATTATAATATTTGGCAGAATTAAACTTACAGAATGGATAATATTTTACTTAGTGCAGCCCTGGCGTTTTTAATTACCTTTTTTGCCATACCCGTTATTATACAGATTGCCAAGGATAAAAAACTATTTGACGAACCCGATGAACGCAAAGTACACAAAACAGTTATCCCTACTTTAGGTGGTCTTGGCATATTTGCGGGTTTTATTATAGCAACTTTAATGGGTGTTCCTTCTGCAATAACTTCTGAACTTCAATATTTTGCTGCAGCTGCAACCGTAATATTTTTTCTTGGAATTAAAGATGATATCATGGTTTTATCGGCCAGTAAAAAATTTATTGGACAGTTAATTGCAGCAGGCATTATCATTAAATTTGGCGGGATTCAAATAAACAATATGCATGGCTTTTTGGGTATTTATGAAATACCACATATTGCCAGTGTTGTTTTATCCATCTTTACCATTATTGTAATTACAAATTCCTTTAACCTGATAGATGGAGTAGATGGTTTGGCAGGAAGTCTGGGTTTATTGACCACCCTGGTTTTCGGTGCTTACTTTTTTTATGCCGGACAATTAACTTATGCTGTAATGGCTTTTGCACTGGCTGGAAGCACCATTGGTTTTTTACTTTACAATTATTCTCCTGCCAAAATATTTATGGGAGATACCGGTTCCCTTTTATTAGGACTTATAAATTCAATTTTAGTGATCAAGTTCATCAATATTGCGGGTAATCCTGTTTCAAATTTTCCTATAGAAGCTGCACCTGCTATAGGTTTTTCAATATTAATGATCCCTCTTTTTGATACGCTTCGTGTTTTTGGCCTGCGTATTTTAGACAGGCGTTCACCTTTTAGTCCTGACAGAACACATGTTCATCATTTTTTACTTGACCTTGGTTTAAGTCACCGCATCGTTACATTCACCTGTGTAACGGTCAATATAGTTTTTATAGCTACTGCATTCTTCCTTCGTAATTTAGGTACTACAACGGTATTAGGTATTCTGCTGGTTTCTGCTTTTGTTTTTATTGGTATTATTTATTATCTCCGCCCTAAACCAAAAAATGCGGTTACTGAAAACATTTCCAATGCAGAAATTATAAAATCACATAAAATACTAAAACTTGCTTCTGAAGTTGCAGAGGTTGAGTAATTTTTACTCCTTTATTCTTGTTTCACCTGTTTCATTTTACAGTATTCGCCAAATTCATTTCAGACTAATCTCAAAATGATCACAGTTTTTTATAGCTTTGCCGCCAATAAATAACAGTAACCATGTCAGAAGAAATCAATAAAATAATCAGAGATACAGAATCTGCAATGCGTAAAGCTTTAAATCATCTGGAAACAGAATTGGTTAAAATACGTGCCGGTAAAGCTAACCCTGCCATGCTGGATGGAATTATGGCTGATTATTACGGTAACCCCACAGCTATTAACCAGATAGCCAATATTTCTATTTTGGATGCCCGGACTATTTCTGTACAACCCTGGGAAAAAAATATGCTGCAGGCTATTGAAAGAGCTATAACTATGGCTAACATCGGCATTAATCCGCAAAATGATGGAAATATTATTCGTTTGTTTTTACCTCCGTTAACAGAAGAAAGAAGAAAGGAACTGGTAAAAAGATGTAATATGGAAGGAGAGCATGCAAAGGTGGCAGTTCGTAATATCCGGCGAGAAAGTATTGAATCCATAAAGAAATTACAAAAAGATGGTTTAAGTGAAGATATCAGTAAAGATGCAGAGAAAGAAGCCCAGGATATTACCGATAAGCATATTTCGCTGATAGAAAAACATTTAGAGGCAAAGGAAAAAGAGATCATGGTTGTTTAATGATCAGTATTTTTCTTAAGCACAGATAAAAGCTCCAACGAATAAAAATGCAATCAACCAGGGAATTATGGTTTTTGTTACTTTCTGTCCCATTTTTTACTCTGCTGATCGGGGCTGAAATCTTATTCAGCAACTGGAAACAAAAAAAATATATTCTGTAAGAGATACGCTTCAAAATATTTATTTCACATTACTCAATGTATCCCTTGATGGTTTTCTCCGTTGGCTTTTTTATATCAGTATTCTTACCTGGAGTTATCAGTATCATTTTTTAAACATTAACAATGCTTTTCTGTATTGGTTTATTTTATTTATCCTTGCTGATCTGGCTATTTATTGTGAACATAGAATTGATCATCATTGCCGCTTCTTTTGGGCAGTGCATGTTACGCATCATTCTTCCGAAGAGTTTAACCTAACCACCGGCTTACGTTCATCCGTTTTGCAACCGGTGTACAGGTTTATATATTTAACACCACTTGCATTATTGGGTTTTACGCCGTTTGATATTGTTTTTATGTATTCGGTAATACAAACCGATGGTATCCTTGTACATACCCAATACATCAATAAAATGCCCAGTTGGTTTGAAATTGTTTTTGTAAGTCCTGCCCATCACCAGGTACACCATGCCAGTAATGTTATTTATTTAGACAAAAATATGGGCATGTGCCTTATTATCTGGGATAAGTTGTTCGGCAGTTTCCAGGAAGAAATAAAAGAAGTTCCTGTAAAATACGGACTTACAAAACCTGTTGAAAATGCAGACAACCCGGTAAATATTATATTGCACGAATGGCATAATTTGGCCCGTGATGTAAAAAAGAAAACTTCATTCGGTACAAAATTTAAATATATTTTTATGCCCTCCGGCTGGAGCCATGACGGCATTACAAAAACTGCCAGGCAGATACGTCTGGAACAAAAACAAAACCTGCAAAAGTAATCTTCGGGTACGCTATAAGATGTTTTTTATTCCATCCCCCCATCTTTTGTACTTACCTTTAATTATTATAACAACATAATTTATGTTTCAACAGGCTATAGAAAAAGTATTACAATTTACCCGTCCGTTACATACCATATCAAGAACCTATGGAGGCATGGTTTTACCCGGCAGTTCTACTTTCTTTTTTGTTAATGATAATGGTGTTGCTGTTACCTGTAAACATGTAATGGATCTGATACCTGCCGCTGAAAATATTAATCAAACTTATTTAAAGTATAAATCCGAGAGGGATAGTATTACAGCTGATGGTAAATACAAAAGGAATTTACAGGGGCTTCAGTTAAAATACAAATACCTGCCTGAAACCACTGTTCAGTTAAAAAATACTTTTTTAAATTGTTTTGATACCATTAAGGAGATCACCTGCCATGCACACCCTACCCTTGACCTGGCAATTTTAGAATTCAAAGGATTCAATAAAATATTTTATACTTCCCGGGCAAACTTTATTAAAGACAGCAGTAAAATAAAACAAGGTAAAACACTGTGCCGCATTGGCTTTCCGTTTCCTGAGTTTAATAACTTTAAACATAATGCTGATACTGATGATATAGAATGGACCAATACCGGTAACCCTAATTCACCTTCCTTCCCGATAGATGGGATCGTTACCAGGTTTGTTGCAACACAACCTGACAGCGGAATTACAGGTATTGAAATGAGTACACCGGGTTTAAGGGGGCAAAGTGGCGGGCCCCTTTTTGACATGGAAGGGAATATTTACGGAATGCAGTTTGCAACCAATCATCTTCACCTTGGTTTTGATATGAAAGATTTTGAGATAATAAATAATGGCAAGAAAAATAAAATTTCCAATAACCCATTCTTACATACAGGAATTTGTGTTCATGTGGACAGGATAAAGGATTTTTTGCGTGAAAAAAATATTTCATTTAGCGAAACTGTGTAAAACTCCGGTTGGCCAAAGCAATCGGCTATCAACTTTTAAGGATTAAATCTTACACAGAAGTACTGCGGTTGGCAATATAAACACCTGTTAAAATGAGTAAGAGACAGGCAAATTGTTTCCAGCCAACTTCTTCTCCATAAATGAATCCCCAGAAATTAGCAATAACCGGAATACCATAAGTTACCATAGAAGAGAATACTGCACCTGCACGTTTTACCAGCATATAAAAAATAATGGAAGCAATGGCAGTTCCGAATATCCCTAATAAAGCAGCATGACCTGTTGAATATAAAATAGCTGTATCAGTAAGGGGCAGGCTAAAATAACCAGTAAAAATAAGTATAAGCAAAGCAGGAATTGCATTTAATGAAAGAGCAATGGCTGCAATTTGCAGTGATCCCGTATCATGTAAATACTTATATACCATATTTACATTAATACCATAACAAATTGTTGCAACAACCACAAATGAAACAAATAACAGGTTTTGGCTTTCCTGAAAATGCCCTTTACTCAATAATAACAACAGGCTGCCGGTAAAAGAAATAAGTATGCCCCATATTTTATTACCCGATGTTTTACTCCGGAAGACCAAGGCCCCCGTTATGATCACAAAAATTGGCGTTAACGAATTAAGGGTTCCTGCCAATGCACTGTCTATTCCCAATTCAGCAACACAAAATAAATAGGCTGGTAACAAACTTCCTAAAACGCCGGATAGAAAAATCAGCCCAAGTTTATTTTTAGGAATTTTATTAAAATGCCTGATTGCCGACGGGAGTAAAACCATTCCGGAAAAAACAATACGTAATGATGCCACCTGGAAGGCAGATAAATGCAGCAACCCTTCTTTCATCATTATAAAACTGCTGCCCCAGATTATGGAAAGGATAAAAAAGATAAACCAGTTTAAAAAACCTTTATTCAAAACTTATAAAATTGCCGCAAAGGTGAAGTATTTTTATTAATAAATACTTTCTGAAATTATATATTATTCAATTTCAAAAATTTTCAGCATATTTGTATTAATAAATTAATATCTATAGATTTACTTAACCTTACCTTTTAAAATAATTTTTTAACCTTAAAACTTTCAACATGGGATTTATTAAAGAGTTTAAAGAATTTGCCATGAAAGGCAGCCTGGTAGACATAGCAGTTGCCTTTGTAATGGGTGGTGCTTTTGGAAAAGTTATCTCTTCGTTTACTGATGGCATAGTTTCTCCGCTGATTGGCATGATAGGTGGTGCTGACCTGAGTAAAAATATGTTCGTACTCAAGGAGGCCGTAACAGACGCTGCCGGTAAAGTAACTGCTGAAGCAGTTGCTGTTAAATGGGGTGATTTTTTAACCGCGGTCATTAATTTCATCATTGTTGCTTTTGTTATGTTTATGGTAATTAAAACTATAAACAAAATGAAGAAAAAGCAGGAAGAAGCACCTGCAGGACCTTCTTCAACGGATGCCTTGCTGATGGAGATCAGAGATTCCTTAAAAAAATAATTTCTAACTTTATAAAACTGGCAGCATCTTATATTTGCTGCCAGTTTTATAATTAATTCTACTTACATATGAAAAAATCAAGCCTTATTTTATTTATTTTATTTTCATTCATTTACTGCCATGCACAGGATCCAACTGTAAATGATCTGAAAAATGAAGCTTCTAAATCTATTTCCAAAGATCCGAAAGATACCGTAAATAAAACCTGGAAAATGGGCGGGCTTTTCAATTTAAATGTCAACCAGGGTAGTTTAAGCAACTGGTCGGCAGGTGGTGATAAATTTTCGTTTTCCTTAAATGCTTATTTAAATGTTTTTGCATTTTATATAAAAAATAAAAATTCCTGGGATAATAGCCTTGACCTTGCTTATGGAATCGTAAATACGACAAGTTTAGGTTCAAGAAAAGCCAGTGACAGAATTGATCTGCTGTCAAAATATGGTTATGCCATATCAAAAAAATGGAATGCAGCTGCCTTGTTTAATTTGCGTACGCAGTTTACAAATGGATATGCTTATACAAAAACAGCAGCGGGCCTGGATACTTCTTCGGTAATTTCAAAAACCTTTGCCCCTGCTTATGTATTGTTATCATTGGGTTTTGATTATAAGCCTAAAGATAATTTTTCATTATTTATTTCCCCGTTAACCCAACGTTGGGTAATTGTATCTGATAATGTAATTAAACCACTTTATGGTGTAGCACCGGGCAAAAATGCTAAAAATGAACTGGGTGCCTTTTTATCAGCTAACTATAATGCAAAACTGGGTGCCAATTTTGTATTCAAAACAAAATTAGATATGTTTTCAAACTACAAACTAAAACCACAAAACATAGATATTTTCTGGACCAATGCATTAACTGCAAAACTGACTAAGTATATCAATTTTTCTTTTAATCTTGATATGATTTATGATGATGATACCCGAAATGTAAACCCTGCAAAAGGGCCTGCTCCACAATGGCTGCAGTTAATGGGTATTGGATTTGCCTATAAATTTTAAAAATACAAGATCATAAATTACATAGTTTAGCTTATTTAAATATTTTAGAAGCTGTCTCAAAAGTCAAACAATGCTGTCTTACTGAGCCTCCCTATCCGATAGGCAGACTTAACATACATACTTTTTATACTGCCTCATTGTTTTTTCATAAATCCTTAACATCATTCACTCCGGTTTTATATTTATATTTACCGGATGATAAAACCCCTAGTGGTTGTTATAATAACCCTGACAACCGTATTTCATGCTCTTGCCCAGGATGCTTCGGTGAAGGAATTTCAAAAGGTTGCCTTAAAGGATCTTAAACCATTGGAAAATAATGGTTGGATGAAAGCGGGGACGTTTGTCCTCAATATTAACCAGGGGGCCTTAAGAAACTGGG
>JAYTOF010000189.1:0-8200 GCA_043747955.1 Chitinophagaceae bacterium
TTTGAACTTTACTTCTTTTGGTATTTATTTATATTTTAACCAGAGGTAAGAAGTAAAAAAAGGAACAGGCTTTTTTATCAGCCTGCTCCTTTGATTAAAAATTATTTCTTTTTTGCCGTATCAGCAACAGGGTAATTTTTACCGGTGCTGAATAACAGTGGTGTACTGCTTCCGGCAGGTGAAACCCTGATATAACCTGTCATTTCCTGGTGCAATGCACTGCAGAAATCGGTACAGTACATCGGGAATATGCCTACTTTATCCGGATTCCATTTTAATGTTTGGGTTTCGCCAGGCATGATCAGTAACTCAGCATTGGCTGCACCTTTTACAGCAAAGCCATGCGGTACATCCCAGTCCTGCTCCAGGTTGGTAACATGAAAATAAACTTCGTCGCCCATTTTAATTCCTTCAATATTATCAGGTGTAAGGTGAGAACGAATGGCTGTCATATACACATCTATCCTGTTTCCGGTACGCACTACTTTTGTAGCTCCTTCACCATTGGAGAAATAAGGATTTTTATTTTCCTCCATTTTAAAGAATTTAAGCGAATTGTTTTTAACCAGGTCTGCAGAAATGATCTGTGCATAATGTGGCTCGCCTATAGTAGGAAAATCAAGCAGTAATTGCATTTTTTCTCCGCTGATATCATATAACTGGGCACTTTGTGATAATTCTGGTCCGGTTGGTAAATACCTGTCCTTGGTAATTTTATTATAAGCAACTAGGTATTTTCCATTTGGATTTTTTGTATCACCGCCTGCAACACACAAATGCCCTACAGAATAATAAGTAGGTACCCTGTCAACCACTTTCAAATCTTTAATATTCCATTTAACAACTTCAGATGAAACAAAAAAGGAAGTATATGCATTGCCCTTATTATCAAATTCGGTATGTAATGGGCCAAGGCCCGGTTTTTTTACTTCACCATATAAAACAGATTCGTATTTCAGAATGGGAACACCATCAAAGTCGCCAATAAAATCTTTAGCTGCAATGGCTTTTTGTAATTTATCAAAACTAAAAACAGGAATTAATGCGGCTAATTTTCCACTGCCTACAATATATTCGCCGGTTGGGCTTACATCACAACCATGTGGTGATTTAGGGCATGGAAAGAAATAGCAGATGTCTTTCAAATCTTTGGCATCCAGTACCGTAACTTCTGTTTTAATTTCAGATGTTGCAGAATGTGTAACATCGCTATACCTGTTTGATGCATACCGTACAGATTGTTTTCTGCCTTTACCTGCTTTTAAATATTCTTCCGCTTTTTTCCAGTTTACAGCCATGATGAAATCCTTATCTTTTTGCGAAGCATTTACTTCAAGTAAGGTATTGGCCTGTTCGGTATTATAACAGGAGAAGAAGAACCAGCCATGTGAAACGCCTTTACCGGCACGGCTCAAATCAAAATTAACACCGGGGCATTGTATCTGAAAGGCAATATCCATTTTACCATCTTCTTTGGCAACACTGATAAAACTTAAAGTGCCTTTGAAATTTTGCTTATACGTGTTTATGGGTATATCCCCATTTTTATCATCCGGTGGCACACTGAAACGGGTTCCGGCAATTACATATTCTGTATTCTCTGTAATGAACGGAGAGGAATGGTTTCCACCGCTGTTTGGTAACTCAATAATTTCTGCAGTACGGAAAGTTTTAAGGTCAATACGTGCAACCCTGGGGGTATTGTTGGCGTTACCAAAAGCCCAACGTCCATCATAGTCACCATTGGTTTTCGACATTTGAACGTGGTGCAGGTCATCCCAGGGCACAAATCCGTGGGAAGTGTTCAACATGGGTTTGGTTTCTTCGCTGTAGCCCCAGCCTTTTTCCGGATCAACAGAAAAAACAGGAATAACACGCAGCAAACGGCCCGAAGGTAAACCATAGGCACTCATTTGTCCGCTGAAGCCACCCGAAACAAAATTGTAAAACTCATCGTATTTACCGGGAGCAACATATGTTTTGGCAGCAGCATCGGAACTTACAGCAGAGCCAGCATTTTTTGGTTTACAGGCCTTAAAGCCCAGCAATAAACTGAATGCAAAAACTGTAACTGTAATTTGTTTATAATTTTTCATTTTGGTTGATTTATATATTGAAGGTTAGTTTTATTTTATGCCATCATTCTTTCGCATAAATTCATATAAATTACGTGCATCATCATCAGCAATATTCTGGTTGGGCATACGCACCAAACAAATTTCTAACTGTGCCTGTGCCTTGGGATCCTTATCCAGCATCGCATCTGTATTGGTTGCAAAATTCATGATCCAGGGTGCAGAATGACGGTCAGTAACGCCAAGCCAACCCGGGCCCACCAGTTTTTCGCTGGTTAGTTTATGACAGCTAACGCATTTTACATTAAATACTTTTTCGCCTGCTGCTGCCATGGTTGCATCTAGTTTTTCGCCAACCGCTACCTCTTTAAATTTTCCTTCCCCTCTTTCAGGATCATAAGAAGGGTTTTCACTTGCAGTTTTTGGTGATTCAGCCGTAGGCGTTTCTGAAGGTGAAGCTGGTGTTTCTGAATTACCACCACAAGCGGCTATACATGCGCCCATAAACATAAGGATTGCCAATTTTTTCATATTCTTATTTTTTGTTTTAAAATTTGATTTACAAGATTACACATGAAGCTAACATTTTTTTATGTTTTGAGTCATATCTGATTAAAAACAGGTTTGCAGAGAAAATAAGCAGTACTTTATAAATCAATGCCAGCAAAGATATCAGCAGTATTTACCCGATCACTTAAATATGATATGATTTCAATCATATTTCATCATGCTTTATATCATACAGGAGCTTTAATCCTCTCTTTACTTTTGATACTTAAAGAAAATACTATAATATGATGATAGAAATTGATACACTGCTTGCCTGGGGAGCAGCCTATAAAAAATTATCAGCAGGAGAAATAATTTTTAAGGAAGGGACCCAGTCTTCATTCTATTATCAATTGGTAAGCGGAAGTGTACGATGGGTAAATATCAATGATGATGGTAAAGAATTTATACAGGTAATGATAGAACCCGGAGAATGCTTTGGTGAATTGGCTTTATTTGATGATGAGTCCTTTGCAGCAAGTGCCATTGCAGATGAAGACTCAGTGATCATAAGACTGCATCGTTCTTCTTTTCAGCAACTGTTGAAAGAAAACCCCGAGCTGCATTTTAAATTCACAAGGTTACTCACTCAAAGATTAAGGTTTAAATTTATAATTCTAAAGGAACTGGCCAATCATAATCCTGAGAACAGTATTTCTACATTGCTCCACTATTTTAAGCAAAATCAAAAAAATATCTGTATCAAATGTAACAGGTTAAAACTTACACGCCAGCAAATTGCCAATATGACCGGAATGAGGGTTGAAACGGTGATCCGTACCATGAAATCCATGCAGTCAAAAGGTGAATTACGAATAACAAAAGGCAAAGTTTATTGCTGAATGTGATTTAAATCATACTACTTTTACATAAAGTCCGGTTATTTTGCTTTAAAGTGTAATTATGGTATTTCCACTGTTCCGTTGGTTGAAAATTGCCCTGATTAATTTATTGATTGTAGCTTCCATTGGTGTTGTTTTACGGTATAAAATTCTTTACTCCCTCCCTTTTGTTGATCAAAAACATTTATTGCATGGCCATTCGCATTTTGCATTTGCAGGATGGATCACCCAGGCAATCATGGCCCTGCTTGTTTCTTACCTGGTAAAACAAAAAGGAGATCGTATTTATAAAAAGTACAAATGGCTTTTATATGCCAATCTTATTACAGCATATGGAATGTTGATTGCCTTTCCCATAGAAGGTTACGGATTATTTTCCATCATCTTTTCAACAGCTTCTATTTTTGTTTCTTATTTTTTTGCTTTTCATTACTGGCGTGATCTGAATAAACTGCCTTTCAAAAGCGCTGCAAATTTCTGGTTTAAAGCGGCCGTATTATTTAATGCCCTTTCATCCCTGGGTGCATTTGCCTTAACCATTATGATGGTGGCAAAGGTCATTCATCAAAATTGGTACCTGGCTGCAGAATATTTTTACCTGCATTTTCAATATAACGGCTGGTTCTTCTTTGCCTGTATGGGATTATTTACTGCATTCCTCAGCCGAAATAATGTTTCAGAAAATGCACTGATGAAGATATTCAGGCTTTTTGTTTTTGCAGTTGTTCCTGCTTACTTTTTATCAGCATTGTGGATGAACATTCCTGTTTGGGTTTATGTGCTGGTTATTATATCTGCCATTGCGCAGATCATTGGCTGGATATGGTTTGTAAATCTGATCAGAAAAAACTGGAACAGGTTGAAACCAACTATTTCTGCAACATCAAAATACATACTGGCATGTTCAGCCGTTGCACTATCTGCGAAACTGATGTTACAACTGGGCTCCACCATTCCTTCGTTAAGCGACCTGGCTTTTGGCTTCAGGCCCATTGTAATTGGATACCTGCACCTGGTTTTGCTGGGGGTTATTACATTATTCCTGCTGGGTTCTATGTTCTCTGAAGACTATTTTTATTCAAACAAATGGGCCGTAAGAGGTATTTTTATTTTTGCAGCCGCAGTTATTGTTAACGAAATTTTACTAATGGTACAAGGCGTTGCTGCAATTACCTATACAGCCATTCCATTTATCAATGAAATGTTACTGGGTACTGCATTTTTTTTATTTACCGGCGCTTTGCTCATGTCTTTCACAAATAAAAATATTATTCAAAAGTGATTTCAATCACAGTTTATTGTTTTTTACAGGTGCAACTTTGTAAAAAATATAACCATGCTAAATATAGCACAACAAACCCTCGCAAATATTGTAACCAACAATCACTTTGCCGTTCCGGTACTTGAAAAATATCATCTTGACTTTTGCTGCAAAGGTAAAAGAACCCTGGCCGATGCCTGTGCTGAAAGAGGGCTTCCGGTTGAATCTATTGCACAGGAGTTGGAAATTTCATCAACGGTTGTTCAAAATAATAAAATGCCATTTTCGGAAATGACAACCGAACAACTGATCAGTTATATCCTCATTCATCATCATTTTTATGTAAAACAAACCATGCCAACTATACTCGGACATTTGGAGAAAGTTGCGATCAAGCATGGAGATCGTTTTCCGTTTATGGTAGAAGTTTTCTGTTTATTTAAAGAAATTAATGAAGAGATGACGGCACATATGCAGAAAGAAGAAATGATCTTATTCCCCCGTATAAAAGAAGTAGAAGCCATGAGCAAAATTAAGAACAACAGAAATTTAGCAGAAGGTTTTATCAGTGGCCCTATACAGGTAATGGAACTGGAACATGATCATGCCGGTGATATTTTGTATAAGATCCGTGAACTTACAAACACCTATACCCCCCCAGCAGATGCCTGTACAACTTTCCAGGTATGCCTGGCCGAATTAAAGGAGTTTGAAGAAGACCTGCACCGGCATGTTCACCTGGAAAATAATTTACTTTTTCCTATGGCAGAGAAAATGCTGTTACAGGTAAGTCAGTTAAACTGATTTAATTTTTTTCAGGTTTCCGCTTTAAAGTTTCCAGTAAATATGGTCAGTATTTTTGTGCCGAATTGATCTGTGCTTTTTAATCCGGAGAATTTGCACCCCTGATACTTGGTTAAAATAAAATCAATTAATCCCTGCTCCTGTTTCAGAGAATTAATTTTTATTAACATGACTAAGATCGGGCCCCTCCAATAAAAGTTTTTTACTTAATCACGGCTTAAAATTTAACCAATGGCAAATCATGAAATTGAAACACAATGGATGGGGAAAATGCAGTTCAATGCACTTATAAACGGACACACGGTTATAATGGATGCTCCGGAAAAATCAGGTGGGGAAGATAATGCCCCAATACCAAAACCCTTTGTACTGGCGGCTCTTTCGGGTTGTACGGGTATGGATATTGTAGCCTTGCTCCGTAAATCAGGCCAGGCAATTGATGACTTTACCATGACTATAACAGGAGAACTCAGCAAGCAGGCACCCATTCAATATGTTTCTATACATGTGCTTTATATTTTTAAGGGAGATAAAAGCATCAGTAAAGCTGCATTGAAGGCTGTTATGGATTCACAGGAAAAATATTGCGGTGTGAGCAGTATGCTGAAAAAAGCGATACCTGTGACCTGGGAAATACATTTTAATGGTGAAGAAATCTTTAATAATAAACACATACCCGCAAGCAGTGCCATTTAATTATACATAGCAGCGAGTTTTCAAAAGCAATGATTAAAGTCATATCAATAATCTGATGAGAAAAAGTAATTTTGTTCTATGCAACTCTGGAAAAATATAATCAGCCGCCCTTCTTAATTATTTCTTCGCCGCTATCCGGGTAATAATCCTCTCTTATTATTTCTTTACTCAAATACATGTTGTATGCAAACCATTATAGAACCGTTCAGGATAAAATCTGTTGAACCCATTTATTTCAACACAACTGAAGAACGTAAAATAATTTTAGAAAAAGCTTTTTACAACCCATTCCTTATTCATTCAACTGAAGTACTGATTGATTTACTGACCGACAGTGGTACAAGTGCCATGAGCAGTAACCAGTGGGCAGGTATTATGCAGGGCGATGAATCTTATGCAGGTAGTCCCAGCTTTTTTCGTTTTGAAAAAACGGTACAGCAAATCACCGGGATGCCATTGGTCATTCCTACACACCAGGGAAGGGCAGCAGAAAAAATATTGTTCAGCATCATGGGTGGAAAAGGAAAATATTTTGTAAGCAATACTTTGTTTGATACTACCAGGGCAAACATTGAATACTCGGGTGCAGAAGGTATTGACCTGATTTGTGAAGAAGGAAAACACCCAACTGTTCCGTCGCTTTTTAAAGGAAATATGGATACTGTTGCTTTAAAAAAATTCATTGCAGAAAAAGGTGCTGCCAATATTCCGCTTTGTATTATTACAGTAACCAATAATTCGGGTGGCGGGCAACCGGTAAGCCTGCATAATATCAGAGAAGTAAAAAAGATCTGCACAGAAAATAAAATTCCGCTTTTTATTGATGCCTGCCGTTTTGCAGAGAATTCATATTTCATCAAACTGCGTGAAGAAGGTTATGGAAGTAAAACAATACCGGAAATTGTTAAAGAACTTTTTTCTTACGCTGATGGCTGTACCATGAGTGCCAAGAAAGATGCCTTTGCAAATATTGGTGGTTTTTTGGCCATGTATGATGAACAACTGGCACAGCAATGCCGCAATCTATTAATCATGACGGAGGGTTTTCCAACTTATGGCGGCCTTGCCGGCAGAGACCTGGAAGCTATTGCCATTGGCCTGAATGAAGTGATGGACGAACATTATCTGCAATACAGAATAAAAAGTATTGAATACCTCACCAATAAATTAATTGCTGCCGGTGTGCCGGTAATGCAGCCTGCCGGCGGACATGCTGTTTACCTTGTCGCCAATGAATTTCTATCTCATATTCCGGTTGAACAATATCCGGGCCAGGCACTGGTAGGTGCTTTGTATGTACATGGCGGCATTCGCTGTGTGGAGATTGGTTCATTGATGTTTGGAAAATATGATGACCAAAATAAACTGATGCCTGCTCAATTGGAATTGGTTCGCTTGGCAATCCCAAGAAGAGTGTACACCCAAAGCCATATTGATTATGTAGCTGAAGTGATCATTGAAGTATTTACTAACAGAAAAAAAATAAAAGGATTAACCATTGTTGAAGAAGCTCCAACACTAAGGCATTTTACTGTCAAACTAAAACCGGCCTCCTAAACCTGCCTGACGGCAGTCAGGACCTCCAAGGGGGACTTTAAAACCTACTAGCAAATAGTTCACTTTATCTGCGGGAGGAGTGAATAAAAAAAATAAAAATATAAAACAATGAAAAATATAAAACATAGTTGGGCCGAGCCCTACAAAATTAAAATGGTGGAGTTGTTGAAAATGACAACTGCAAATCAAAGAAAAAAAGCCATGTTGGAAGCCGGCTTCAATACTTTTTTATTAAAGTCGGAAGACGTGTATATTGATCTTCTTACAGACAGTGGCACATCTGCCATGAGCGACCGTCAGTGGGCAGGCATGATGATGGGTGAGGAAGCTGATGCAGGCAGCCGTAATTTTTCTCACCTGGAAGAAGTAGTGAAAAATATTTACGGATACAAATATCTCATACCTACGCACCAGGG
>JAYTOF010000190.1:0-2748 GCA_043747955.1 Chitinophagaceae bacterium
GTTACTTTAAAGGAGTCAATGGGTAAAAGATTTCTAAGAGGTAGCGTAGTTTTATGTGTAACAGTAATGAGATTCGACATCCAGGGCAACGTTTCATTAAAAAACTCAAACCGTTTCTCATTCACCTTAATATTTTTTATCGGCACATTGTTTTTGCGGATGGCTAAGGCAAATATATTATCCATGGATACTTCTCCATAGTAATTCTGTCCAAAGTCAAGGTCATTCGTAAAGGAAGCATACAGATATGTTCTTGGGCTTTTGTTGGGAAGAAAAAAAACTTCTCCCATACCTTTGAGTTTTTTATCGCCAAAACCATAGGCGAGGTAGGTGTGAAACTTAAATTTTTTATTAAAGTGTTTATTTGTGGACAAATCAAATCGCACCCGAAAACCTTCCCAACCGTTTGATGTTATCCAGTTAAACCAGGGGCCAATCTGGTAATTGCCAATGTCTTTATAGCCGGTACCGATAAAAGCCATTGTCCGGGTAAATTTTTGAAACACCGGAGCATTCGTCAGGGTGTCAATCATTTTTATGATGCCGCTTTCTGTTTTGCTAAGCGGTTCATGCCGGACAGTAGCCCAAAACTCTTTTGGTTTTTCATTGGCCTTTGGCAATGTAATTATTTCCGCCATCAATTTGTTTTTGTTAACCTCGTTCACAACAGAGCTGTCGTTAACAATTACATTCCGGTAAGTGGTTGTTTTGCGGGCAATAAAACCAGGCCGGTCTTTGCCTACGGGGGAAAGGTCAACTACAAATTTATCTTTTGATAAAAACCAGATGGAGTCGTTAAGAAATTTGTATTCCTGAATAAGGCTGAGGTTTTCCAGAAAATTTATATTGGCTTCTTTTCCCAACCGCAGGTTCATCCGTTGAATGGCGAATGTGCCGACATGCACCCAGCAATCACCTTCAAACGTATCGCCACCCTGGCGGCGGGGCGTAAATACCAGATGGAAAAAACGCTGATTACTGATGACCTGGGTATCTACCACCCGGTAGTTATAATAATAGTCGCCATTATCACTGATGGGGCTTACAAATTGTTTATCAAAAACAGGAATGAAGTTGTTGTAAACATTGACTACCTGATCCATGCCTCCCAATAATTTTAATACACTTTCATTTTTTACGCCGTTGGTGTTGGCAGCTTTAATTATTTCTCGTTTTTTCTTTGGCGATTTTTGATAATAATAATCAGACAGTGCTTCGGTAAGATAAGTAGGCAGGTATTTTATTCCTTCTGCGGTATCAATATTTTGATTGATTAGGTCGCTGATTGGCTTTAATGGTTTGAACTTGCCAAATTTCTGAAAATTGATATTTTTTAAATCTAATTCTAATTTATTATAAAGCTCATACGAGAAGTTAACAAAGCGATAGCGGTCGTTATCTGGTTTATGCTGTACTATTTTTCGCCACACTAATAAGCCTTTGTTCACTTTTACTTTTACGGAAGCCCCATCATTGAAAGTGCCCCTCTCCATGTTAAGAGTAATATATATGGTGTCTTTTCTTTTATCAATAATGTAGCGGTAGGGTTGATACCCCACACAGGTTATTTCTAATGTATCGGACGGCCATTCGTGTAAGAAAAAAGAGAAAGTGCCAGACGAATCAGTGAGTTTACCTACTGTTGTATTTTTAAATTGAACAGAGGCAAAGGGAACTCTTTCTTCACTGTGTGAGTCTTGTGCAATGCCCCGGATAACTTTTTGCTGGGCAGATGCGATAGAGATGGAAGCCAGTAAAATAAGTAGCAAAGTAATGAGTCGGTATGTTTTCAGCAGGAACATTTATTGGATAAAATTACAGCCATGTATTGGATTTATGGGATGTTAAATTGATAAAAAGCCATTCTTAACTGGTGAAAATATTACCCAAAAAAAATCCCCCACTCAAGGGGGACTTTTTAAAATCTGCGAAATCTGTATAAATCATTTTAATCCGTGTTTAAAAATCCAACCCCATCGCAAAATAATACTGCGGCTTTCCTTTAAACACACCATTCATTTCCCAGGCGGCATCAAAACGGAGGAAGTAGCCCAGCAAAGTGCTTCTGGCTCCAAAACCATAGCCACCGGCAAAAGGCCCAATACCGCCAGCTCTTACTTTTACCGAAACTGGTGGTGCACCATAAATAACATTTGGCCTTTCTAATTTATCGTAAGCACCGTTCCAGGCTGTACCAAGGTCAACAAATTGCACTATCTGGAAATTGCGGAGGAAAGCATTGTTGATTGGTTTATTAAAAAATGAAGTAAATAAAGGAAGCCGGATTTCACTGTTAATCACCACGGCATTATTACCATTGGCAATATTTTGTTTAAACCCTCTCATGTTTACTGCCAGCGATTGATAAGCATAAGCACCGTCAGGGTCGGGTGTATTAGTAGGATTAAAATACCGGTAGGTTACATTACCATTGGCGTCTATTTTTTGATTATTGCCAAACATCAGCCAGTTATCAACACCACCAAGAAAGTAAATGAATTTTTCAGTGCCCCAGGAGAAATCACCGGCGGCCCTAACAGCCCAAATAATATTGCGATAAATGGGCAGGTAGTGCCTTGCATCAAAACCAAAATTAAATGTAGTTGGGTTTTTTCCCGAAGCCCCTGTTTTGGAAATGCGGGCATTAAAATCCATGTAAGCTTTCCACCGAAGGCCGTTCCAGATATTCGTTGCCGGAGAAATAGCATCATCATGCACATATTCAATATGCATCAATGCGTAAGTCTG
>JAYTOF010000191.1:0-3180 GCA_043747955.1 Chitinophagaceae bacterium
TTGATACATCAGTAACTTGTATCTTCTGTATCGGAAAGTAGCCTCCAAAAATACAGGTCTTGGATATTATACATTAATTCCGGCAGGTTGAAAAAAACAGTACCTTCCAAAAAATATATTTATGAGTATTAAAAATCAAACTGCATTAGTAATAATGTTTTTGTTTTTTATAATTGCTTCCTGTAATGAAGCATCCAAAAAACAATCAGTAGCCATAAAAAATGATCATGCTGCCTGGAGTCCTCAAAGTAATATTTACGAAGTTAATCTTCGCCAGTTTTCATCTGCCGGTACCATTATGGCATTTGAAAATGAATTGCCAAGATTAAAGGATATGGGTGTGGAGGTATTGTGGTTTATGCCCATTACACCCATTGGTGTTGAAGGTAGAAAAATGACAGAAAAAGATATGGGCAGTTATTATGCAGTAAAAAATTATACTGGTTTTAACCCTGATTACGGTACCCTGGATGACTGGAAAAAATTTGTAAAACATGCACAGGGTATGGGTTTTAAAGTGATCATTGATTGGGTAGCCAATCATACGTCACCCGATAATAACTGGATGAAAACCCACCCCGAATTTTATGCAAAAGATTCAACAGGGAAAGCCATAGCACCATTTGACTGGACCGATGTCCGGAAATTAAATTATAATAATGCAGTGATGAGAGACAGTATGATCGCTGCAATGAAATTCTGGCTTACAGAAACCGGCATTGACGGTTTCAGGTGTGATGTGGCGGAAGAAGTACCGGTTGATTTTTGGAAAGCATGTATTGACAGCCTGCGAAAAATAAAAGATGTATTCATGCTGGCCGAAGGCGAAAAGCCGGAACTTCATGAAGCGGGTTTTGATGAAACGTATTGCTGGACTGTTATGCACCTGATGAAAGAATTGTATAATGGGAAAAAAACGGTAAAACAGTTCGACTCTGTATTAAATGCAAACATAAACAGGTTTCCGAAAAATGCATATCGTATGTTCTTTACTTCCAATCATGATGAGAACAGCTGGAACGGTACCGAGTTTGAAAAATTTGGTGATGCATTTAAAACTTTTGCTGTTTTTACGCAAACCATGTACCAGAGTGTGCCGCTTATTTACAATGGCCAGGAAGATATGAATAAAAAGCGGCTTAAATTTTTTATTAAAGATACCATACCCTGGGCAGGCGAAATGGACCTGGCACCTTTTTATAAAACCTTACTTACACTTCGTAAATCCAATATGGCATTGGCAGCAGATGCTTCATTTAAAAGATTAACCTCTTCTGCAGATGCTTCCATCTTTGCATATCAACGGGAAAAAGAAGGCCATAAAGTTATTGTTGTTTTAAATTTATCCAAACTGCCGCAAAAATTTACATTTACCGATGAAACCCTTTCCGGTGAAGCAGTTAATGTATTTTCATCAACCAAAGAAAAAATTTCTTCCAAACAGGAATTTGCCCTTGGCCCCTGGGATTACCTGGTTTATGATTACAGGTAAATTAATTGTTTCCATCAAACAACCGGCAGAATAATTTTTGTCGGGTAATATTTTAGTGTATTTTTAAAAAGTGTATTTTTTACACAATTGCTTCATCTATAAAAAATGATTGCTATGTCAGTTACTTCCTATACGGGTGCTAAACCACATCTTGGCTTTTGGCAAATCTTCAATATGTGTTTTGGTTTTTTTGGAATACAATTTGGCTGGAGCCTGCAAATGAACAATATGAGTGCTATTTATGAGTACCTCGGGGCTACTCCTGAACAGATACCCGGGCTTTGGTTAGCAGCTCCCATGACCGGATTAATAGTTCAGCCAATAATCGGGTATTTAAGTGACAGAACCTGGCATCCCAGGTGGGGAAGAAGGAGGCCCTATTTTTTAATTGGAGCCATATTGAGTTCATTGGCGCTTTTTATTATGCCTAACGTGTCAGTTATTTGGATGGCCGCAGGCACATTATGGATATTGGATTCCTGTATTAATATCAGTATGGAACCTTTTCGTGCTTTTGTTGCTGATAATTTAGATGAAAAACAACGGGCAAGGGGTTTTGCCATGCAAAGTATGTTTATTGGTCTGGCCTCATTTATAGCTGGGTATTTACCGGTTAAATTGGTTGATTGGTTTAATGTTTCAAGGGAAAAAGTGGGAGGTTCAATTCCACATAATATTTCAATGTCGTTTTATATTGGCGGAGCGGTTTTTTTTGCGGCAGTATTGTATACTGTTTTGCGGAGCAGGGAATATCCCCCTTCAGATTCTGACTGGCGCAGTAAGGTAAAAGAATCCAATAAAGGGTTCGGTGGCGGAGTGAAAGAAATTATTTCATCAATGCTGAATATGCCCTCTCAGATGAAGCGACTGGCTGTAGTTAATTTTTTGACCTGGCCAGGTTTGTTCTTAATGTGGTTTTATTACAGTACAGGTGTTGCAACGGATATTTTTGGAGGTGATGCAAAAACCAACAGCGATGTTTTTACTAAGGGGCTTGAATATGCAAATACCACATCGGCCATATTGAACCTGGTAACTTTTTTATTTGCATTTACCATTCCATTTTGGGTTGGTAAATTAGGTAAGAAATATACGCATACGGCATGCTTGATCATTGGTGGCATTGGCTTAATATCTGTAAACTTCATCGAGCAGCACTGGATGCTGTATATAGCCATGTCGATGGTAGGTATAGCCTGGTCTTCTATTCTGTCAATGCCCTATTCCATGCTGGCCGGTTGTTTGCCCCAGGATAAGATCGGTATTTACATGGGCATTTTTAATTTCTTTATTGTTCTGCCGGAAATAATTGCTTCCTTATTTTTTGGTAAGATCATGTCAGATTATTTAGGCAACGACAGGTTACTGGCGGTGATGATAGGAGGTTGCCTGTTATTATTGGCAGGGATCGCATGTGCCTTTATTGTAAAAGAAAAAGAAGTTTAAACAAAGAATAATAATTTTTAGTTTATGAAAAAACTTATTTCAGTACTTTTCATCCTTCAAAGTTCAATTTTCAGTTTTGCACAAAATGAAAATTATAAATCCTACCCAACCCATTGGTGGACCGGCATGAAATGGAATAAAGTACAGGTAATGATTCATGGCGATGCCATTGCAAATGCTGCCGGAGGATTCAGTATCAACTACCCGGGTGTAAAACTGGAAAAAGTAAATAAGGTAGAGAA
>JAYTOF010000192.1:0-21898 GCA_043747955.1 Chitinophagaceae bacterium
GTTACCAATTGCCCACGATGATAAGTATTGTGATTAAAAAGATGTAAAAGCATTTCATACACCGGTTGTTTACATTGCTCCTTCTTTGTATTCTGATAACCAAATACATGTTGCAGTTGAACTTCAGTAGCATGATCAACCCATTCAGCCAGGATCAATGATTGCTGATTGACAGCTTTTATGAGTTCCTTAAAATCGCCGCTAAAAGCAGCACTTGGTAATTCTATCCTTTCAACCAATCTCAAGCGCTGCCACCAGGCACATTCTGCATCCCACATATGTATTATTGTTTTTCCAAGCGAAGGGAAACTGCTCACTATTTCCCGGCCGATCTGTTCTTCAGATAAGTTATTAATACAGTCAAACATTTTTTGATTGGCCCAAATGGAATAAGCGGCACATTGTTGCAGGAGTTGCTTCATGGATTTTCTTACATTTACAATCGAATTTAATTATTTCATTTGCATCTTTCATTAATAATTATCAACAATGCCCGATAAAAAATTTTCATTCAGTGGTTTCAGTTCTGCAGCCATTCATGCCGGTCATAAAGCTGACCCCAATTATGCACATCTTACGCCTATTTATGCAAGCAGTACTTACATCTTTGATGAAGCTGAGCAGGGTATGCGGAGATTTAGCGGTGAAGAAAAAGGATATATCTACAGCCGCTGGGGCAACCCAACCATCAGTGAAGCAGAAGAAAAAATTGCAGCACTTGAAAGTTTCGGGATTACAGATGAGAGCGGCAGGCCCTTTCAATTAAAAGCAATTCTTCATTCCAGTGGAATGGCGGCTATAAGTACGCTGGTGATCGGTACATTGAGATCCGGTGATAAAATTTTATCGCATTACTCACTTTACGGCGGCACGCAGGAATTACTTGAAAGGGTTTTACCGCCTTTGGGTATCGAAGTTATCATTACCGATCTCAGGGATTTAAGCAAAGCTGAAGCTGCATTACATACCGACAGTAAAATAAAAATGCTGTACCTCGAAACGCCCGCCAATCCTACGATACAGTGTGTTGATATTGATGAATTAACCAAACTGGCAAAGGCTAAAAATTTAATTGTAGCGGTTGATAATACTTTTGCCACACCATACCTGCAACAACCATTTCAATTTGGGGTTGATTACGTTTTACACAGTACCACTAAATTTTTAAATGGCCATGGCACTGCCATTGGTGGTGTATTACTTGGCAAAGAGGTGGAGCATATGAATGGACATATTACAAAAGTGCACCGCCTGCTTGGTGGTAACAGCAATCCTTTTGATGCCTATTTATTAACGCAGGGCATGAAAACCCTGGAAGTACGTTTGCAACGCCATTGCCACAATGCGATGGAAGTGGCAGGTTTTTTAGAAAATCATCCTGCGGTAAGTAAAGTAAATTATTTAGGCCTTCCCTCTCATCCCGATTATCATACCGCATCTAAACAAATGCAACACCCGGGGGCTATGTTAAGTTTTGAAATGAAGGACGCCCGCCCGGATGGCTCGGTCGGAAAGGGACTGGAAGCGGCAAAAAAATTTATTGATAAACTGCAAATGTGCATCCGTGCTGTTTCATTAGGCACCTGCGATACCCTGATTAGCCATCCGGCAAGTATGACGCATTTTAGTGTGCCTAAAGTAAAAAGAGAGCAGTACGGAATTACCGATGGATTGATACGCATGAGCGTGGGTATAGAAAATGTGCAGGATATAATTGTAGATCTGGAGCAGGCACTTGGATAAGTAAAAAGTAAAAACTCAAAAGTAAAAATGGAGATAATTGTAAGAAGAGCAGTTAAAGAAGATTGCAAACGAATGATGGAATTGATTGAGGAATTGGCGGTATATGAAAAAGAGCCCCAGGCAGTAACAGTTAGTTATGATCATTTTGTAGAAAGTGGCTTTGGCGAAAACCCTATATGGTACGCTTTTGTTGCAGAGGCCCCCTCCGCTCTGGTCTTCGCTTCACCCTCTCCCCTTGGAGAGGGAAGGGGTGAGGTAGTTGGATTTGCCTTATATTATATCCGCTACAGTACCTGGAAAGGACAGCGCCTTTATTTGGAAGATATTCTGGTTACAGAAAAAATGAGAGGCAACGGAATTGGCAAATTATTATTTGACAGGCTCATTGAAGAATGTAAAGCTAAAAAATACAGTGGTATGGCCTGGCAGGTATTGGACTGGAATGAACCGGCTATAAATTTTTATAAAAAATATCCTGGAGTTAGTTTTGATGGAGGCTGGTTGAATTGTATGATCAATTTTTAATCACAGTCCTTACCTTTGCAGCCGCAAATACAGAATATTTATGGCAGAAAAAATAACCATGGGTACAGCTGGAAAACTAAACGTTCCCAACAATCCCATTATCCCTTTTATTGAAGGCGACGGCATTGGCCCTGAAATATGGAGTGTGGCGCAAAAGGTATTTGATACCGCTGTAGCGAAAGCCTATGGCAGCACCCGCAAGATTGAATGGAAGGAAATGCTGGCCGGCGAAAAAGCTTTTAAACAAACCGGCGAATGGCTTCCAGCTGAAACTTTGCAGACTGCAAAAGATTACCTGGTCTCAATTAAAGGGCCGTTAACCACGCCCATTGGTGGCGGTATCCGTTCGCTGAATGTAGCCATGCGGCAGGACCTTGACCTGTTTGCCTGTGTAAGGCCGGTTAAATGGTTCAAAGGTGTTCCTTCACCAGTGGTTCATCCCGAAAACGTAGACATGATCATCTTTAGAGAAAATACCGAAGATATTTATGCAGGCATTGAATGGAAAGCCGGATCGGCAGAAGCACAAAAGTTTGAGAAATTTTTGATAGAGGAAATGGGCGTGAAAAATATACGTTTCCCCGGCGACTCCAGCTATGGTGTAAAACCTGTTTCTTCAGCAGGTAGCAAACGACTTGTGCGGGCAGCCATTAAACATGCGCTGGCACATGATCTTCCATCAGTAACATTGGTACACAAGGGAAACATCATGAAATTTACCGAAGGTGGTTTTAAAACCTGGGGCTATGAAGTGGCCCGGCAGGAGTTTGGCGACAAAACATTTACCTGGGATGAATGGGATGAATTGAAAAAGGAACATGGTGAAACACATGCCAATGAAGTACAGCGAAAAGCCCTGCACGAAGGCAAACTGCTTGTGAAAGATGTAATTGCTGATAATTTTTTACAACAGATACTCATCGCTCCAAAAGACTATTCGGTAGTAGCCACACTAAACCTGAACGGAGATTATATTTCGGATGCACTGGCAGCAGAAGTTGGCGGCATAGGCATTGCGCCCGGTGCCAATATCAATTACAATACCGGCTATGCTGTTTTTGAAGCCACCCATGGCACGGCACCTAAATTTGCCGGAACCAACAGCATGAACCCTTCTTCTGTTATTTTAAGCGGCTGCATGATGCTGGAGTATATGGGCTGGAAGGAAGCTGCTGACCTGATCGAATCTGCATTGCAGGCAACTATTATGCGAAAAGATGTAACCATTGATTTTTATAACCTGATGAATGGGGCCACCCTTTTAAAAACAACCGAATTTGGAGATGCCATCATCGAAAACATGGGTTCGGTAATAATAGATTTTCAGTTGAAGAAATCAACAGGGTTGTAAGAAAATACAGGATGCAGGATACAGGATGCAGGATACGACGTTAAAAAAACAGGATTTTTGGTGTTTAAAACATTAACGATTAGTTGATTTTTGACTTAAAGTTTATTAGTTTGGAGTTATAACTATAAATTATGAGCTACAAAAATCTTGAAGTCTGGAAGTTAGCCAGGGAAATAGTTATTGAAATACATTTTATGTCTTTGACCCTTCCTAAGTTTGAACATTTTGAAGAAGCCCAACAAATACGACGTTTTATAAAATCAGTAAAAAGCAATATTGTATAAGGTTACGGCCGGCGAAAGTACAAACAGGATTTTATCCGTTTTCTTGTCATTGCGGTTGCATCGCTGGATTAAACCATTGATCATCTTGAAACACTTGTAGAAACGGAGTCATTAAAAGATAAAGACTTATTTGAAACCATGAACACCAAACTCATATTACTCAGTAAAAAACTTATCAATTTTTTAAAAGCAGTTGAAGAAAAACACAACGTGTTAAATACATAGAGTATTCGGGATATAGAATGCAGCATCTTGCATACTGGATCATGTATCTCGTATCCTGCATCCTGTATCTGCTGATTAACGTACATTTGCAGAAAAGTTAAAAATCTTGTTGAATTATGAGCAAAATAAAAGTAACAAACCCCGTAGTTGAATTAGACGGCGACGAAATGACCCGTATCATCTGGAAATTTATAAAAGACAAATTAATTCTTCCTTACCTGGATGTACCCATACAATATTATGACCTGGGAATAGAATACCGTGATGAAACAAATGACCAGGTGACCATTGATGCAGCCAATGCCATCAAAGCCTGTGGTGTGGGTATTAAATGTGCCACCATCACACCCGATGAAGACCGTGTTAAAGAATTTAAGTTGAAACAAATGTGGAAGAGTCCCAACGGAACCATCCGTAATATTTTAGATGGTACAGTTTTCAGAGAGCCCATTGTTATGCAAAATGTACCAAGACTGGTTACCAACTGGACGGCACCTATCATTGTTGGCCGTCATGCTTTTGGCGACCAGTACCGAGCTACTGATACTGTTACAAAAGGTAATGGAAAATTAACCATGACCTTTACTCCTGAAGGCGGTGGCGATGCACAGACATTTGAAGTGTACAATTATAAAGGAGATGGCGTTGCCATGTGTATGTACAATACCGATGAAAGTATTTATGGTTTTGCAAGAAGTTGTTTCAATATGGCCCTGAGTAAAAAATGGCCCTTATACCTTTCTACAAAAAACACCATCCTTAAAAAATACGATGGCCGTTTTAAAGACATTTTTGAAGAAGTGTATCAGAATGAATTTAAAGCTGCTTATACTTCGGCAGGCATTTCTTACGAACACCGCCTGATCGATGATATGGTTGCCAGTGCTTTAAAATGGAACGGTAATTTTGTATGGGCCTGTAAAAATTATGACGGCGATGTTCAGAGCGATACCGTAGCACAGGGATTTGGTTCATTGGGTTTAATGACCTCAGTTTTGGTTACACCTGATGGCAGCACCATGGAAGCTGAAGCAGCACATGGTACGGTAACGCGCCACTTTCGTGAACACCAGGCGGGTAAACCAACATCTACCAATCCTATTGCTTCTATTTTTGCATGGACAAGGGGCCTTGCCTTCCGTGGAAAATTAGACAGCAACCAACCGCTGATTGATTTTTGTAATGAACTGGAAGCTGTTTGCATTGAAACCGTTGAAAGCGGAAAAATGACAAAAGATCTTGCCGTTTGTATTCATGGTAATAAAGTGAATCACACAGAGCATTATTTATATACCGAAGAGTTTTTAGATGCTATTGATAAAAATTTAAAAAAGAAAATGGGGATGTAAACGAACTAAATGTCATACTGCCTGTACCGGAGAATTTCGGGAAGCTTGTCGAAGTATGATTCTGAAAACAATAAAGGAAATAAGGCAATAATCATGTTGCCTTTTTTTATACCTTTCCTTTTCTATTATGGATACTTCATCGTCAAATGATCCGCTACACGGCAAAACCCTTGAAATGATTGTAACCCACCTGGTGGAGATGTATGGCTGGGAGGAACTGGGAAATATCATCCACATCAATTGCTTTACCAGTAATCCCAGCATAAAATCAAGCCTTACATTTTTGCGCAAAACACCCTGGGCACGTAAGAAAGTGGAGGAGCTTTATTTAAATGGATAAAATAAGCATATCATTATGACCTCTTTTTATAATTAATAACCGCCCAGCTGTTAAAAAAAATGCCTAATCCCATCACAGAAAAAAACTGGATTATAACATCCGTAAAACCACTTCCTTTTAAAACGATCATCCGCATTACTTCAATAAAATAAGCAACAGGATTGATTTTGGTGATCCATTTAGCCCACTCCGGCATACTTTCAATAGGGGTATATAATCCCCCCAGCAACATAAACAACATCATCACAAAAAAACTGACAAAGGTAGCCTGTGTCTGTGTTTCAGCATAAGTTGATACTAATAATCCCACTCCTAAAAGGGTAAACAGAAAAACCATACCAAACAGATAAATTAAGGCTATACTGCCCAGGGGTATAATATTGTAAAACAGCCAGGATACAATTAAACCCAAAGTGAGTGTTATTAAACCCATTACCCAGAACGGAATAAGTTTACCTAAAATAAACTGCAGTTTTGTTATGGGTGAAACATTGATCTGTTCTATAGTGCCAACTTCTTTTTCATGAACGATATTTAATGATGCCAATAAACTGCCGATCAGGGTGAGCAGCGTGACCAATATACCCGGTACCATAAAAAATTTATAATTCATGGTGGGGTTATACCAGTTGGATGAAGTGATTTCTATTACCGGAATGGCATTATACTTTGGAAACCTTATCCACTCCATTTGAATCTCTGTATTAAAATCACGGATTATATTGGCAGCATAAGCCCCACCCAAATTGGCTTTTGTACCATTTACCGCATTAACAGCAACAAGCATGGTGCTTTTATTTTCTTTAACCAGGTTTCGCTCAAAGCCTTCGGGTATTTCTATGATCAGATCTGCATTATCCGATTCAATCGATTCCATAGCCTTGTTATAAGAAGGAGAAAAATCAGTTAATTTAAAATAACCCGAGCCGGTAATTTTAGAAATGAATTTTTGCGAATAGGAAGAATGATCATGATCAACTACTGATAACAAAACATTTTTCACTTCGTAATTGGCGGCAAAAGGAAAAATGAGCAATTGAATAACCGGCATAACCAGTACCGCTCTCAGAATAGCCTGATTCCGGAAAACCTGTCTGAATTCTTTCTCCAGCAAGACTAGTAATTTTTTCATGCCAGCCTGATTTTGAATTTTGAAAAACTGATAACCAGAAAGAATACGGACATTCCCAAAAGGACCAGTGATTCCTTCCAGACAGCTGAAAAGCCCAAACCCTTGATCATTACATCTTTTACTATTATGAAAAACCATTTCGAAGGCACTACATTCGACATGACCCTCAATGGCAGCGGCATACTCTCAATAGGAAACATAAAACCACCCAGTAATAAAGTAGGCAATAATAATCCCACCAGTGAAAGCATCTGAGCTTCCTGTTGCGATTTGGTAACTGTTGAGATCACCAATCCTAATGATACGGCAGTGATGATGAACAATAAAGCTTCTCCCATCAACAACCATAAACTGCCATTAATGGGTACTTCCAGTATAGTGACGCTTACAATTAAGATAGTTACCACATTTACGAGCGATAAAAAAATGTAAGGAATGGCTTTGCTTACAATAAAAAGCAATGGTTTTAATGGCGATACCAGTAATACCTCCATCGTATTGATCTCAATTTCACGTACAATAGCTACCGAAGTCATCATGGCTGCAATTAATATCAGTATCATAGCCATTACACCCGGCACAAAATTATAAGCACCCTTTAACTGGGGATTATATAACATGCGGATCCGGGGATTGATCATATTCGGAGCCTGCGCCGTTTCATTTAATTCTTGTTGATAGTCACTAATAATGTTTTTGGCATAGTTGGTAACTGTTGTAGCTGTATTGGGGTCAGATGCATCAGCGATCAATTGTACCTGTGCATGATTGGTATGCAGTAATGCTAGCCGAAACCCGGGCTGAAATACAACTACAAGCCTGATGCTGCCTGATTTAAATGCTGTTTCAATACCGGGTCGTGTGCTGATGTTTCTTGAAATATTAAAATACCTGCTGGCATCCAGCCGTTGAATGATCGCCCTGCTGGATTCATCTTTTGCATTATCCAATACAGCGATGTTGCTGTTTTTAATTTCGTTTGTGAGCGCAAAACCAAATAAGATGATCTGCACGATCGGCATCAAAATTATGATGAGCAGCGATTTCCGGTCACGGAAAATGTGATAAAATTCTTTCTTAACAAATATGATAAATTGCTTCATATTAAATCTGCTGATCGTTTTGCTCCCCTTGCCAATTGTAAAAAAACGTCATCCATGGATGCAGCGTTGAATGTTCTTTTTAAATTACCCGGTGTATCCAGTGCTTCAATTTTTCCATCCACCATAATAGAAACCCGGTTGCAGTACTCTGCCTCATCCATATAATGTGTGGTAACAAAAACGGTAATCCCTTTTTCTGCAGCCTGGTAAATTAAGTTCCAGAATTCACGCCTTGTTACCGGGTCCACACCGCCGGTAGGTTCATCTAAAAAAACTATTTTGGGTTCGTGTAAAATAGCTGCTGAAAAAGCAAGTTTTTGTTTCCAGCCCAGCGGCAACGATTTTACCAAACTGTTTTCTTCTCCTGATAATTGTAATTTTTCAAGTAAGGCAGTCATTTTTTCTTTTATTGCAGATCTGCCCATTCCATATATGCCTGCATAAAAACGGATGTTTTCCTTTACGGTCAGATCTTCGTACAGCGAAAATTTCTGGCTCATGTAACCAATATTCTGTTTAATATGTTCTGTTTCTTTATATACATCAAAACCTGCTACTGTAGCCGATCCGGAGCTTGGCATCAATAATCCGCAAAGCATGCGCATGGCAGTGGTTTTACCGGCACCATTAGCGCCAAGGAATCCAAATATCTCTCCCTTTTGCACTTCAAAAGAGATCTGGTCAGCTGCAATGAAGTCACCAAATTTCTTGGTCAGGCGATCAACTTGTATAACGGTCTCCTTCATAATCACAATTAATTATTGCTGCATCAGTTGCATAAAACGGTCTTCAATATTTGGCTGAGTTGGATTTATTTTGATATTTTTATGCTGATGCTCTTGCAGGTAATTCAATATTTTTTCTTCATCCGCGTCATCATTTTTTAAAACCAGGTGATGCACTTCTCCAAAGCTGTTACAACTTTCAGTGTTATTATATTTTTTTAAATCATTCAGTAAACGGTACATTTCATCGGAGCGAACAGACCACACCGGCTTTTTAAATTCTTTAATGATATTTTCCGGTGTATCAATACTCATGATCTTTCCGGATTGCATCAGTGCAACCCGGTCGCACATGGCCGCCTCATCCATATACGGTGTTGAAACCAAAATGGTGATACCCTGCTGTTTTAAATTTTTAAGCATCTCCCAAAATTCTTTCCTGGAAACTGCATCCACACCGGTTGTGGGCTCATCTAAAAACAAAACAGATGGTTTGTGAATAAGGGCACAACACAATGCCAGCTTTTGTTTCATACCACCTGATAATTTCCCTGCACGGCGGTTTTTAAAAGGTTCTATCTGCACATAGATCTCTTTAATCAGGCCATAATTCGCCTTAATGCCGGTATTAAAAATAGCTGCAAAAAATTCCAGGTTTTCTTCTACGGTCAGATCCTGGTACAAAGAAAATTTACCCGGCATATAACCTACCCGGTTGCGGATCTGTTTATAATCTTTAACCACATCATATTCATCTACAGTTGCGGTACCGCTGTCTGCCTTCAGCAAAGTGGTTAATATTCTGAACAAAGATGTTTTACCGGCACCATCGGGTCCAATGATACCAAACAACTCTCCCTGCTTAACTTCAAAGGAAATATCATCCAGCGCTTTTACAATTTCTTTTTTAGCACCGTAAGTTTTAAAAATATGATTAACCGCTATTGCATTCATCATTATTATTTTAAAAAACAACTTCTCCGTACATACCAATTTTTAAATACCCATCATTGGATACATTTATTTTTATGGCATATACCAGGTTGGCTCTTTCTTCTTTTGTCTGAATGGTTTTTGGGGTAAACTCTGCTTTATCCGATATCCAGGTAATGGTTCCGGACAGTTCTTTGTATTTCCCTTTCCCGTCATCCACCTTCACTTTAACTGCCTGGTTTAATTTTACCTGTGCCAGCTGATCACCCGTGATGTATGCTCTTAATTTCATTATGGTCAGATCAGCGATTTTATACAATGCCTTCCCTGTTGCCGTATACTCATTTGCATCTGCATATTTTGTCAATACGGTGCCTGTAACCGGATTTATTATTACTGTTTTATTTAACTGATCCTGAATTTGAGCCACTTTTTTTTTCATTGGTAACTTTTCGCTTAAAATATTCCTGTTCTGAATGGCCACCGACTGCCGTTGTGAATTGATCTGGCTTTTCAAAACCTGCAACTGGGCCCTGGCCGCACCTATCTGCTCTTTCAGGATATTCACCTGGCCGTCAATATCATCCAGTTGCTTGGCAGGCACAGCATCTGCCGCAACCAGTTTTTGAAAACGCTGTTGTTCTTTTTGCAATGTTCTTAACTGCTCATTATAAACATCAATTTGTTTTGACTGAAGCTGCAGCTGCGATTGCAGTATATTGATCTGCGGAGCCGGGTCGTTAGTTTTTTGCTGCAAAGCTTCAACAGATGATGCTGCCTGTTCTTTTTGTAATTCAATGGCAGCAGGATCGATCTTTCCTACCACAGAATCCTTAACTACCGATGTACCTTCTTCAACATGTAATTCCAATATTTTACCGGTAGCTTCAGCCGAAACAATGATCTCATCCGCCTCAAAAGTTCCGGTAGCATCGTATTTTCCATTTCCGTTATTACAGGAAATAATTCCTATAATTACCATTGACAGCGTTAATTTTATTAAAATCGGTTTCATATTTTTTAGTTGAATTATTTTATTGTCCGAGGATGAGTTTATAATTGTATTGTGCCTGCAACCATTGTATCTCATGCAGTCTCTGGTTAAGCATAGATAGATTTTCGGCATTCAGTTCGGCGATATAATCCGTAGGAGTAATAATTCCGTTTGCCAGTTTGAATGACGCATTTTCTTTGATCTTTGTCCTCAGTTCAACAATTGCAGCATCTGTTTCAACCAATTGCTGATATTTTTCCACTTCATTTTTTTGTTGAACCAGGAGCTGTTGGTTCATATTCAGGAAATTTTCTTTTTGCTTTTCAATGATCTGCCCCTGAATTTTAATAACATTTTTTTCCTTTTGTTTGGTAAAATGGCTCATAATGGGAATACTTAGTTTTGCACCTCCCCAATAAAACCACTGAAAATCATTTTTCAACTGGTTTAACCCGGGCCTTCCATATCCACCATTGGCAAAAAAGGAAAGCCTGGGATTGGATTTCGCACTGATTAGTTTACTTTGCTGCTGAAACTGTTTCTTTTGAAAATCAAATAATTTTAATTCAGGTCGGGTAATAATTGGTTCTGCAGCAACAGCTGAAGGTATCGGTTTACTAAAAGAAGTGCTTTCCGTAATCGTTGTAGCGGTAAGTATTTCCAGCATTTGTACCGCTCCTTTTTTTGCAGTAGTAAACTCTATTATTTTCTGCGAAACCTTAAGCAACTCTGCTTTTAAAACATCCACATTACTGTTTGTTGCTATTCCGTTTGCCGCCTGTGCCGAAATCTTTTTTATGTTATTGTTCAGATCTTCTTTCACCAGATTCATCAATACTATATTATCTTCCATTAATAGTACAGTAAAGAAATAACTGTTCACTTTAGATTTCAGCTGATACAGGTCCACTTCCACTTTCTGGCTTTCGATTTCAGTTGTTAAGTGCTGCAGTCTTTTTTGTGTGCTGATTATGCCTCCGTCGTAAACAGGCTGAAGCATTTCAAGTGTTCCCTTGTATTGATCTTTACTTAACTCTTCCACAAGTACACCGGGCAGTTTTACCGGAAAATAAGTTACAGCCGATTGATAAGTTGCCAGCGCATTCACATCAACCTGGGGCAGCCATTTCAGGTTCTGGTTTTTTTCAGCCATTTTGCCGGCAGTAACTGTTAACGCTTTTTGCTGTGCCAATGGGGAATTGGCTGAAGCCAGGTCATAACATTGCTCCAGTGTCAGTACCGGTTTATCCTGTGCCCGTAAAAGATTACCCGTTAAAAGCAGTGAAAAGATGATGAAGATCTTATAGTTCATAAACTGTTTTTTTAGCTTACGTAATTTTATGTCAGACTGAGCTTGTCAATTTTAAATCAACAGATCAGATTTTTATTAAATCCTGATAGCACTGATTATAAACTGTGCCACCTCTGTTTTTCTTTTTTCAATCATAGCCAGGTAAGCTTTATCATCCAGTTGTATTAATCCTTTGATCATGGGTTTTGCAAGAAAAGGAAAAATGCACAATGATTGTATATTGATAAACAGTTGGTCGGCAGTTATTTTTTTAATTGCGCCTTTTTTTATTTCGCTGTTAATTTGTTTCTGAAATCCACCTAACACTTTTTCAACCGGGATTTTTTTTAGTTTTTTTAAGATCACTTCCGGATTCCGGCTCATTTCATTCAGTACAAAATTAGGCAGGCCCGGGAACTGGGTCATTCGCTCAATGTCAAGCTCCACAATACTTTCAATTTTTTTAAACAACGGGAGCTCTGATGATACAATACCAGCCAGGTGTGAGAAAAAATTCCCGAATTCCTGCTCAAAAACCAGATCAAACAATTTGTCCTTTGATGTAAAATAATAATGCACCAATGCTTTATTGAAACCGGCCTGGTCGGCTATATCCTGCATACGGGCACCCGCCAGCCCTTTTTGTATAAATATCTTCCGGGCTGTTTGTAATATTACCTGTTCTGTATTTTTATCTTTTCGTTTCAAATCATTATTTAACCATTTGGTTAATTTACAAATCTATGGCAGGATTTTGACTTTGCAAATTATTTTTAACCAAATGGTTAAAAATACAGGACGACTGTATAATATTGTTAGCGAATGGAGATTATAGCAACTTACGCCCAGTTGCATTAGTAAAAAAAGATTTACCTTGCGTACAACAACAACTAAATGGAAATACAAAAAGACATCCGCCTGGCGGTTTTAATAGATGCCGACAATGTGCCTTACAGCAACGTAAAAGGGGTGATGGAAGAAATAACCAAATACGGCACCCCCACTTTTAAAAGAATTTACGGCGACTGGACTAAGCCTACAGTGAGTGGCTGGAAAAATGTGTTGCTCGAAAACGCCATCACACCCATTCAGCAATACAGTTATACAAGCGGAAAAAACTCAAGCGACAGCGCCCTGATCATTGATGCCATGGATATTTTATATTCGGGTAAGGTTGATGGGTTCTGTATCATCAGCAGCGACAGTGATTTTACAAGACTTGCAACAAGATTACGTGAAGCGGGTATGAAAGTATTTGGTATCGGGCAAAAGAAAACACCCAACCCTTTTATTGTAGCCTGCGACAAATTCATTTACATGGAGATCATCCCGATATTTGAAGCAGAAGAGACCAATACAGAAAAAACAAAAGCCAGTAAACCTTTACCCAAGGCTTCGTTTGATAAGCTCAATAAAGAAACCTTAAAATTAATTGCACATACCATTAATGATCTGGCTGATGAGAACGGCTGGGCATTTTTAGGAGATGTTGGTAACCTGCTGTTAAAGAAGCAACCGAATTTTGATCCCAGGAATTATGGTTATCAAAAATTAACCCCTTTAATTAAATCAACACCGCAATTTGAAATAGATAAAAGAGAAACGGATAAAGCTGGGATTAAGCTGGTTTATATCCGTAACAAAGACTGAAGTAATAAGTAACCTGTAAAATAATGTAACATGTACAATTGTGTATGGACCATTGACATTGTTTTCGGCAAACAAAAAAAAGCCCTTGATATCATTAAAGCCTGGGGCGCCGAAAAATTCAGATCATCACATTTTAAAACTTCTGTAAACCGTTTAAGTGTTGGACACATCGGTGAATCACCATCCCACATAGTTGACGAATACCTTTTTGAAACACTGGCTGATTTTGAAAAAGCATTAAATGAAATGGGACAGCCACAGTTCAAACAGTTCAGCGATGCCATAGCTCCATATATTGTACCCGCTTCCCAAAACTGGACAGTATACCGGATGATTGATTGAACAGGTTATTTTATAATTTCTCCACTCTTTTGGTTCCGCTATACAATTCATACTCCAGCAAACGGCAATCAATCTTACTGGTGTAAAATTCTATCCGGCGGTTTGGTTTTAATCCTATTTTTTTGGCAAGCTCTAAATTACCGGTAAAAATATAGCCAAAGTAACCTTTGCATTTCTTCTTTAAAAAATCGCCGATACGGCCATAAGTAACTTCCAGTTCTGCTTCCACACCCAGGCGGTCGCCATACTCGGGGTTAAAATAAATAACCCCGTTCTCTCCTTCGGTCCTCCCGATAATTATCGGGACTGTAGGGATGGTTGTTTCTTCAAAATCACAAACCCCAAATTCAATAAACTCTTCTACTCCGGCAATGCCGGCATTTACTTTTGAAATGTTCACCGCATCTTCACTGATATCAGTAGCAATAATGTTTAACCCCGGTACATCAATAACCTGTTGCTCTAGTTTTCTAAATTCAACATTATACATATCGTCTGTATAGCCAAACAGGTGCATAAAAGCATAATTAAAACGCAGCAAACCCGGTTTGCGGTTTGTAGCCAACAACGCAGCTTCGATAGCCACCGTTCCGGAACCACACATTGGATTTATAAATACAGATTTACGATTCCACCGGGTTGCCAGCAAGGTAGCGGCGGCCAGCGATTCCAGCATGGGTGCCTTACCCGGAATTTTTCGGTACCCGTGTTTGGATAAAGTTTCGCCGGAAGTATCAATAAAAATTTCGGCCAGTGATTCTTTCCAGTATAAATGAATAACGGTTTTATCAAGCTCCGGTCCTGAGTTGGGGCGTTCGCCGGTTTTATTTCTAAAGCGGTCAACAATGGCATCCTTCACTTTTACATTGGCAAACAACGAATTATTTATTGTTGGATTATCAACATTACTGCTGACAGAAAAATATCCATCCACCGTTAAAATAGCTTCCCAGGGAAAATCTATCATTATTTTATAAAGTTCATCAGCAGTAGCTGCCTCAAATTCTTTTAAAGAAAATAAAACCTGGCTGGCACAACGTAAATTCAGATTCAGTTTTATACAATCCGCTAAAGTACCTTTCAGTTCTACCCCGGTTTTAAAGACCCGTTCAGGCTTAAAACCCAATGCGGCCACTTCCAATTGAAGCCAGGGTGATAAACGGTTGCTGCAGGTGATGATAATGCGGCTGGTAGTTTCAAAAATTTGCATGTTGCAAACTTAAAACTTATAACTTATAACTTATAACTTTGCAGCATGCTAAAAATAAGTAACAGAGCCATACAAATGCCGGCCTCTCCCATCAGGAAACTGGTACCATATGCAGAAACGGCAAAAAAGAAAGCTGTTAAAGTATTTCATTTAAATATTGGTCAGCCTGATATTGAAACACCCAAACAGATACTGGATGCGGTGCGCAACAGCGATTTTAAAGTACTGGAATACAGCCACAGTGCCGGTAATGAAAGTTACCGTAAAAAATTAGTGGGTTATTATAAAAAAGTGGGCATTGATGTTACTTCAGATCAGATCATCATTACAACAGGAGGCAGTGAAGCCATCATCTTTGGATTTATGGCCTGTATGGATGCCGGTGATGAAGTGATCATCCCTGAACCTTTTTATGCAAACTATAATGGTTTTGCCGTTGAAGCCGGAGTTACGGTAAAGCCAATCATGTCATCTATTGAAACAGGTTTTGCCTTACCCCCCATTGAAGATTTTGAAAAAGCCATTACATCCAGAACCAAAGCGATCGTTATCTGCAATCCCAATAATCCTACCGGTTATTTGTACAGTGCTGCCGAAATGGAAGTGTTGAAACAACTCATCATTAAACATAACCTGTATTTATTTGCTGATGAAGCCTATCGTGAGTTTTGTTATGAAGGCACTCATACCAGTGCCATGCATTTAACTGGTGTTGATGATCATGTTGTTTTAATGGATACCATCAGTAAGCGGTATAGTGCCTGTGGTGGCCGCATTGGTGCTTTTGTAACAAAGAATAAATTATTGCTTGATGCTGTTATGAAATTTGCACAGGCCAGGTTAAGCCCTCCATCCTTTGCGCAAATTTTAGGCGAAGCTGCCGTTGATCTGCCCGCCGATTATTTTAACACTACCAAAGCCGAATATAAATTGCGCCGGGATACGATCGTTACAAGGCTGAATGCAATACCAGCTGTATTTTGTCCTAAACCCGGTGGTGCATTTTATGCCATGGCTAAATTACCCATTGATGATTCGGATAAATTCTGTCAGTGGCTGCTGGAATCATTTAATTATAATAACCAAACCGTAATGCTGGCACCGGCTACCGGTTTTTACAGTACCCCCGGCCTTGGTAAGCAGGAAGTAAGGCTGGCCTATGTAATAAATGTGGAGGCTATACATGCGGCAATGGACTGTTTAGAAAAAGCATTACAGGAATATCCGGGCAGGATTTAATTCTATTTCAATGAAGAAGTATTTTCTGTTTTCATTTTTTTCAGCCATTGGATTTAATTTATTTTCACAGGATTTTATTTTGGATAAAAGATCAAAGATCAAACATAAGATGGAGAAATATTATTCTGACAATAACAGAAAATATTCCTTTTCAGAAACGGACAGCACAGTCACCTACATTTTAAATGACAGCATCTCCTTACCAGCAACCAACATTTTTTATTTCAGTGATTTAAACCGTTGCATCAAACAGGAGATCATTTTCACCTGTGATTCCTGTATGCAACGATCCATGCAGCAATCTTTAAGTAATAAATTTATCAACTGGAAACAAACAGGGCCACAAAGTTATTATGCCGGATTCCCTTACAATGTGTTAATGGAACAGGGAACAGAAAAGGGTATGTTCATTTTACGTTTCACCAGCATGAAGAAAAAAGATGTAAAAAAACCGATACCGGATAATACCGGTTCAAAATAAATATCCCAGTTTTACTCCGTCTGCATTTTCCTGAATACAAAAAATAAAACCCGGCATTTAATGAATTTTATCGCAGGTGATTTTTTAAAAAAGCAACCGTTTTATTCATTGCATCAGCTGTATTGGTATAATTAAAACCATGCCCGTCAAAATATTCATAATATTCATTGGGCACACCCAGTGAATTCAGCCGTCCCCTCATCCACTGGCTTTGGTACAGAGGTACAATTACATCAATAGTTCCATGAAAAATTATAGTAGGTTTTGACAGTACCGTAGCCACCGAATAAGGACTGTTTGAATCGTATAAAGGAACATTCCACACTGAGCCATTAAACTGAATTAAAATATCCTTAACAAATTTACCTGCCCAGGGATTAAAACTATTGTACCAATCCCAGTCACTGAGTTTAGCAGGTCCAAAAAAATCAGCTACCGCTTTTACATAATTATTTGAATTGTATGAATAGGTATACAACATGGCCAGGTGTCCGCCAGCACTTGCCCCGACCATGGTAAGGGTATCAGATATCACAAAATTATTCTTGTTATTCACCAATAAATTTACAGCGGATGTCATATCACACATTATTTCAGCATAATGAACTCCGGGGTTACTGGTAAGCCTGTAATTAATTGTTGCAACAGCAGCCTCCGGCCATTTTTGCCTTAACAGTTCTTTATGCAGTTGATATTCCGGATCTGATTTACTGCCACTTTCCCATCCGCCACCGTGTATATAGATCACCACTTTGGTAGCAGCTGTTCTTCCGGCTGGTAAATAAATATCCATTTTTTGATTCGGATCAGTTCCATAGGATGTATCCAGAATAGTTCTTTGGGGTAAGGGATTGCTTCCACCACCTCCACCACCGGTTCCGCCACCACCACCCGGTGCAGGATCTTTGGTACAGGAACTGATAGCAACCAGATACATTAAAAGTAAAGTAAGCGAAATGTGAAGACTGCCCGGAAAAGAAAAAGCATACCCTCTTTTTGAACTGTTATTACTTTGCATATTATTATATTAATGAAGCATCGATTTCAGGTCCGTAAAATCTGAATCAAGATATGTTAATGAATATTTACAAAAACAATATACCTGTTAAAATTATTGCCACACCACTGTAATAATTTTTTATTTAACATGATTTTATATTTTTCACTTGGTGGCTTTTGTGATTTCAACTCCCCATTCATTACCACTGTAAATTTTATTTACTGCGGAAAAATTCCCCTGGTTTATTGCAAATGATACCTGCAATAAGCTATTGAGATATAACAATGGCTTCCCCTTTGCCATACCACCAAATGTTTCCATATAAGGCAGGCGGGCCCTGTATTTTATTATTTTGTTATCCCGGATCGTTACCTGCAGCAAATCGCCGGCCTTAACATTTAATTTATTAAAAAGTGCTTCCGGAATATTTGTCCATACATTACCATACTGTATATCAAGTATTGAAATAGTGCCCTTGATCTTTTTGCCTTCCCATATTGCTTTTTGATAAGGGATATGTACTATTTCAGCAGGTAATACCTTTCCAACCTGGTCAAATCTTATTATGCCGGCTGCCAGCCTTGCAGCAGTAAAGGCATACACATCACGTCCATAAAAAGTGTAAGATTTTTCAGATCCTTTTCTCCGATTCACTGCTTCATCAATTTCCCTGATCTCAGCAATACCCAAAGATTGTGCAATTAAAGTAAGTGTACCATTATCGGGTGTAACTATAAAATGCCCCGACTTTGTTTTTAGTACAACCGATTTCCTATTAGTACCTACACCGGGATCAACAACCGAAACAAATATGCTACCTGCGGGCCAGTATACAACAGTTTGTTCCAGCCGGTAAGCTGCTTCCCAGATATTGTATACCGGAATTTCATGCGTAAGATCAAACAGTTTCAAATCTGCCGAAACGCCCATGGCAATGCCTTTCATAGCCGAAACGGCTCCATCTTTCAATCCAAAATCAGATTGGAATACAACAATTTTATTTTGAGAAAAGCTGTATGGAGAAAATGCTGTAAGAAAAAAAAGAAAAAGAAAATACCCTTTATATTTTTTCATATCCGCGTTTTAAAAATAAAACCCCGACAAAGAAGTGACGTTAAGCTGAAAATGATTAATTGCTTAATTGCTGCTGCCCCAATTGTTTTACAGAACAAAATATCCATTTGCCGGAAAAATAATTTGGATAACCATTCAATAATAAAAAAGTAACCAACACCATTTTATACAATAGTACAATCAGCTTTTACCTTGCCCCCGGTGCACAATGTGCTTTTAAATAATCCGTATATAATGTTGACAGGTGTTCACTGGTTCCCTCTCCTTCCGAAATACTATGGGTACGGTTAGGGTAAGGCATATACTGAAACTGCTTATTGTATTTTATCAATTCATTTACCAATACTTCAGCATTACTAAAATGAACATTATCATCTCCTGTACCATGTATATATAATAAATTCCCCTTTAAATTTTTTGCGTACGTAACCGGGGAACCATTTATAAAATCTTCTTTATTTTCCTGTGGTAATCCCATATACCGTTCCTGGTAAATATTATCATAAAACAACTGATTGGCAACGGCAGCAATGGAAATACCTGTATGAAATATTTCCGGATACCTGAACAGTAGATTCAATGTAGAAGTCCCGCCTCCGCTCCAGCCCCATACAGCAATCCGTTCATTATCAAAATAAGGATTTAATTCCATTAGCTTTTTAAACCCTTTGGCCATATCAATTACGTTTAGGTTTCCTATTTTCCGGTAAATGGATTTTCGCCAGTCGGCGCCTTTAAGCACCGGAGTACCCCGGTTATCAATGGCTACCTGTACATATCCATCTGCCCTTATATCGCCTTTATATAAAAAATTATTATGGTTGCCATAGCTGTCCTGTACGGTTGATGCTGCCGGCTCCCCGTAAACATAAAATACCACCGGGTATTTTTTTGTTGCATCAAAATTTTTGGGTTTATTGATCCATGCATCAAGAATGATATTATCATCGGTGATCAGCTTTACATATTCAATATCAACCGTTTTGTCTGTTTTAATATTTGCAGCGATACTTTTATCCAGATTAAAAGGTTTGTTCTCCGGCAGCATGATCCATTCTCTTACCGGAGCTGTTTTATAATTGGAAAAGGAATGGGAGGCAATTTTTCCATTGGGAGAAATATTGTAATTATGTGTTCCTTTTAAATCTGCAGCACTTATCAATTCGGGGCCTTCTTTTGGTTTAACAAAAACCCGTTTCACTTTTTGTATTAATTTAGGTTCTTCAATATTTACCCGGTATAAATACAATTGTGTTGCATTTTCAGGCGAAGCCGTAAAATAAATAAAGTTGTTTACTTCATCGATACTTTTAATTTCGCCAATATCATAATTCCCTTTAGTGATCAAAGTTTCTGTTTTCCCATCCCGGCTTATTTTATAAATATGCCGCCAGCCGTCTTTTTCACTGATCCAGATAAAATCCTGTCCTTTATTTATCCAGTCCCATCCACGGGGATCATCTGTATTCAGATCGATCCACGATTCACTGTTTTCTGCAAAAAATGTCCGGCAACTTCCATCTGCAGCATTACAATATTTTAATTTGCTTTCCTGTTGCTTACGGTCAAGTTGTTGTACAATTATTTCATTCAGTGCCGACCACTCCATCCTGGGCAGATAATTCTGTTGCGGATCCCCATCAATATCCATCCAGCGGATATACCCGTTATCAATGCTGACAACACCAATCCTCACCGGCGAAGGTGCTTCTCCAACCTTTGGATATTCAACAGGAATAATCTGTGAATAATTACTATCGGTTGTGTTGAGCATATAATAATCACGGATCTTTGAAGCATCTACCTGCCAGAATGCGATCTTGTTTCCATCAGGGCTCCATCTGAAACCATCCCTGCATCCAAATTCTTCTTCATATACCCAGTCAAAAGTTCCGTTAATTAATTTCCTGTTGCCATCTTTTGTAAGTTTTGTAATTACACCCGTATTGATATCTTCAACATATAGATTATGCTCACTAACATAAGCACACCGCCTTCCATCGGGTGAAAATTTTGCAAACATCAAAGATTGTGCAGGCAGCCCCTTACCTAATTGTTTTAATTTATTTGCTATAATATCCAACACCCAATACTCACCCCTGCTGTTATACCGCCATACTTTTGCCGTATTGGTAAAAACAAGCAGCTTGGTATTACTTTTATTGAAAAAATATGATTGAGGATTTAAAACTTTTTTGGCCGGAAGTACAGTAAGTTGTTCTTTTCTTACAATGATTACCTCTGCATCTGTTTTGGGATCAACCTTAATAATATTCCCATCTTTTACCCTTGTATAAGCATTACCATCTTCTGTCCAGTTTATGCCGCCCCTGTTTTGGGCATAAGCTAATTGGGCAAAACATATCACCAGAACTACAATTTTTAAACTCTTTAAGTACATACTTTGTGTTTTAGATAAATAAAATTAAGGAAATACGCTAATCTTTAATCAGCATTGTTACAAAAGCATTTATTTTTGGCTTATGGAAAAAGAAAAACTGCGGCTTGATAAATACTTATGGGCCATCAGACTCTTTAAAACCCGCAGCCAGGCGGGAGATGCCTGTGACAATGGGAAAGTAAAAAATAACAGGGTAAACGCAAGGGCATCAAAGCCTGTTAACGTTGATGATGAATATGAAGTAAAGTCTGAAAACAAAAGATGGGTGATTAAAGTAACAGGTTTATTATACAAGAGGGTTCAGTACAGTGAAGCTGTAAATTATTATAAGGATATTACCCCTGCTGAAGAGCTTGACAGGATTACGTTTCAGGCTGCAACTTTTCATACGGGTAAAAGAATGAGTAAGCAGGGCAGGCCAACCAAAAAAAATAAACGGGATATAGATGATTTTCTGGATCTATAAAACAGGCAGTTTGTCAATATTACCGGAACCTAGTTCAATA
>JAYTOF010000193.1:0-1505 GCA_043747955.1 Chitinophagaceae bacterium
CCCAAACTTACCCGAACATATTTTCTTTGTATAGCAGCAGCAATACTTTTACCCAAACTGGTTTTACCAATTCCCGGAGGGCCCAAAAAGCAAAGTATCGGCGATTTCATATCGCCCTTTAATTTTAAAACGGCCAGGTATTCTAAAATACGTTCCTTAATTTTCTGCATGCCATAATGATCCTGATCCAGAATTTTCTTAGCCTTTTTTAAATCGTAGGAGTCCTGGGTGTATTCATCCCAGGGCAGGTCAAGCATCAGGTCCAGGTGATTATACACAACCGAATAATCGGGTGTGGATGGATGCATCCGTTCCAGTTTTTCGGCACCTTTGGTAAACATTTCCTTTGCTGCTGCCGGCCATTTTTTATTTTCGGCCTTCTTCAGCATATCCTTTACTTCGGCCACATTATCGCCACCCAGTTCGTCTTTAATGGCTTTCATCTGCTGCTGTAAAAAATATTCACGCTGCTGCTTATCCAGCTCGGCACGGGTTTTATTGGTTACCTTATTTTTAAGTTCGGTGTATTGCAGTTCGGTCTGCATTAAATTCATCAGCAGTTCGGCCCTGGCTTTAATATTACTGATCTCCAGCAGGCGCTGCTTTTCTTTTATATCGCTGTTTAAATTACTGCTTACAAAATGAATAAGGAACGATGGGTTCTCTATGTTCTTTAATATAATGGCTGCTTCGCTGGGCAGGTTTGGTGATAGATTTATTATCTGCCCGGCCAGGTCTTTAATACTGCCGATCATAGCTTCAAAATCAGGATCATCTTTTAAAACCTCGTCGGTTAAAACAGTAATTCTCGCTTTAAAGTAAGGATCGTCGCTGATTATCTCATCAATCTTGCAACGCTTGCGCCCCTGTATAATAATGGTTGTTCCGCCATCGGGCATTTTTATCAGCTTGGCAATTTTTGCCACTGTGCCAATATCTTCCAGATCGCTGACAGTGGGTTCTTCAACCGAACTGTCTTTTTGCGCAACTACGCCTATCAATTTGTCAGCCTTGTAAGCATCAGTTACCGCTTTAATACTCTTATCTCTGCCTACCGTAATAGGAATAACTACCCCGGGGAAGAGTACTGTATTTCTTAAAGCTAATAAAGGAATAACATCCGGAATAGGTTGATCATCAGCACTTCCGTCATCATCTTCGTTCAAAGGAATAATTGGCATAAACTCCATTTCATCTTCCTGTCCCTGCAAATAAAACTTATCATTCATAATCTTCTCAATATATAGTCAAAATGTCAAAATACACAGTTAATTGTGTTTTTTTTGTGTGAGGTTGTATATGGTCAATATTAATGCCGGAAACGGAATTGGGATTTGGTAATTGGTAATTAGGTATTATAACTCAGCTTTCTTTTCAATTTATAAAGTCCCTTTCCCCCAATTCCTAATTCCTAATTACAAATTACTTCTTTTACTTTTGCAACGCATGTATATAAATTGTAACGATAAAGAACTGGAAATACTACAGAAAATTGCACTTTCTGC
>JAYTOF010000194.1:0-3044 GCA_043747955.1 Chitinophagaceae bacterium
TTTGGAGCTGGCAAGACCAGAAGATGTTATTTACGAAGCGATCGGGCATTGTTATGATAAAATGGGTAACTATGCCCAGGCGCGTTTTAATTACAGAAAAGCGAGTCATTTAAACCATGATGACAGCCAATTGAATTATAAAATTGCCTGCACCTACATGAATGAAGGCAATTGGGACAGTGCCATTAAAAACCTGGAAATGGCCATGCGTATTCACCGTATGCAGCCGGAGTATAACCTTGCCATGGGCCAATGTTATATGGAATTGGATAAATTGGATGATGCCATTACTTATTTTGGAAATGTAGTAAGGGTAAGGCCCAAAAATATTAATGGCTGGATTGAATTATTAAAATGTCTTTATAAAGCCGAAATGTTTGCTGAAGCTTTGGAATATGCAGGTTTCGCTTTTGAACAAACCGATGGCAAGCCCATTTTCCTTTTTTATAAAAGCGCAGTTTTATATGCCATGGGTAAATCCAAAGAAGCATTCTTGAATTTGGAAGCAGGAATGTGCAGGAATCCGAAATTGGTTAAAAAGTTCATAGAAATAAATCCTTCAATACTCCAGGTACAGCAGGTAGTTGAAGTTATTGCCCGCTTTAAAAAAAGGAACTCTCTCTAAGAAAGGCCTGGATATACGCATTTCTGACCTCAAAATTTGTAGAATAATCATATTTTGCAGTTCATCGGTTATCTTTGCAGTCCTTAAAATAATCAAGATGAACTTTACTCTATCTCAAATACCTGAACGTAACATTAAACCTCGTGATCATGGAATTACCATGGTAATGGATAAAGGACTTAGTGTAGAAGATGCAAAAAACTTTATGAGTGCTACTCATCCGCACGTAGATGTTGTAAAGCTTGGCTTTGGCACTTCGTATGTTACCCCTAATCTGAAAGAAAAACTGGAGGTTTACCGTTCTTTTGATATGCCGATTTATTTTGGAGGTACACTCTTTGAAGCTTTCCTGATCAGGAATCAATTTGAAGATTATATCAATGTATGCAGGGAGTTTGGTGTTAGTTATATGGAGGTAAGTGATGGCTCCATTGAAATTCCCCATGCAGAAAAATGTGGCTATATTGAAAAACTGGCCAAGATCGGTGTTGTGTTAAGCGAAGTGGGCAGTAAGGATGCAACCCATATTATGCCACCTTATAAGTGGATCGAATTGATGAGAGCTGAGCTGGAGGCAGGTTCAACTTATGTAATTGCTGAAGCAAGGGAAGCGGGTAATGTGGGAATTTACAGGGGAACAGGTGAAGTGAGAGAAGGGTTGGTTCAGGAAATATTAACACAAATTCCCGAAGGAAAAATTATTTGGGAAGCCCCGCAAAAAGCACAGCAACTTTACTTTTTGGAGCTGATTGGCTGCAATGTAAATCTGGGTAATATTGCGCCAAACGAAGTTATTCCCCTGGAAGCTATGCGTATTGGTTTACGTGGTGATACTTTCCATTTGTATTTGAATAAAGAAACAGTATAATGGCAGCATATGGAATTATTGGTTATCCATTAACACACTCTTTTTCCAAACAATATTTTACAGAAAAAATAGAAAGAGAAGGAATAGCTGATGCCACATTTCATTCATTCCCGCTAACAGCAATTAAAGATTTTCCTACACTGTTAAAAGCAAATCTCCTGTTGAAAGGGTTAAGTGTTACCATTCCCTATAAAGAAACGGTGCTTCAGTATATTAACCACCTGTCGGCAGAAGCAGAGCAGATTGGTGCAGCAAACTGTATTAAGATACGGTGGAATGAATTAACTGCTTATAATACTGATATCATTGGTTTTGAAGAAACGTTTGTAAAAAACTTAAAGCCATCACATAAAAAGGCTCTGGTTTTAGGAACCGGTGGCGCCTCTAAAGCTGTTCAGTATGTCCTAAAAAAGCTGGGCATCGCTTTTTTAGTTGTTTCAAGAAATGGAAACAAAGGAGATGACTTTATTCAGTATGGTCAAATTACAAACGACATTATTCAGGAATACAACATTATTGTAAACGCCACACCACTTGGTATGTCGCCTGGTGATGATACCTGTCCGGATATACCCTATTCATTTTTAACAACCGATCATTATTTGTACGACCTGGTTTACCGGCCGGCTAAAACGTTGTTCTTACAAAAAGGGGAGGAGCATGGTTCTGTAATAATGAATGGCTACCAAATGCTGATCATACAGGCAGAAGCCAATTGGAAAATATGGAATGAAGATTAATTTCTATCCTTCTAAAATTGATTTAAATCTTTCAGGAATTGCCGTTACTTTTTTTGCAGTATAATTATAACAGATCATACCCGTCCGGGCATTTGCCAGTAAAATGATTTCATTATTTCTGTTTGTAAAAAGCTGATAATATAATTCGAAACCGACACGTGAAATTTCTCCGGCGCCAAGTTTAACGTTTACTACATCACCATAAAAAGATTCATTTTTAAATTCGAGTGCAAGATCACTCATGATTAAACCAATACCTACAATATTTAATTCAGTATAACCGTATTGCTGAAGCCATTGCAACCTGGCTTCATGAATGATACTTACAAAAGCATCATTACCTACATGATTGCCATAGTTGATATCAGCAATACGGATGGGTATATGAAATGATGCAATAACCCGCCCGGGTATTTCGATTTTAATTCTTGCCATATTCGTTTTTCAAAAAAATGATCAGTTTCTCCATTGCTTTTTTTCGGTGACTGAATTTGTTTTTTTCTGTTATATCCATCTCTGCAAAAGTTTTAGTGCTGCCTTCCGGTATAAAAACCGGGTCATAACCAAAACCATTGACCCCCCTTTTTTTACTGATTATTTTACCTGGACAAATACCTTCAAAAAAATATTCTTTGCCATACATTATTAAAGATATTACGGTTCTGAAACGGGCAGTCTTATTGCTGGAGGATTCCAGGTTTAATAAAAGCAAATCTATATTATCATTAAAATTCCTGTTTTCACCGGCATACCTTGCACTTTTTACGCCAGGTTCGCCATGTAATGCTTCTGTTTCCAGGCCGGTATCTTC
>JAYTOF010000195.1:0-2704 GCA_043747955.1 Chitinophagaceae bacterium
CTTAAATATGGCAGTAAGTAATTCAAAAAGATTAATGGCAGTTACCAATAATGGCCAAAGTAAACAAACATTGCAACTGGTAGATATCAAAACAGAAAAAATATTAGATAATATTGAAATTAAAAAAAGCTGGCTGGGTTTAAAGTTCAGCAGCAATGAAAAATATGTATATGCCAGCGGAGGAAATGATAACTGGATTTTGCAATATGCTATTGTAAATAATAAATTAAAATTAAAAGACAGTATAAAGTTGGGGGCTAAATGGCCCAATAAAATTTCGCCGGCAGGTATTGAGATAGACGATGCCCGTAATTTATTATATGTGGTAACCAAGGATGATAATTCGCTTTACATCATTGATCTGGTTAGCAAAAAAATAATTAAAAAAGTAAACCTGGGAGGTGAGGCATACAGTTGCATTTTATCTCCGGATAAATCTAAATTATACATTTCGGTTTGGGGTAGCGATAAGGTGAGTGTTTTTTATACCGGCGAACAATCGCTGGAAATGGACATTAATGTGGGTGATAATCCCAATGAGCTTTGCCTTAGCAAAGATGGAAAATATTTATTTGTGGCCAACAGCAACGACAATTCTGTTTCTGTGATCAATACCTGGGAAAACAAAGTAATTGAAACAGTAACAGCTTCTTTATTTCCGGATGCCCCTCCCGGCAGCACAACAAATGGATTGGCATTAAGTGCAGATGAAAAAACATTATTTATTGCTAATGCTGATAATAATTGCCTTGCCGTTTTTGATGTAAGTAAACCGGGCAACAGTACTTCAAAAGGTTTTATTCCGGTGGGTTGGTATCCTACTTGCGTAAAAGTAATTGGCAAAAAAATATTTGTAACCAATGGAAAAGGGTTTACCTCTTTTGCAAATCCCAAACTACCCGGCCCTGTTAAGCGTAAAGTAAAATACCAGGCAGATGATGAAGGAGACTCCCAATACATTGGGGGCTTAATGAAAGGAACAATGAGCATTATTGATAGGCCATCAGAAAAACAACTAGGCCTGTATTCTCAACAGGTTTATAAAAATACACCCTATACAAAAGAAAAAGAATTATTGAGTAAAGGCGAGAAAGGGAATCCCATTCCTGAAAAAATCGGTGACCCTTCTCCAATAAAGTATGTGTTTTATATTGTTAAGGAAAACCGTACTTACGACCAGGTATTGGGTGACGTTAAAGAAGGCAATGGAGATACCAGCCTTGTTTTATTTGGCGAAAGAATTACACCCAATCAACATAAACTGGCCAGGGAATTTGTATTGCTTGATAATTTTTATGTGGATGGGGAAGTAAGTGCCGACGGGCATAACTGGAGCCTGGGTGCCTATGCAACCGACTACCTTGAAAAGAACTGGGTAACCAGTTATGGAGGCCGTGGTGGTGAATATGATGGAGAGGGCACAAGAAAAATTGCCAATAACAAAGGTGATTTTATTTGGGGTGCCTGTAAAAAAGCAGGGGTGAGTTACAGAACTTATGGAGAGTTTGCAGATGATCATAAAGCCAATATCCCGGTTTTAGAAAATCATTTTTGTCCTTATTATACAGGCTGGAATTTGAAAGTGATGGATACGGTACGTTACTATCAATGGGAACGTGAATTTGATTCACTCATTGCGGTAAATGCATTACCACAATTTAATTCTTTACGGTTACCTAATGACCATACAGCAGGATTAGCAAAAGGAAGGCCTACTCCTTTTGCATATGTTGCTGATAATGATCTTGCAGTTGGTATGTTTTTACAGCATATAAGTAACAGCCCGGTTTGGAAAGAAAGCGTGGTTTTTATTGTTGAAGATGATGCACAAAATGGTCCCGACCATGTTGATGCACACCGAACTACTGCTTATGTTGCCGGCCCTTATGTAAAAAGAAATTTTGTTGATCATACGCCTTATTCAACCAGTGGTATGTTACGTACCATTGAGTTAATACTTGGAATACCTCCTATGAGCCAGTATGATGCCGGGGCAACATCTATGTGGCGATGCTTTACACCTGCTGCAGATAATACTTCTTTTACCGCATTACCTTCAAATGTTAATTTAGAAGATAAAAACCTGGTGTGGAATGAATTGGCAGAGCGGTCTGCAATATTTGATTTTAGTAAAGAAGACAGTGCACCCGACCTGGAATTCAGTGAAGTGATCTGGAAAGGCGTAAAAGGATTGCATGCAGTGATGCCGGCTCCTAAACGGGCAGCTTTTGTAAAAGTTACAGCAAAAGATGATGATTGATGCAGTAACAGATCATTTATGAACCGGATAATTATATCAACAGATTATATTTTAAAGATCAGCCAACAGGTTGGTCCAACTGATCTCTTCCAGTACCTTTCTTTTTGAAACTGCATTTTCATCATACCATTTTACAAGCCGGATAAAACCATCTGCAATTTCTATCCCGGTTATATCACCATCATTAAAACAGCAGCAACCGGTATTAAAATAAGTTGGCCTGTTTTTTTCAATAGTATTCCGGTTAATATGATTAGACGGATGGCTGGAGTATTTCCCTGATGCAAAAACCGGGTTATGGGTATGGCCGGTTATCAGAAATACATTTTTTCTGCTGCTGCTCCATTGGTGCATCAGTTTATTGTGTTTGTTGCGCAGCGCATCATCTTTACTGGGTGTATTTACATTTATCCGCAGGTAACGTTGAACCGGTGCCCAGATATG
>JAYTOF010000196.1:0-1653 GCA_043747955.1 Chitinophagaceae bacterium
TTGGTATTTTTGGATACACTCATACAAAAAAGTCCCTTGTTGGTACTGCCCCAAATATTGCCTGCATCATCTGGTAATATGCCATACACTACATCATCAGGCAAACCATCTTTTGTGGTGAGGTGAAAAAAATCGCCGGTAATTTTATCCAACCTGTTTAATCCGCCCCCTTTTGTTGCTATCCATAAATATTTATCTGGGGCAATGGGGTCATCTAAAAAGCAAGACACGTGATTATAGTTGAGCGAATTTCGGTTGCTGCTGTTATTGTAAAACCATTTTATTTGTTGTGATGATTTTTGGTTGTTACTGAAAATAACTTTCACAAAACCTTCGGCTGTGCCAATCCAGCATACGCCCTGTTTATCTTCATATAATGCAGTACAGATCGATTTGGGCGGTATTGGTTTGGCAACCATACTGTTAATGGTAAAGCTGTCTATACTGCCCGTAGCTGTATTTATGCGTGTGAATTTACCTCCAAGTCCGGCAAGCCAAATATTTCCTTTACTATCCTCAAGCATTGGTTGTTTTCCACCAATGCTTTTACCGTCGTTTATTTGAGGATATGATAGCAGTTTGCCGGAAGCAGGGTTGTATTTAATATACCCTTTGTTATCACTCTTTATCCAGTAATCACCCGATTTGGATATGATGAAATTATCTACCTGTGTAAGACCGGGAATGCTGCTGAATGCATTTTTTCTCAGCGAATCATTGATTAACCTGATCCATCCATAGGCAAAATCTCCTAAAAAGATATCATTTGCATTAACAGGAACGATCCACTTTACACTGGCGCCAGGATTTGGAGTCCATGTTTTAAACCTGTTGCCTGCTGAATTGTATTTTCGAAGCCCATATCCAACAGAGCCAGACCAGAGTACCCCGGATTGGTCGATAATGAACGGATAACATAACCTTGTTTGGGTTACAGGTAATGGCTCGTTCCAGTTTACTGCTTTGCCGGGCTCGTTTTTATAAACACTATAAAAATACTCCTCCCTGTGGTGGTTTTCCCAAAGTTGTTCTTTGGGTTTAAAGATGATATTGCCTGCTGGTGTTTTATTGCTGTTGAATAATGGAAATATATCTTTTCCGTCGGAGAGGTAGAGATTACTATTGATTAATTTACTGCCATCGGGGTTCAGGTAACCATCATTAAGCAGTATTCCATTGTTCAGTTTTATAAAATTATTCTTCAGCGGGTCAAACCGGTACACAGCTCCATCCATACCGCCAATCCAGGTAATTCCGTTTGTATCTTTTCCCATACCGTACACGTGTTCATCATTGGGTAAGCTAAGCCTGGTAACAACGGGTGCGGCATCTTTTGCAAAAAAATCCTTACCAGGTTCAACAATATTTAATCCTGCAACATCTGTGGCTACCAGTATTCTGCTATCGGGCATTTCCATGATGGATCGTATGCCATTGCCCGAAAGGCTGGCCGGATTTGAATTATTGTGTGTGATGCGGTAAAATTTTCCGCTTTGCTTATCGTAGATATTTAATCCGGCATTTTCTGTACCAACCCATATCCGGCCTTTTGAATCTTCAAAAAGTTTTACAACGGTATTGCTGCTTAGGGAATGTGCATTGTAGTGGTCGTTGGCGAAAATTTTAAAACTGTAACCATCATAACGGTTCAAC
>JAYTOF010000197.1:0-6407 GCA_043747955.1 Chitinophagaceae bacterium
ACCGGAAGTGCTTCATCCACACTTCTTTGTTGAGGATCGGCTATAGCCGTAATCTCAACATCTTCCCGCTGTAAAAAATTACCCATGTGTTCGTGTGAGCGGAAACCGGTTCCAATAATACCAATGCGTACTTTTTCTTTTTTTGCAGGAGCAAATGCTTTGAGTTGGCCGGTAAAACCAAGTGCCATACCTGCTAAGGTTGTTTTTTGAATAAAATCTTTGCGGTTAATTTTTTGGGACATAGAAAGTTGTTTGAAGTTTAGGTATAAAATAATTAATGGGTTAAAGAAAGTTTGCGGATCATTTCTGTTGATGCTGCATCAGCATATATTCCAAAGGCGCTGGTCAAAACACCCCTGATATTTCCGTCTTTGGATTCAACAGCATATACCACATCTTCATCGGCAGGATTGCTGTTCCCTTCAAACCGGTGTACCTCCACAATTTCAAATTCATCAGGGTTTAAACAGGTTTTATTATCAGAACAGATGATCTTATCAAAGGCAATGTTGAAATTAACCGTAAATCCTTTTGTTTTTAATCCTTGTAAAGCACCAACTACGGTATCATAAAATTCCATATCTTAAAATTTGATTTAATGCTTTGCTAAAGTTAGGAAATACTGACTGGAGTTCTTTTATATAATGCCAAATAAATAATAACAATAACCGTAACCGAAGCGGTGATCAAAAAAGTAATCATTGCGCCAAAATTAAACCATAGTAAACCACAAAGGCTGCTGGCAATAAAGGCGCAGATGCTTTGAAAACCCGAATAGGTACCTATAGCAGTAGCTGTTTCCTGTTTTTCCACAATATTGCTTATCCATGCTTTTGAAATGCCTTCGGTAGCTGCTGCATACAAACCATACAGGAAAAACAGAACAAGAAAAATAATGATATTGGTGTTGAATGCAAATCCGGTATAGACCAGGACAAAAATAAAAAGGCCTGTAATGAATATTTTTTTCAAACCCAGTTTATCAGCGAGGATGCCAACAGGATAAGCCAGCAAAGCATAAACGAGGTTATAAAAAATATAAACACCTATTACAGCCGTATCCGTTAATCCGCTTTCTTTCATTTTTAATAACAGAAAAACATCTGAACTGTTGAACAGGGCAAAAAGCAGTAAGCCTGTAACTAACTTTTTGTATTCCGGTGAACTTGTTTTCCAATAACCGGCGAAAGCAAAAACGTTAACCCGTGGCCTTCGCACGTCAGTTTGCCTTTCAGGGAATTTCTTTTTTTCTTTAATAAGTAAAGTAGAAATAACGGCAAGTAAGCCTGGCAGAAATGCAATAAGAAAAAGGGTTTTATAATTACCCGGATAAAAATAAAGATAAACCAATGCAATGGCTGGCCCAAAAACGGCGCCCAGTGTATCCATGCTGCGGTGAAATCCAAATACCTGCGCTTTTGTTTGTTTTGTACACTCATCACTAAGTAATGCATCTCTTGCACCGGTTCTTATTCCTTTACCCAGCCGGTCAATGGTACGTGATAAAAATATCCACCAGGGATAAATAAAGATTGCCAGCATGGGTTTGCTTACCGCACTGAAGGCATAGCCCAATTGCACAAACGGTAACCGCTTGCCGCTGGTATCACTTAATTTACCAAAATAACTTTTGCTTAAACCGGCAACTGCCTCGGCAATTCCTTCCAACACTCCAATAAAAATTGCCGTATAACCAATATGTTTCAGAAAGAGCGGCATTACCGGATACAACATTTCACTGGCCAGGTCAGTAAATAAACTTACCAGCGACAGTATCCATATCGTTTTGGTAATTATTTTTTGTGGAGAATTTGTGAGTGGCTGCACAATCCTTGATTTAGCCGAATGTAGCAATTTGTTATTACATTGCAGCATGAAAAATTAATTTGCCGCACAGGCAAAGCGGTATAACTATGGTTTGCCGGTTTTTTATATTGGAGGTTTTAAAAAAACATATGCATAAAAAGAATAGAGAAGGTAAAAAGTCATCACAGGTTGAAATAGTAAAAGGGAAATTGGATATTTCACGCAGCGGAATGGGGTTTGTTATTGTAGAAGGCACAGAAAAAGATATCATTATCCGCCCCAATGATTTTAACCGGGCATTACATGGTGATATGGTAAGGGTTCAGGTAAATAAAGGCATTGCAAAAGGCAAAAGAACTGAAGGTATAATTGTAGATGTTGCAGAACGTAAGCAAACCGAGTTCATTGGTAACATCCAGCTGAATAAGAATTTTGCTTTTTTTATACCATCTTCGGAAAAGCCTGTTCCGGATTTTTATATCGCTGCTGATAAATTGAATGGTGCAAAAGATGGCGAAAGGGTAGTTGTCAAATTATTAAGTTGGAACAAATCAGATAAAAAACCCATTGGCGAAGTGGTAACCATATTAAGATCGGAAGACGATAATGACAGGTCCATGAAAGAGATACTGATTGAAGCTGGTTTTCCACTGGGGTTTGATAAGGAAGTTATGGCAGAAGTTAAAAAGTTACCTCAGCATATAAGCCGTGAGGAGATAAAAAACCGGAAAGATTACCGTGATATCTTAACTTTTACCATTGATCCGGCAGATGCCAAAGATTTTGATGATGCGGTATCCATCCGGAATTTAGATAACGGTAATTATGAGATAGGCGTTCATATTGCCGACGTAAGCCATTTTGTAAAGCCTGGTACTTTGCTGGATAAGATCGCCTATGAAAGAGCTACCAGTGTTTATTTACCGGATCGTGTAAATCCAATGCTGCCGGAGCGGATCTCAAATGAGTTATGTTCTTTAAGGCCGCATGAGGATAAATATACTTTCTCAGCCATTTTTCAAATTACAAACCGGGCAGAAATTAAGCATAGCTGGCTGGGCCGTACCATCATACACAGTAACCACCGGTATACTTATGATGAAGTGCAGGATATTATTGAAAAGAGAGACGGCTTACACTATAAATCAATTGTACTTTTGAATGATCTTGCCAAAAAATTCAGGGCCGAAAGATTTAAAAACGGTGCCATCAATTTTTCTTCACAGGAAGTACGTTTTCAGCTTGATGAAAAAGGAAAGCCACTTGGTATTGTAGTAAAAGAAAGTAAAGATGCACATAAGCTGATCGAAGAATTTATGTTATTGGCCAACCGGACGGTAGCTTCGTATGTTTCAAAAATAAAAGTGAATAAAGAACCGATACCTTTTCCTTACCGTATACATGACACACCCGATGATGAAAAACTGAAACCATTTGTGGCATTCGCAAAAAAATTCGGATATACTTTTGACCTGCATGATGAACGTGCTGTTGCTGCTTCCTTTAATAAAATGCTGAAAGAGGTACAGGGTAAACCCGAGCAGCATGTACTGGAACAATTGGGTATACGTACCATGTCCAAAGCAATTTATACCTCATCAAATATTGGCCATTATGGATTGGGATTTGAACATTACTGTCATTTTACGTCACCCATCCGCCGGTATCCTGATGTAATGGTACATCGTATTTTGCAGCAATGCCTGGCAAAAGACCTGAAGCTTGACAAAAAAATGGATGAGCGCTGCAAACATTGCAGCGACAGGGAACGCAAGGCCATGGAAGCGGAACGTGCCGGTAATAAATATAAGCAGGTTGAGTTTATGAAAAATTACCTGGGTGAAGAATTTGATGGTATCATCAGTGGTGTGGCTTCCTTTGGTTTTTTTGTAGAAACGGTTGAACATAAATGTGAGGGCATGGTTACTGTGAGAGACCTGTCTGCATATGATGATTTTAAACTGGATGAGGCAGATTATGCTTTAGTTGGATTACGTACCCGACAAAAATTCAGGATGGGAGATATGGTCAGAATCAAAGTAGTTGCTGCCAATTTAATTAAAAGGCAACTTGATTTTGAATGGGTTGTAAAAGAGGGGACAGTTATTAAAACTAAACCCAATACTTTAGTACAGACTAAAGCAAAACCTGTTTTCAATGTAAAGCATAAAAAGAAAAAATAATTTACATAACTGCAAAGCTGCTGTTATCAAACGGGTATTTAATTATATTTAAAAGTTTTAGCAGCTTTCTATCATAGCCGTAATATCTATGCATTCATTTACAGAACTCTCTGAATTATTCGAAGCAAAGTTCAATGTTCGTCATTTTCCGGAGCAACCGGAAAGTTTGTATGATCCTGCCCAGTATATTCTAAGCCTGGGCGGTAAAAGGATCCGGCCTGTATGTGTATTAATGGGTAATCAGATATTTGATGAAATAGATCCTGATGCTTACCATGCAGCAACGGCCATTGAACTGTTTCATAATTTCAGCCTCATCCATGATGATATTATGGATAAAGCTCCCTTAAGGCGTGGAATGCAAACTGTACACAGCAAATATGGAGAATCAACGGCACTACTGGCAGGCGATGCCATGTTTGTAAAAGCTTATGAATATCTCAATAAGATCAAGCTGGCCCATTTACAAAAAGTTTTATACCTGTTTAATAATACTGCCAGTGCAGTTTGCGAAGGTCAGCAAATGGATATGGACTTTGAAAAAAGAGAAACCGTGGGTATGGATGACTATGTAAAAATGATCACCCTCAAAACTTCGGTACTCCTTGCTGCAAGTTTACAACTGGGTTCAATTTTAGGCGGTGCCGGAGAAGGTAATCAACAGCATCTGTATGCGTTTGGTAAAAACCTGGGAGTTGCATACCAGGTGCAGGATGATTATCTAGATGCATTTGGCGATCCTGAAAAATTCGGTAAAAAAATTGGTGGGGATATTTTAGCCAACAAAAAGACATTTTTAATGATTCACGCTTTTGAGACAGCAAAACCTGAACAACTTACGGAATTAAAAGAACTGATAAAATCTAACACTGCCGGTAAAGTTGAAAGGGTATTACAAATCTTCAGAGATTGTAAAGTAGATGACTGGGCAAAAGAATTAAAAGATAAATACCTGCAAACTGCATTAAAACATCTTGAAGATACTGCCGTACTTTCGGTTCGTAAAAAACCATTGCAGGATCTGGCAGATAACCTGATGCGGAGAGAGCGTTAAAATAGTTTGTGGTTAGTTGTTTGTGGTTTTGGGTTGGAGGTACATTGTTTTAAACAGCCCTCTTCAAGACTAAAGCTGTCAGGTTGAGCTTGTCGAAACCGGGTTAAGTACACAATAAAATTTTTAAATGAAAATTGCCCACAACTATTTCGTTTATATTGTTGAATGCAGCGATGCGAGTTATTATACTGGTGTTACAAATAATCTTGACAGAAGATTATGGGAACATAATAATGATGAAAATGCATTGTGTTATACATACAAAAGGTGGCCTGTTGTTTTAAAATACTATCAACGATTTCAGGATATTAACCAGGCAATAGCCTGTGAAAAACAGGTTAAAGGATGGTCAAGAAAAAAGAAAGAGGCTTTATGTAAAGAAGATTGGGAAGAAATTAAAAGGCTGGCAAAATCACATACTAACCCGTCTTCGACAAGCTCAGACTGACATCACAAAGCTCAGACTGACATCACAAGGCTCAGACTGACAACACAATTATTTAAAAAGTAGCTCTGTAATTATAAAGGCTGTCAGGTTAAGCTTGTCGAAACGGGGTTGATCAAGCGCTGCCTTATGAAATTAAAATAGCTTATGACTATTTTGTTTATTCTCTCAATTCTTCCAAATAAATATATTTTTCTTAATTTACTTCCACAAAACCAAAACCAACATGTCTAATTCCTTATTCCGCACAAAAAAAATAGAAAATATTTTAGTTGAGGGAAGTGATGACCCGCATGGGGGCGTTGGATTAAAACGGGTGTTAACTGTGCGTGATCTTACTTTTTTTGGTATTGCAGCAATACTTGGAGCAGGAAGTTTCAGCAGCCTGGGCTATGCTGTATTTCATGGCGGTCCAGGGGTAGTTATATTATTTGTCATAACAGGTATTGCCTGTGCATTCACGGCATTGTGTTATTCCGAATTTGCAAGCCGTATCCCGGTTGCCGGTAGTGCGTATACCTATGCTTATGCAAGTTTTGGAGAGTTGTTTGCCTGGGTAATTGGCTGGGCATTGATCATGGAATACTCCATCGGTAATATTTATGTAGCCTATAGCTGGAGTGATTATTTTACCTCTCTCATGAGTAAAATGAATGTGTACATTCCTGAATATCTGTGCACCAGTTATATGGAAGCCAAGCATGCTGTTGAGCGGGGCAGCACCAATGCTGATGAATTGGCAGCATGGAGCAATGCCCCGGTTGTTGGCGGATTGAGAATGATAATAGATCTGCCGGCTTTGATCATAAATGTCCTCATCACTTACCTGGTTTACCGCGGTATTAAAGAAAGCAGGAATTTCAGCAATGTAATGGTAATGTTGAAAATAGCGGTAGTGGCACTGATCATAATTGTTGGG
>JAYTOF010000198.1:0-2516 GCA_043747955.1 Chitinophagaceae bacterium
AATGAAGTTTTATGAGTGATACCAACTATGTAACGCAGGAGACTTTTGAAAAGATGAAAGTTGAGTTACAACACATGAAGGGGATCGAGCGGCCTGCTGCCAGCAGGGCCATAGCAGAGGCACGTGAAAAAGGCGACCTGAAAGAGAATGCAGAATATGATGCTGCTAAAGAAGCGCAAGGAATGCTGGAAGCCAAGATAAAACACCTGGAAGGGGTTATTGCTAATGCACGTATCCTGGATGAAAGTAATATTGATACCAGCAAAGTATCTATACTCACCAAGGTTACACTGACTAATTTATCTACAAAAAAGAAGGTTACCTATAAAATTGTTTCAGAAAATGAAGCTAACCTGAAAGATGGAAAGATTTCTGTTACTTCTCCAATAGGGCATAGCCTTTTGGGAAAAGCTATTGGAGATATAGTGGATGTACAGGTACCTGCAGGTGTACTTAAATTTCAAATTGAAAATATCGAACTGTAATTAATCCCAAAATATTTTAACCCATCCACCAGCTGACGGATGGGTTTTTTTATGGCGTATCTTTAGTAAAAATTTTTTTATGACAATCTTTTCCAGGATCATTGCCGGAGAAATCCCATCACATAAAATTGCTGAAAGCGAAAAATTTATTGCTTTTTTAGATATTGAGCCATTAGTAAAAGGTCATGTTTTAGTGGTACCTAAAGTAGAAGTAGATAAGATATTTGATGTGCCTGATGATTACCTGGCCGAGATGCTGGTTTTTGCCAAACCCATTGCTCATGCCATTGAAAAAGCTTTTAACTGCAACCGTTGCGGTATTAGTGTAATTGGCCTGGAAGTACCGCATGCACACATGCATTTAATTCCCATCAATTCATCAAACGATTTGAATTTTACCAAATCAAAACTTAAATGTTCTCCGGATGAATTAAAGTTAGTCCGGGAAAAATTACTTGCCCACCTTTAAATTACTTTACCTGCAGCCGGAAACCAACACCATGAATTGTTTCCAGCACAATATTGGGATCGGCTTTAAAATGTTTTCGAAGTTTTGTAATGAATACATCCATACTTCTTCCCAGGAAATAATCATCCTTTCCCCATACATTCAGCAGAACTTCCTCTCTTTTTAAAACTTTATTTTCATGCCGGGCAAAAAACCTGAGCAGGTCAGATTCTTTTTGGGTAAGTGTAATAGCTTCGGTTCCGGTGTAAATCTTTAATTCATTAAAAACAAATTTCAATTTACCTAACTGGTAAACCTCCACAGTATCAGCCTGTAGTTTTTTGGTGCGTCTTAAAAAAACTTCCATACGCAGTATCAATTCTTCAACACTGAACGGTTTGGTTATATAATCATCTGCACCCGATTGAAAACCCTTCAGTTTATCTTCCTGCATACTTTTTGCCGTTAAAAAAATGATAGGAACAACATCGGTAAGCTGCCTTATCTTTTTTGCCAGGGAAAATCCATCCCGTACCGGCATATTTATATCCAGCAGGCAGATATCAAATTCTTTCTTTTGAAATTGCTGCCAGGCTACCTCTCCATCAGGGCAATGAGTCACTTCAAAGCCAATATCCTGCAACGAATCTTTGATTACAAATCCTAATGACAGATCATCTTCAGCCAGTAACACTTTTCCTTTTGACATAAAACTGTTTTAGTTGCGGGGCAATTTAATTGTAAATGTGCTTCCTTTTCCAAGGTCACTTTCCACTTCAATTTCCCCGTTGTGTGTATCAATAACCTTTTTTACAAAATTCAGGCCCAAACCAAACCCTTTATGGGTATGTAATTCGCCATCAGTTATCCGGTAAAAGCGGTCAAATATCTTCTTCTGATGTTCTTTTGCAATTCCAATTCCATTGTCTTTTACTGAAATGCAAAAATCATTGCCCTTCATAGAGGTCGATATATAAATTTCGGGGGATACTGAATATTTGATGGCGTTCTCTATCAGGTTTATAATGCTTAATCTTAAATAAGCTTTATCCGCATAGATAATCGTATCAGGCAGGGCAAAGGTTGTTTTAAGCTTTGCATTTTTCTGTTCGATCAGTGGCTGCAGATCATTAATGGCTTCCTCAATCAATATATTGGTATCAAAATTTTCTTTTTCCAGCGGCAGGCTGCTACGGTCGGTATAAGCTATTTCCAAAAGACGCTGTACCTGCCCCTGCAGGTGTGATGTCTGTTCATTTATGATACCGGCATAATTTTTCAGCCTGTCTGGCTTTTCGATGATATTATTTTGTTGTAAAACTTCTGCAGCAATTTTAATAACTGCCAGCGGGGTCTTAAATTCATGGGTAAAATTATTTACAAAGTCTTTTTGGGTCTCGTTAAAAAATTTTTGCCGGTACAGGTAAAAAATACTGGCGCCAAAGCCGATCAATACCAGCAGTAATAATCCGCTTGAAGCTATCCAGAATATCATCTGCTTGATAATATACTGTCCACGATGTGGGAAAAACAAAAGGATATAAGAATAATCTTTTTTAATTAATGGCAGGTTGCTTTCTTTA
>JAYTOF010000199.1:0-3939 GCA_043747955.1 Chitinophagaceae bacterium
TTCATTGATATTGGTCCGGTGGCTTCGGTAAAAGAAAAGGATGGTAAAGTACATTTTTTAAAAGACCCCAACCGTGGTACCATTTACGATGGCCCGTTGCTTGTTTTGATAAATGGTGCCAGTGCCAGTGCCAGCGAATTTGTAGCCGCTGTATTGCAGGATTATAACAGGGCACTTATTGTTGGCGGTTCAACCTATGGTAAGGGTACGGCGCAGATCATTTTACCGATGGATACACTTACAGCTTCCAAAACTAAAAAATATGACGACTTTGTAAAGGTAACCCAACAGAAATTTTACCGGGTAAATGGAAATACCACACAATGGACAGGCGTACTGCCTGATATTAATTTACCCGATATGTTTGCTGATGGATCTTTTAAAGAAAAAGCAAACAGCAGTGCATTGCAACCCGATAACAGTAAGCTGGGTATTTACCAGCCAGCGGCTGCTTTGCCCGTGCAGGTATTAAAAGTAAAAAGTGAACAGCGTACATTTAATGATCCCTTTTTTAGATCAATAAATGAATTTGGTACCTGGCTAAAGGAATACAGGTCGGGAAAAACCGTTCCTTTGCAATGGAACAGTTATGCGGTTCAATATAAAAAAACAACAGAAATGTTTACAATGATCCGGAAAGCAGAAGATGCAGCTGTTCCTTTTGTAACAGTAAGCAATAATATTTTTGACAGCCAGCGTATAAATGTATCCACCGGGCGCAGCAGGGAAATAAATGAAACCTACCTGAAACAGGTGCAGCAGGATATGACCCTTGCCGAAGCCTGTAAAATAATGATGGACTGGATCAATAAATAAAACAGTGCACCTGATATTAAAAAGAATTACCGGTTATTTAAAAATATGAATACTTTTAATATGCCAAAACTAACTTTATTAACTTACCTGATATGAAACAAATATTTTTACTTTTACCCGGTATCCTCTTTATTAATTTAAGATCAGCTGCACAGGAGTATAATACCCCTGTTGAATACATGGCTGTGATCAGTAAACAGCAGGAAAATATTTCGAAAAAATATATGAGTTATGCCAGTGCTTCGGCACATGGTAAGAATGCAAAAAAAGTAGAAAGCCTTCGTTTAAAACTGATGGATGAAGTACAGGAAGCCAGGATGAATATTGCCGGCCTGCCTGCATTTAAAGGCGATAAGGCATTGAGGGATACCTCCGTAGGTTTTATGAAGCTGTACTTTAATATTCTCAATGAGGATTACAGTAAGATCATTAATATGGAAGAAATTGCCGAGCAAAGCTATGATGCTATGGAAGCGTATATGATGGCGCAGGAAATGGTTGAACAAAAACTGGAAGAAGGTAATGAAAAAATGAAACTGGCTTCAGAAAAGTTTGCGGCCAGAAATAATGTTACACTCATCGAAAATAAAAGCGGGCTCGATGTGCTGATGAAACAGTTTCATGAAGTGAACAGCTATCATAAGGGTATATACCTCATTTTTTTTAAACCCTATAAACAGGAAGCATATATGATGGAAGCGGTTGAAAAAAATAATATTACGGGTATTGAACAAAATAGAAATTCATTGTTAAAATATGCAAAGGAGGGTTTAGAGAAACTGGCTGTGGAAAAACCTTTTCAGGGTGATAACAGTTTGCTGAACAGTTGTAAGGCTGTGCTCAGTTTTTATATAATGGAAGCCGGCGAAAAAATGAATACTGTAAGTGATTATTATTTAACAAAAGAACGCTTTGAATCCATTAAAAAAGAGTATGAAAAAAAGAGCATTCATTCAAAAGATGACGTAAATGCCTTTAACAAAAGTGTACAGGATATCAATGCCGCATCGCAGGCTTATAACAGCACCAATCAAACACTTAACAAACAGCGTGATGAGGTGTTGAATGAATGGAACAGATCGGTGAATACATTTTTTGATAAACATACACCGGAATATAATTAAACGGCTGTGGATCATATTTTTCAGCTTCAGATTCTGCTGTATAAAAGGTCAGGGTTTTACTCCTGACATTTTTTTATCTTGCAAACAGTTATGAGAAATTACGAAGACACATACCGCCATAAGGGGCTGCGAAAAAAATTGGTTGATATACTTAAAGAGAAAGGTATCACTGACCAGGATGTACTTGCGGCCATGAACAATATCCCCCGTCATTATTTTTTAGACAGTGCACTTGATGAAATCGCTTATGAAGACCGGGCTTTCCCTATAAGTGAAGGACAAACCATTTCACAACCCTATACGGTGGCTTATCAAACCCAGTTGCTGCAGGTAAAACCCAATGATAAAATTCTGGAAATCGGTACCGGCAGTATTTACCAGGCTTCTGTTTTGGCAGAGATGGGCGCCAGGGTTTTTACCATTGAACGGCAAAAGAAATTATTTGAAAAGTCAAAGGAATTTATATTTAAAGGTCAATATCCAAACCTTAAATTTTTTTTTGGTGATGGTTATGAGGGCCTGCCTACCTATGCACCCTTTGATAAAATAATTATTACTGCAGCTGCACCTTTTATTCCGCCTAAATTAATTGAACAGTTAAAGAGTGGTGGTAAAATGGTTATTCCGGTTGATGAAGACCATCACCAACGCATGCTAAGGATAACTAAAAACGAAGACGGTACAACCAGCGAAGAGGCATTTGATAATTTTAGTTTTGTACCAATGCTTAGCGGCAGGAACGGGTAATGAGTTGAGCCTTGAGTGTTGAAGTAATAAAAACCTTAAACCATTTAAACTTTTTGCCGTGCGCTTCTTTTCTAAAATAACTGTTTTTTGCAACGCCTGCTTTTTACTGGCTGTTGTGTTTTGGGTTATCGAAATGCGGAATAAAACAGCTGGAATTTCAGATCAGGTTTTACCACTGCCATGGCTCGAAGGGTCACTGGTAATACTGGGTTATGGTGCCATAATTATAAATGCCCTTTTTTTATTGTTGTACTTTATTTTTTATTCTTTTAAAATGGATATTAAAATACCCCGGTGGATAATTATCTTTAACATCATTATTTTTTGCTGCCAGGTTTATTTTCATTTTATTTTTAAATACCAAAAATGATACATAATATTCTTAAGGATAAAAGCACCAAACTTTTTATTTTACTGGCCGGTATTTTTATAACCAGTGCATTACTGGCAGAAGTGATAGGCGTAAAAATTTTTTCACTGGAGGACACTGCAGGCATACCAAGGGCTAATATCAATTTATTCGGCAGCCCTTTCAGTTTTCATTTAACTGCAGGGGTTTTGTTATGGCCGGTTGTTTTTGTAATGACGGATATTATCAACGAGTATTACGGCACCAGGGGGGTTAAATTTTTATCCTACCTCACTATTGGACTTATAACCTATGCTTTTTTGATCTTTACCGGTGCCATCAACCTTTCTGCTTCCGAATATTTTTCTATCGGTAATGGTATAGATAAACCGGATAGTGCTTTCCGGGGCATCTTTGGCCAGGGTATGTGGATCATCATTGGATCGATGGTAGCTTTTTTAGTAGGACAGGCACTGGATGTATTGATCTTTCACCGTATCAAAAAAATGACCGGCGAAAAAAATATCTGGTTAAGGGCAACGGGTTCCACATTGGTATCACAGTTGGTAGACAGTTTTGTTGTCCTTTTTATTGCTTTTTATGTTGGTAAACGGATTCAAGCCGGTCAGGGGGATCCCTGGAGTCTTCACCAGGTATTGGTTACCGGCACCGGCAACTATATATACAAATTTGCAGTAGCCATATTGTTAACCCCGGTTATTTATCTGGTTCATGCCTGGATAGAAAAATATTTAGGTAACAAACTGGCTTCAGCAATGAAGCAATCTGCCATGGGAGCTGAGTAGTTATTTCATTTTTTTATTCAGTACTCCGTTGTAGGCCACGCTCAATGCATCCATCAGCAACCGTTTTTTAATTTTTTTCAACTCAATATAAGTTGCA